>JAFQXD010000045.1 GCA_017407115.1 Methanobrevibacter sp. | reverse complement strand
ACACAGCAATATCAACATAATCCAAGTCTAAATCACCATATTGCAAAGTAAAAGTAACATTACGAGACTCACCTTTAGTATAATTCACACTAACCTCATTAGGAGTAGAAACATACAAATACTCAGGTTCAGGAGCAGATGCAATATTAACAGTCAAAGTCTGATAATTATAAGTTTCAATACTTGCCCATCCATAATAATTCTCATCAGGGTGGAATACAATAGTATTAACAGATTTTGTTAAACTAGCATCAAATTGACTTAATTTGAAACTAAATGACACTACATTACCTGGAGTTTCATCATACAAAGTACTTTTAACAATAACTCCAGTTGAAGCGTTATTAATGTAAGCATACATCTTTGAGTAACCTAAATAGTCCATTGAACTATCATAAGTAGTTGTAACAGTAATTGTCACATCACTACCTTTAACATAATCAACAGTAGCATTAGCAGGGTCAGTAATTTTAGTTTCATAATCATAACTGGTAGGAGTTACCTCTTTTGTTTTGACAGTTACGGTTAAATTATTGAATACTGACTTATCAAAGTCAGGAGCACCATAATAAGGGTCAAAAGCAGATTTAGGTGGACGGAAAGTAATATTATAAGTCTTACCAGCAACTAACTTATCATCAATGTTTTTTAAATCAAAGACAAAAGAACCTTCACTAGCATCCCTCAAATCAAGACCGGCAGCAACACCATCAATATAAGCATCTACAGCCCATCCTCCACCATAAGGGTCAAAGAAAGCATCTAACTTATCGGAAGTAATGTTTACATAAACGATGACACTGGACTCTTTAGTATATTCTACACTGTTATTACCTTCAACAGTAGGAGTAGAAACATACTCAGGAGCAACAGGTTCAACAATGCCTTCTACATTAATAACTTTGAGAGTGTTTGAGTTAAGTTTTACATAAATAGCATCATCGGAAGTTTTTGGTGCAGTATAAGTAGTTTCTCCTAAATTATTAGAAACAACTACACTAGCAGGGGTTATGGCTCCCTCTTCAGCTGATACACTAACCTCCAAATCAGGCATTGCAATATCCAAATCTCCAGTTCCCTGTTCACCTTTAACGTACTGATTTTTAATGTTTACAGTGTAATTATTACCTGCAAAAATGGAATCAGACTCTAAAGTAGCGTTTAAAATAACCCAAGCTCTGGCAGTAACTTTTTCACCTATATCAGTAGTGGAAGGTCCGTTGTTACTTCCCCAGAAGTTATAATTAGCATTAGCTTTTGCAACTGAATCAATAGTGGTTTTACCTGTTTTTGGAGTATTATTTATGAAATTACAGAAATTCACAGTTAAAGTGTTTTCAGCACCATAAATTATGTTTCCAAAACCAGTTGAACCAGTAGTAGCTACATTATTGATAAAATTAGAATTTAAAATTGTGGTGGTTGCATAAGTACGTAATACGCCAATCATACCAGAATTATCTTTAAAAGTACAATTAACGATATTTAACACTTTACCTGTGTTTCCACTTCCACCACCTGTTGAAGAACCGGATAAGGAACCAACAGTACCTTTACCATTGATAAAAGTTAAATTATAAAATTCCACGGTATTTGCACTAGCAGAAAAGTGATAATCATTTTGATTAGCATCGATTATTACTTTTCCACGGCCAGTAAGTCTAACAGGTTTCAAAATTGTATAACCGGACACATTATAATTTCCTGAATTAACAATAACCTCATAATTTCCACCTAAAGCATTATTTTGATTTAAAGCTTTTTGGATGGTTTTATATGGAGCCAATTCAGATCCATCATTTTCATCATTTCCAGTACTATCATCAACATATAATTTGCCTTCAGGAGTAATTGTAGTATACTCAGGAAGTGCAGGGTCTTCTATTGGAGTGTTAGTTCCAATGACTGTGATAGTTACGGTTTCATCAGGAATTTCACCATATATTGTAAAATCATCATATAAATCATCTTTAATTACACTAAATGTTACAACATATGGGCTTTTAGCAGCAGTTAAGCTAGAAATAACAATTTTAAATTCAGTATCATCCATTGGCCTATACTCTAAATTCTTAGATTGAGTAACACCATTTGAATCTACATATGAATATTTAAAATTCAAGTCTTCCCAGACATTATTGCCATCTAACATTATTTCCCCAATTATTGTAACACTGCTTCCTTCATTTATTTCAATCGGAGCGTCATGAATGTAAAATCCATTTTCAGAATCGGATAATTGAGAATCATCACTAGATTGAATAACATCAGAAGAAGCATCATCAACACCGGCGGTTGCATTAGTATCTACTTCACTTGCAAACGCCATTGGTATTGTCAATAATATTAACATCGCTAATAAAATAAATAGCGAGCTTTTTTTAATCTTAGACATTAAATTTTTTCCTCCTTGAATAAATTAAATAAAACGAAATGAAAATAAAATTCATAACGATATTTATTTATCTCACAGACAATATATAAAAATTACTAAATTATCAATATAATGATAAAAAAATATGTATTAAAACTATTAAAATTAAAAAAACATATATAATCTGTTTATTAAACAAAAAAAGGAAAAAAATCAATTATTGATGAAATTATTCAACAATGATTTATTTAAAAAAAATAATTTGACGAATTGTAAAAAAATTAATATAGAAGTTAAAAAACTTCTATTTTTTTATTGTAATTGTCTTTTTAACAGATGTTGCGGCATATTTAATTAATATTGTATGCTTGCCAACATTTAAATTCATTAAAGATACAGTGGCTACTCCTTTACTATTGGTTTTGGCAGTGTAGGTTTTTCCTTTTATTTTGAATATTAATTTTTTACCTGAAATTGCCTTACCTTTAGAAGTTTTTAAACTGGCCGTGTATTTAATGGTTTTCGCTTTTTTCTTTGAAAGATTGCTGGCTTTGATTACCTGTTTAACTGTAACCTTGTTGGATATTTTATATCCTTTATATTCAGCTGTAATAGTGTATGCTTTAGGCTGATTGTTAATTGTCATGCTGGCATATCCATTTTTATCTGTTTTTATTCCGTAGGTTTTTCCACCCAATTTTAATGTTACAATTTCACCGGCGCCGACAAAACTGCCATCATCATCAACTATGCGAACCTTAAACTTGGATCCATCCCTATAATCCATTACTAGATTTTTATTTTCAGTAATTCTTTTCACAATGGACAATTTGAAGATAGCCTCATCGGATGTTTCTGGATTTGAGGTTACAACATCATAAGTTCCAACATTTAAGTTGGTTAAAATAGCTGTACCGTTTAAATCTGTTGTGACAATTTGTTTTTCACCATTAATAGTAAATGAAACATTTCTGTTTGACAGCGGTGAGCCATCTTTTGCTAAAAATGTCACTTTAAAATCATAATCAGTATTGTAGGCTCTTTTTAGGCCAGATGTATTGACTATGCTTGGATTAATGGTTATTTTGGAACTAACATTAATCGGACTATATCTGCTGTTGCCATCAAATTTAGTTAAAACATCATATTCGCCATAATTAAGACTTAAATCAATTAATGCGACACCATTTGCATCCACATCCACATTATATTCTGTATTTCCTATTAAAACTGATAAAACTATATCTGAAATAGGATTATTTTTAGAATTGATTAATGTTATATTGTATTTGCAATTCTTATAATAATATACAGCATCTGGAGCTATGATAATTAAAGTTGATTTACCAATGATTGTTGCATTTCTAGCGGTTATATTTAAAAGTCCTGTACTATTATAGACTGCACCAATGTATTGATTTCCAGAAACAATTGTGTAGTTTGCTACATATTTATCATTTTTAAGGATTGCCGGTATTTGACTGTCTCCAACTACAAATACTACATCTCCGCCAATGATTGTATTGTTATTATCATCAGTTAACCTTGATACAAGCTCAATAGTATCATCAATTTCCCCGTCGATTGTTTTATTATCTAAAACAACAATATATGTAGGAGTTTTGATGATTCTTGTATTTTTAATAGGATTTATGAAATTATTGTTCTCCAACGCCAACATACCGTCATTTTCAATTGCAATTGCATTTCTAGGATTTAGTTCAGTGTTGTTTATCAAAGTGGCATCTGAATCTGTGACATAAAGTATTTGTCCTTCTCCATCAAATACATTATTTTCTAATTTAACGGATGAATAAATTGTATATGACATTAAAACTTTCTTTGCATCATTGTTTTTGAATGTGGAGTTGAAAATTGTAATATCTGAATAATAAGATTCAGGGAAAGAATACATACCTAATGTATACATCAGTGCATTGATTTCATCATCATCGATTGTATTCCTGTTGTTTTCAGCAGTGACATTGTTTAATGTATAAAATCCATATAAATTAGCAAATACTGCTGCGTTTTTAGCCGTATTATTTCTTATGATTGAATTTGTAATGTTGATGTATGTTCTAAGGGAAATTCCAGTGTAAATCGCTCCGCCATAACCTAAAGCAGTGTTATTTTCAATTAAACAATTTTCTAAAATTCCCCAATAAATTGTTATGTGCCTACCTTGTGAATCAACAACAGAAGAAACACTGTTTTCAAGTTGCAATGCTCCACCTGAGCCTTCAGCGAAGTTATTTGTGAAATTTACATTTTTAAATACTGTTGCACCATAATGAGCATATAACGCTCCACCTAACGGATCATAATTGGAACCCTTATCAATTGCCTTGTTATTGTTAAATACGCAATCAATGAATGTCACGTTATAACCATTTGTAAATACGGCACCTCCACAGGTTGCGGTGTTTCCTTCAAAAGTAATGTTTTTGAATACTGATTTAATATCAGAATATCCTCTTGTATCAACTGCACCGGCATATGTGAAAGCGGAGTTATTGATGAATTTACAGTTCTCGATTAAAAAGTCGCCATCACCATCTTTTACGATAGCTCCTCCAAATACGGTAGCGCTATTGTTAATAAATACTGAATCTTTAACGAATAAATTACCGTAACCAAAGATTGCTGCTCCTTTTTCTGCAATATTGTCAATGAAAGTACAATTTTCAACTACAATTGTATTTTTACCCATTGAATCGATAGCTCCACCCCAACCATTAGGATTATTGGAACCTGTGAAAATTATGTTTCTAAAGGTTACATTGGAGTAATAATCTATGTAAAATTGATATCTGTCTGTCGCATTCAATACAATAGCTTCATCACCTAAAGATGTAATTGTAATATTTTTATTTATTACCCATGGCTCTGCAGGCCTTGTCCTATGTCCAATTTGAATAATAGGCTCATAATGAATGACAGAGGTTCCTTTAATCACGTCATTAATGCCTGCCGCATCAACTGCCTCTTGTAGAGTTTCAAAACCTGTTTCATTAATAAACCAGTTATCGACAACATTAATTCTTACAAGTGAAGTTCTAATATCACTTGCCGGATAAAGGATGCTGGATCCGGAATAACTGCCTGACAACAAATAATCACCAGTATTCAACTCTTTTGAAATGGCAGCTTTACCGCTTACAACATTGCTTGACCCGATTTCGGTTCCATCAATGGTGAATTTGACAACTCCGCCATCAATTAAATTGCCCATATCGTCACTTACGGTTGCATTAAGTTTAATTTCACCGTTTTTAAGTTTTATAGTATTGTTTTCATTTAATGTTAAAATTATTCCACCAATTATTGCATTATTAGCTTTGATAGGAACTTCAACTCCACTCATAGTGTTGTTTAACATGTCCACACTTGTTGAGTTGATAAAAATGCCATTATCAGCGAAAATGTTATTTTCTAAATTGTTAAGTGTCTTGGATTGCGCAAAATAGATTGCATCAGCAGTATTTTTTTCAAATACGTTATTGTCAATTATACAGGCATAAGCCACTGCGGCAAATATTGCGCCACCCTTATTTGCCTTATTTGATGAGAACCTATTACTGTTGATTTTGACAGTTGATGCAGTTGCGTTTACAAATATTGCACCGCCATTAACGCCTGAATTGTTTTCAAAAACGTTTTGAATAATTGAGGCATCAGATTCAATTAAAATATTTCCATTGTTGTTAATAAATTCAGAACCCTCGACAGTTGTTTCGGCTTTTGTGGAAATAACAGTTCCATTATTCCAGCTGAATTTAGTATTGGAAATCAATAATTTGCCGGAGTTGGAAACTATTACATCAGTGTTGTTTTCAAATATTGAATTAAAAATACTTAAATCGCTTGAATTATGATAAATTGCAGTATTTTTTGAATTGACAAATGTTAAATTGTAAATATAGGTATCTGCATCAACATAAATGTTATTAACATCGATTACAGGATTTTCTTGACCTAAAATAATGATTTCATCAGTGATATTTAAATCATGTGCCACATAACTTCCAGGCAAAACAATAATTACTTTGCCTCCACCCAATGCATTATTATAATCAATGGCGGATTGGATAGTTTTTAAAGGATTGGTTTGATTGCCTGAATCATTATCTGATCCGTTTGGTGAAACATAGATTTTATCGCTTTCAGGCACTTCTGCAAAAAATGTAGTAGATTCAATGAAATTATTACCGATGAATACACTTACGGTATCGTATCCTCTTAAAATAGCTTTATAATTTGTAGTTGAAATGTTATTTTTAATTACTGAAGTTGAATCTATTTTACCTGTTTCTGTCTTTAAATTAATAGCCAGATCAGGCATTTGTGCTTTAATTTCACTTAACTGTGAATTTGAAGTTGTGTATAAAAATTTAACATTGAAATCATATGTATTTCCAACAATGGCACTTTCATTACTTAATTTTGGAGATATTACAATCCATTTATCAGTTTTTACTTTTTTACCAACTGTGTCTGTACTTTTAGGACCGTCATTTGTTCCCCAGAAGTTATAATTGGCATTGGTTTTAACTGAATCGACAGAATAAACTATCGGATTGTCGGCTGCAAGTGAATTGTCTATGAAAGTACAGAAGTTTACATTCAAAAAGTTATCACGGGCACTGATTATACCTCTAAAGTAACCTGTATAACCGTTAGCCTTGTTATTAATGAATGTAGAGGACAAAATTGTTGTTTTTGAGTATGTTGTAATTGCTCCAACATATCCGCTGTTGTCGGCAAATGTACAATTAATAATGTTTAGAACCTTATTTGCATTTCCACTGCCTCCAATTGTGGTACTTCCAGAAATTGCTCCGCTTTTACCGCCTGAAAATATTAAATTTCTAAGCTCAACAAGTGTATCTCCTAAAGTGAAAAACATGTATCCGTCATCGGTTCCGCCGTTGATAAACTCCGCTTCACCATCTCCTGTTATTTTAACTTTACCTTTTAAAGTACAGCTTTCGGTTATGACATACAAACCTTTGCTTACAATAATCTCATAACCATAACCGTTTTCCTCATTTACTTCTAAAGCTCTTTCTATTGTTGCAAGAGGTTTTGATTTTCTAAAACCGGTGTTTTCATCACTACCGCTCTCAGCAACATAAATCTTACCATTAGGTGTGAATGTTTCATATGCTGGTGCAACAGGGCCCAATTCGATTACTTTATTAACAACTAATGAAACTGTTGCCGGAGCTATCTCATCAATATAATACCATTCTGTAAATTCCGTATGCAATTCATCCTTTACAGCAGAAAATGTTAATATGTAAGGACTGTTCTGCGGAGTTAGACCTTCAAATATTGAAGTATCAAATGTGAAGGAATATCCATCATATTCAGCTATGTAATTTCTTGTAATATTGTTTGAATCAACGTATTGACACTGTATGTTCAGCTCGCCAGGATAGGATCCGTCAATAATATCTATGTGAACATTCCCGGTTATTTCAATACTGTCATCTTCATCTACATTATATGAATTTTCTTCTAAATCAACCCATGCTTCATCATTTTCAGATATTGACTCAGAAGAATCATCAATTCCATTTGTAGCATTATTTAAATCACTGGCAAATGAAATTGGAACACAAATTAAAATTAACATTATTAAAACCAATAATAATGAATGTTTTTTTAATTTAGACATGCTTTTTCTCCCATATTATTTTTTAATAGTTATTGTGTTTTTGATTTTTGAATTTCCGTAAATTGAATAAATCACGCTTTTTCCAACTTTTAAATTCTTTAAGCTTAGGGTAGCAATACCTTTGGAATTTGTCTTGGCTTTGTAGATTTTTCCTTTAAATTTAAAAGTGACATACTTATTTTTCAAAGCTTTTCCATTTTTATTGACCAATTTTGCAGTGAATTTAATTGTTTTGGCTTGCTTTTTGGTAACGTCTTTTGCAGTCAAAACAGGTTTAACGGTTATCTTATTGGATACTTTGAATCCTTTATATTCAGCTGTAATTGTATATGTATTTGCAGCCAATGTAATTTTGAATGCTGCATAACCGTTACTATCTGTTTGACGGGTGTATTTTTTACCATTGATTGTAAAGGTTACATTTTCACCTGCACCAACATAATTTCCACGATCATCAGATATTCTTACCTTATATGAAGCTCCACTGCCAAAGTACATTGTAAATCCTTTATTTTCAGTAATTCTAGGATATACATTAATGACATCCTCAAATTTTTCGCCGTTAAGAGGGTTTACCAGACTCAAGGCATGCATTCCAATATCAAAGTCAACATTGAATAAAACAGTACCATTTTCATCAGTTATTAAATCATACGCTTTTCCATCAACATTTAAGGAAACATTGGTATTATTCAATTTGTTTCCTTCCTTATCAAGCAATATAATTGAATAAATTGAATTTAAAGTATAATTTCTAATTTCATTTGGAATTATTGTTGACTTAACCGTTACTGTGACGTTAGCTGAAGAATTGATGTATTTTTCATCCCCATTGAACAGAATATCAAGATTATATTCTCCATTAGTTAATGTAATAACTATTGAAGCGGTACCATTTGCATCGGTGACTTTTTTAAATGATCTCTGATTGATTAAAAATATCACTTCACGGTTTGAAACTGGACTGCCATACAAATCTGTTAAGGTAACTGTGTATATGTTTCCTCCATTATAATAAGCGGTGAAATCAGTAGCTACGATTTTAGTAGGTTTAACATCAATATTAAAGTCCTTATACGCTTCAGTATTAACGTAAGTGTCATTTAAGATAGATGCCTTAACCGTATAATTGCCTGCTTCAATATTTTCTAGGACAAGGGTTGCAATTCCATTTACAGAATCTACAGTGTATCTTAAATCATCATTTAATGTAATTAAAATGGTTTCATTGATTACTTTAGAAATATTTACTGTAATGGTGGTTGTAATGGCATGCTGTACAATGTCTAAAACCAGTTTTGCTGATTTTTTGTTAACTGTTGTGGTTGTATTAGCAGTAGATGTCAAATAACCAGCATTATTATATTTTGCTTCGATATTGCTTACAGCCATCTCCTCCAATTCAACTGTCAGATTAGCTATACCATTTTTCACATTTGCAACATATTCCGCGCCATTAATTGTGAAGGTAACATTTCCTCCACTGACAGGATTTCCATATTGATTTATAACATTTGCAACTATTTCGACAGGATTATAACCTTTATTTGAAACATTTAATGTAATATCGGAAGCGATTTCATCAATGAAGGTAAATGCCTTTATACATGCCACCTGTGAATAGTAAGAATGTCCGCTGTAACTTGTTACATAATCATATAGATCTGTCCATTTTTTACCGTCAGTACTGAAAAATGAAATGCCTTCTTTGTATAGAATCTTATTGGATTTAATTTTCTCACTTACAGGGAAACTGGCCCCATTTGAAGTTATTTTAAAAATTACCTTAAATTTATCACCAGTTTTAAGATGAATATAATCCCCTAAATCTATTGTGTAATATCCGCACTCACTAGTGCCATTTTTAACAATTTTCAATTCATCATTTAAATAAACATATAAATCCCAGGCACATTCCTTTTCAAAATAGGTTGAAACAGCAGCTAAAAACTCATCACCTGTAGATTCGAAAATATTCTGATACCAAATATTCTTATTTCCGGATATGAAGTAATCTGTCTTTCCTGGAATGTCATACTGGTAATTTTTATCATATTTGATTGTATCATTTAAAATAAAAGTATATGCACCTTCACTATCACCTATATGTATAAATGAGGTGTCATAATAAGAAACATAGAAATAACCTTCATTTCCCCAGTCGGTATTCCAACTATTTTTAACCAGCCATGCCCCATTTTCGCTAGGGCGATTGATGAAATTGGTTCTTGAGTAATCATCATCCCATCCGACAATAGTTACAGCATGATTAGAGCCTGTAGTTATAGACTGATAATATGAGTTAGTTTCTTTATTAAAATATGTTGAATCAAAATAAATTCCAGTCCCGACTGCACCATATTTTATAATCGCTTGTTTAATTTCATCATTGTCAGTATAGGATGATCTTTTGAAAAATTTAACGTTTTGAACATGCATAACACTGTTTAATAGTGGAGATAGCGCTGAATAATCATCATATAGGTCATCCTCTTCTAAAACCGGACCCATCCAACTCAATAAATAAGCCAAAATCATGCTATCATATCCACCGTTGTTTGTTTCCATATACCATCCATAATCGGAATAAAGCTCAATTAAATTTTTCATGTTTTCTTCGGACAAATCAAGATTATCTCCTGAAGCCCTTAAAATATTAGCTTCTAAAACTCCCAGGCCTGCGAATGCCCAACAGTTTCCTCCCGCCTGTTGGTCTTTAACGCTTGTAACATATCCATTGGCAAGGGAACTGTAGTTGCTTGGAAGAGCTCCTGAAAAGTTTGAATCAGATTTATACATTGTATAATTACCGCTTCCAATGACCAAACTTACTGAAGAAGTATCATAAAAGTCATTTTCAACATTAGCTTTATTGCCATAATATTCATTGAAATTATCCCTGATTTTAGTGTTTAAAATAGAGTATATTGCCCCCGCATAATTTGAAGCGGTATTGTTTTTAAAAACATTCTGATAAAGAATGGTTGAAGTAGTATTGTCAATGAACATTGCTCCACCATTGGATGCGGAGTTATTAATGAAATTAGAATTTCTTAATGTGAAACTACCATAAAACTGGAAAATAGCTCCACCATCATATTTTGCCGAATTGTTTGTAGCATTCAAACGATTGACAGTGAATGTTGAGCTCAAGGATGTGATTGCACCACCGAATGTAGCCTGTGAATCTAAAATAGTTATAGTGTCTGCAGTTAATTTTGAATCCTTAATATAAATAGCTCCCCCGGCATCGTTGAGTGATTTGGAATTTATAAATTTTGATTTATCTATGTTTACCTTAGAATTATATTCACAGCCAATTGCTCCACCATAATTATAAGCGTAATTATTTAAAAATATTGAATTTTTAATATCTAAATTGCCGCCGTACATGTAAATAGCACCACCATACTCGGCAGTGTTGTTAATGAATGTACAATTATTAATATAAACATTAGCTACTGAATACTGATACTCCGGACAATAAATTGCACCGCCGAAAGAATTTGTAGCAGAATTTATCCTATTTGTAGCACCAGTATTTTTTAAATATCCTACAGAATCCTTAAAGACTACATTTGTAGCATTTAAAGTTCCATAATTCCATATAGGCATGTCAATTAAAGTCAAATTTATAAGTTTCACATTGCTCCAGAAAGTAAAAGCAGAAGAATCATATTGAAATTTAACAATGGTATTTTGGCTGCTTTGACCTATAAATGAAACAGTATTAATAGATTTATTACCATTTATTTGATATTCACCATCTGCTAAATGAATAATTGAATTTTCAACAATTTTATCCGTGGTTAAATATTTATAAGGTTTTGATTGACTTCCATCCCCATCATTTTCTGCTGATGAATTAAAATAATAATTTTTATTTGCGGCAGATAAAACATCACTCTGATCAGAAGTTACGATATCGTCCGAACCATCATCTGTTTGATTTAATGCGAAGCTGGATGGTATGATGAAAAACAAAACTAAACCAATCAATAAAAAAATCAAACATTTGTTTTTTTTAATAATTATTCCCCCTTGAAATATAAAAAATTAGGAGCAGAATTGCTCCAGAAATATCTATTTAACAGTTAAAGTGTTTTTAATAGTAGACTTGCCAAATGTAGTTGTAATGGTATATTTTCCAACTTTCAAGTTTTTCAAGTTAAGAGTTGCAATTCCATTTTTATTTGTTTTGGCTGTGTAAGTTTTACCTTTAACTTTAAACTTAACTGTTTTTCCTTTATTAGCTTTACCGTTAGTATTTACAAGTTTGGCTGTGAATTTAATGGTTGTAGCTTTTTTCTTGGAAATATTTTTAGCTGTTAAAACAGGTTTTACAACAACTTTGTTAGAAACTGTAACACCTTTGTATGATGCTTTTATTGTATAGGTTTTAGGTGCCTGTGTAATTTTATAGGATGCATATCCATTTGCATCGGTTTTACGGGTGTAAGTTTTTCCGCCAATAGTAAATTTGACAATTTCACCTTCACCAACGACACTGCCGTCATCAGCATATACACGAACCTTGTAATACTTATTTGCACCATAATACATGTTAATATTAGCATTTCCAGTTATTCTTTTAACGATTTCAGCATAATTAGCTGTTTCTTCACCAGTTTGCGGATTTGTAATAGTTATTGCGTATTTTCCTACACTTAATTTCTCAGCTAATTTTAGAATTCCGTCAGAATCTGTTGTAACATTATACTTATCACCATTGACAATTAAACTAACAGTTTCATTTGCTAATGCATTACCATTTGCATCAAGCAATTTTGCTTCAAAATCATATGGACTGTTGTAAGCTCTTTTAACGTCTTGTGAAACAATGCTTGATAAAACTGTTATATTTGAAATAGTGCTTGATTCATCGAATACGTTATTTCCTCTAAATTTGACTAAAGCCTGGTAATTTCCAATAGGTAAATTCAAGTTAATGCTTCCAGATCCATCAGCACCGGTTGAAAGAATATAGCTTAAACCATTTATTGTCACTATCAATTCACTTGAAATTGGATTTCCACTTGCATCAGTTAAACTAGCTTTAAATTGGCCATTGGAAGAGTAAATTGTAACATTCGGAGCATTAATATTTACAGGATTGGAAATTACTTTAACAGAAGCTGTTGAATCATTAGCTGCAAATATTTTATCCTCATTAAGACTTACAACAACGGCATAAGTTCCAGGAGCCAAATCAAGTTTTAAGCTTGCCTTACCGTTTTCGTTTGTTATTACATCGGTTGAGTTATCATTTATTTTGAATGCTAAAGTTTTATTAGAAATTGGATTTCCATTTAAATCTACCAATTGAGCGTTAATCTCCACATTGTTTAAAAATACTGTGATATTTTGAGTTTTGATTTCTAAAGGTATTTTTTCAACTGTGATTACAGCAGAAGTGCTATTAGCACGATAAACACCGCTGGCAGGCACACTTACAATTGCATCATATTTACCTGCATTAAGGCCATTATTTGTCAAGTCAACAGTTACTTCACCATTTTCAACAGTTTTAAGATTATATTCAGTCCCATTAATTGAAATTAAAACATTGACTCTATTAAGAGCATTGCCCTCATCATCAGTTAGTTTTACAGTGAATGAACCGCTAATCGGAGTTATTACAACATCAGAAACCACAAATTTAACATTAGTATAAATTACTGTAATTTTTGAAGTGGTTTGTGAAGAATTATAATTGGTATTTCCTTTAAATTTGGTTATTACATCATAAACTCCAACAGAAGCAAGGTTTAAATTAAGTGTTGCGACACCATTTTCATCAGTTGTTGCGCTATATTCAGTTCCATTAATGTTGATATTGAGCTTTTCGCCTGAAATAACATTTCCATCCCCATCTTTTAAGACCGCTTCGAACTTGCCATTGAAATATACTGTAATATTTTCAGCAATGAGTTTAGATGCATATTTCGCTACATTAAATGATTCTTTTTCTATGAATCCCCTGTAAGTGTCATCACCTGGATAAATTATATCAACAGTATAGTCTCCAGGAGTTGTAGGGATTTCTAAAATAACTTTTGAGTCTTTTATTTCAACTGAATATTCATTATCATTAACTCTGATTGTAACATTTCCAGTAGCATTTTCATCAAAGCTAACAGTAATAGTGGATGTTTTATTAGCTTTAATATCAATGCTGTGAGTTAAATTGAGTTTATCAGAACCGTCATAAACATTGAACTTATAAGTAGTATGATTAAATATGTTTTCAAAGTAAAATGTTTCCTGACCCATAGTTGTTGCATTGTAAACAAATTTGGCTTTGTTATCCTTTACTATAATATTTGGAGTTAAGATGTTTCCGATTGTAGGAATAACTTTCAATGCTAAATCATGGACAAATCCATTTAAAGGACTTGTTCCATTTTGTACATTATAACTAACTAAATCAACGCTAAATTCAACCATGTCGCCTGAATAAACAAAACCATTGTCAAAGTTTATTTGGATTTTTACTTCTTGAGAAGCACCAGTGTTTGATTTGGATGATTTTACTTTCCAGTAATTATCATTTAAATCAACAGTATTATTCTCATCAATATTGTGAATGAACACAACATAATTTGGATTTGAATCTTGGGAAATCAATACTGAATGGTGCATTGTAATATTGCTGTAACTAGTATAGCTTGATTCTATTGCAGTTCCTTTCTCATTAGTTCCTCGTTTTACATTGTTATTTTCAAAGTAAGACTTTTCAATTTCTATGTCTCCATAATCGAGATATATTGCTCCACCGTAGAGGTCTGCATAGTTAGTTTTGAAAGTGGAATTGAAGATATTGAGGTTTAAACTTCTTGTAAATATTGCACCTCCGCCACCTTCTCCAAGTGTGGTCATTACCGCTTTGTTATTTTCAAATGTTGAGTTAATAATATCTGCTTCACTTCCAAATCCTAAAAATATTGCTCCACCGTCTCTTGCAGTGTTATTGACAAACAGGGAGTTGGTTACATATAAATAACATGAATCATGGACATAAATTGCTCCGCCGATTCCATATACTTTGGAACTTGTATTAGCACTGTTATCGTGGAAATAGGAATTGTCTACATAAACTTTTCCGTGTCTGCTAATAGCTATAGCGGCTCCATCCATTGCGTAGTTATTGTAAAACTCACAATTATTGATATAAACATTACTTTCATCTGTTACATGAATTAAGCCTTCAGGTTCAGGAGTTGCATAGCCTCCAGTGAATGATAAATTTACAAAACTTACTGTATTTCCATTTTCAATTTCAAACATTCCAAATCTGCCGTTTGTTTGTTTCAAGACTGTTTTGGATTTGTCTCCAACGATTGTTACGTCCCCAACAATTGTAAATGTTGAAATCTCATAGGTTCCTTCACCTACTACGATTGTTTTTCCACCACCCAAATAGGCGTTAGCTGCAAAAGCTGTCTGAAGAGTTGCAAGTGGACTGTCTTTAGCACCGGTACCTTGTTCGTCGCTACCATCTTTTGATACATAGATAGTTTCAAGGTTTAAATCAATGTTAGTTAAGTTTTTAGATAAATCAACAATGATTTTAGCAGATCCAACACCTGAAATGTTGAAATAAATTGTATATGGTTTTTCCTGGGTTATCAAATGACATCTGTTAATATCAAAGGTGAACTTATTTCCATCAACTTTGTAAAGTCCGCCTTCAACAACACTGATTGTGCCATGATAATTTTGCCATGACACGGAATATTTTTTACCGCTGCAATCATTTGTAGGATTTAGATATTCATCATAGATATATCCGGTTATATTAAATGAATCCCCTTCACTAATAGCAATATAACTTGGTTCAACAATTATATTGAACTCATTTTCTGTTTTAATAGAAAGAGTGTTTTTAATGCTTGTTTTATTATAGTTTTCATCACCCGCAAATTGGCTTACAACATTATATTTGCCAGGTTTTTGGCTAGAAAGTGAAATTACGGCAATACCCTCTGAATTAGTAATATTTGAAAGTGTGGTAATGGAATTGTCATAAGTATTTGTTAATACAACTGTGATTTCCTGGCCTGAAATTGGATTGCCATTAGGATCTGTTAATTTTACATTGAAATTGTAATCGTCACCATAAATTTTATCCAAACTATTTGCAAAAAGTTTAGCATTTTTATCTAAATAATCGACAACGACTTTACTGTCTGTTGCAATTTCATTGTTTAATACATTGTTTTCAATTGTATTATTCTTCAAATAAAGATTTATTCCATTTAAACTGGATTTAACATTAATAACACTGGAATTAATTTTATATCTGCTATTTCCAGGTGCTACATTTTCACTGAATATGGAATTGAAAATGTATAAATCGCCGTCTGCAATTTGTGAGACTGCACTTCCATGAGTAGCTGTATTATTAGTGAATACACAGTTATCAATATAAATGGTTTTTATAGCTCCTCCACCAGCATATATAGCTCCTCCTTGAGAAGCATCAGTTTCACCAGTTGGTGCAGCATTATTTTCAAAAATAGAATTTACAACATTTAAACTTCCGCGATATAGATAAATAGCTCCACCATCAATATTGAAATTATTTTTAAATATTGAGTTTGAAACATTCAATACCAGTGCCCCAAAATAAGATTTGTGATAAATAGCTCCTGCGGTGTTATTGTCAAAGATACAATTGTCAACCACTATATTATCGCCAGAATCGAGACATAATGCCCCATTGCCTTTTGAATTTTTAAAAGTCAGATTTATAAGCATTATTTTTGAATTTGTAGAAACTTTAAAAATTGAGGTGATACCTTGACCGTCGAGAACTGTTCCGGTTTTTGACTCCCCAATTATAACGATATCTTTGTTTAAAACAACTTCTGAATTAAACTTATAATTTCCGTTTTTTATGCTAATATATGAATTTTTAGACGAATTAAATTCATTAACAGCGTCAGAAATTGAATTTGTGCTTTCATCAACATATATTACATCGCCATCGGCAGCAACTACATCATCATTAACATCGCTAGTAACCGTTTCATTTGCAAAATCAGTCGCAAATGAACATGGGATTAATAATAATACAGATAATACTGCTAAAGCAAGTAATATACGTTTATTTTGCTTTAACATTTGAAAATAACCTCCAAGTATAATTACGAAATGAATTATTATTTATAACATTTTAATTTATATTAAGTATAATATATATTAATTTTCATTAAATTGAATAAAATAGAGTAAAAAAAGTTAATAAATGAAAAAATAGTTTATAACATTGAAAAATTAATTAAAATTTAAATATTGATAAAATTAATAAAATTAACTATAATAATGAATTATTCATATCGAGATGATAACGTGATTAACCATAAAAAATTTATTGTAGCATTTTTAGCTATTTTATTATTATTTGTCGTTGTGCAAGGAAGTTTTGCCGCAAATAATGACACGACAGATATTATTGGTGAAGATGAAAATGATGGGGTTATTTATGTTTCACCTGATGGCAGTGATGAAAACAGTGGAACTGAAGCAAGTCCCGTAAAAACCATCAATAAATCAATTAAACTTGCAAACAATACGAAAAATCATAAAATTATAATAACAGAAGGAATATATCAAGAATCCAACCTAAATATTGTATCAGGTTTAGATATTTCCGCTGAAGGAAACGTGACTATTGATGCTAATAAAAAATCAAGAATTATTAATATTGAAACAAATGATGAAGTTAAAATAAGTGGAATATTGTTTATAAATGGCCGGGACACTGACGGGGGAGCAATTTTTATCAAAGATGCAAAAGTAACAATCAACAATTGTACTTTTATAAATAACACCGCAGTTGAAGGCGGGGCAATATACTGGAATGCAGACAACGGAATTTTATCAAACTCTTATTTTACTTTAAACCGAGCTAGAACCGCTTCAGCAGTGAGTTGGGGAGGTCTTGAAGAAAATTCATATGAAAAAGGTGGGAAAAACGGCCTAATCATAAATACCGTTTTTGAAAATAACGATAATGCAAACAGAAACGCAAATTGTATGGGTCTTGCAATATATTCAAACAATGTTACAGTTATAAACTCAAATTTTACAAATAATAAAGGTAAACAGGGATCAACAGGTGGAAGCCTGCACCTTTACGGTGATGACCTTACAGTTGATGGATGCTTGTTTGAAAATAACACAATGGATCAGGCCCCTGCAATCCAAGCAGATGGAGACCGTTCAAAAATTATCAACTGTAAATTTATAAACAATACTATTAATTCAACTGAAAGTGCAAGAGCCGGAGCAGTTGAAATTGACAGCCTAAACTCAAAAATCCACAACAACATTTTTATTGGAAATGGTGGTGAAAAATGTTACAATGGCGGTGCCATCGCAGTTATTTACAATGGATTTTACGGGGATGAAGTAATAGAAATTTCAAATAATACCTTTATCAATAATTCAGCAGTTTATGGAGGATCAGTTTTCATCGAGGGAGGATATGAAACCTACTGTATCTTTAAAGAAATGATAATAAGCAACAATATTTTCGATTCAAATAAAGCATCGACCACAGCAGGAGTTTATGTAAGAAATGTTGATTTGGAACAATCCATTGTTATTTTAGAAAATAATACATTCAAAAATTTGGTATCTGACTACGTATCTTCAATATTCATTGATTATGCTGGTGTAAAACTTAAAAACAACACTATAACTAGCTGCATATCAAGAGATGGGAACAACCATATTTTCAATTTAGAGGGATACATCAGTGGAAATTTAACCGTGACAGTCAATAACAACGATACTGTTTTGTTACTGGCCGGAAAAACAATTGATGTTAATGCTACTGTTGTAGATGACATGAATAATTCAATTTCCGGTGGAATCATCAGATTTATCGTTCAAGGCAGCGACGTTGATGAGGATGGATTTTCACTTGAAAGCGGCGTGGCTACTGTAAACTTTAAATCTTCTGTTGTTGGAATGTATTTAGTATCAGCCGACTATACCAATGGCGATTTAGCAGAAGTTAAAACAAGCATTGTTGTTGCACTTCCTTATGATATAGTAATTTTATTTGAAAATAAGACCGGATTATGTGGAGAAAAAATTAACGTTCCGGTATTGGTGGTCGTGAATGGCTATGATTTAGATAACGAAAATATTACAGTCACATTTAACGATGAAACATATGCTATTTTTGTAACTAATGGAACAGCAGATATCAACTTGACATTGCCTGAAGTAAATGGAACATATAACTTAACAATTACCTATGACATCCAAAGTGAATCCCAACCAATCACAGTAAAAGACAATAGTGTGATTTTAGAGGTTCCTGAAGTAAATACAACTCCAAACACCGGTAAATTGAATATGATGTTGAAAGATAGTGAAAACAATCCATTAGCCAATCATGAAATAACAGTGAAATTTGCAAATATTACAAAAATACTAAAAACAGACATTAACGGTTCAGCTAGCTTAGATTTAAATTTAAGTGTTGGAACATACGATGTAACCGTAACTTACCTTGGAGGAAAATACAAATCATCAAATAAAACTTCAACAATTACGGTTAAGTATTTGGATGTTATTTTAAAAACATCAAACATCACTATGAATTATAATGATGGCACTCCATTCATTGTAAGGTTAACAGACAACAATCAAGTTCCAATTGCTAATCAAACAATTAACATTACATTGGATAAAGTTTACAACTTAAAGACTGATTCAAATGGTATTGTAAGCATCCTGTTAACACAAAATCCAGGAACTTATCGTGCTTTAGTTGAATATGGTGGAAACGAGGTTTATAGTGGATCTTCAACTTCAAATACAGTAATAATTAATTCAAAAGCCAAATTAACTGCTAGCGATATTAATATGTACTATTCAGAATCTAAAAACTATAAAGTACGTGTTTATGGTTGGAACGGAAATGCTGTTGGTGCTGGCGAGAAAGTTAAAATCACTGTAAATAAAAAAACCTACACCAGAACAACAGATAAAAACGGATATGCATATTTTAAAATCTCTTTAACACCTGGAACCTATACAATAAAAACAGCTTATAAAGATGTTACAAAATCAAATAAAATAGTTGTAAAAAAGGTCATAAACACTAAAAACATGTCCAAAAAGAAAAGTAATATCATTAAATTCAGCGCTAAGTTGAATATGGGTAAAAAAGTGTTGTCCTACAAAACTGTAAAATTCAAAATCAAAGGAAAAACCTACACTGCAAAAACCAATAAAAACGGAATTGCAACAGTAAGTTTGAAAAACCTTAAAGTTGGAAAATACGTAATTTATACCTATTATGGCCAATCCAGTGTGAAAAATACAATAACTATAAAAAAATAGGAATCAAATTTTCCTATTTTCTTTTTTTAAAATCATCAAAAATCGACTTTTAGTAACAAAAATGACATATGTTTAATTAAAAGTAGACATGATTAAAATTAAAGTTTAATAAAAAGTATCAATTTAATTATATAAAAAACTAAGATTAGAATAGCAAATAATTAACTCGATATAAACAATAAGAGAGCATATAGGATAAAAAGTTGAAAAAACACTATTTTCTGACTTTAATAGTGTTGGTACAACTTGATTTACCATATTTTGTAATGACTTTATATGTGCCCACTTTTAAATTCTTCAAACTCAAAGTAGCAATACCCTTACTATTAGTATTAGCAGTGTATGTTTTTCCACTAACTTTAAAAGTAATTTTCTTATTTTTAACAATTTTTCCTTTGCTGTCTAGAAGTTTTGCTGTAAATTTAATGGTTTTTGCCTTTTTTGTGGAAATATTTTTAGTTATCAAAATAGGCTTGACTGTAATTTTATTAGACACTTTATAACCGTTATATGTAGCAGTTATTGTATATGTTCCAGGATTTAAATTAATTTTTAAAGATGCATAACCGTCATTTCCTACTTTAACTTTTGTTGTTGCCTTATTTACATTAAATGTTACAATTTCGCCCGGTTTAGCTACATTTCCATCACTACCGTAAACCTTTACCTTATAATAAGTTGTTGAAAGATAGTAACAATTAATATTTTTATTTTCCATTAGCGGATTTACCAAATTAATAGTGTGGGTTACACTTTCACCAGTGAATGTATTTGTAACGGCAATAGTGTGACTTCCTGTTCTTAAATTAAGATTATATGAGATTTGACCTAAATTATTATTAATTTCCCAGTATGAAACGCCATCAACAGTAATTAAATTAGCTTTATTGACGCTCAATGGGTTTCCATTAAAATCAAGTAATGTGATTTCATAACTGGATTTAGTAATATAGTTAACCTTATCAGATAAAACAACTGACGGTTTTAGATAAATATTTGACTCGGCATTTGATTCGAAATACCTTTCATCGCCATAAAAGATTACATTTACCTTGTTATTAGTAGTTTCATTATCTAACTTAACCAAAATAGTTGCAACACCCATCTCATCAGTAGTTGCAGCATAAGACTTACCATTTACAATAAATGAAACTAGGCGATTAACGACCGGTTGGCCATAAATATCTTCTAAAATTACGGAAAATTGTTTTTCAAAAGTATAATAACTATCCAAATCATTGGCTATAATCCTGGTTTTAGAAATTGTAATATTGAATCCTGAACTTAACTCACTTGCATAAGCATCATCATAAACTGTAGCTTTAATGTCATATTCTCCGAAATCCAAATCATTTAAAACCAAATTAGCACTACCACAAATAAGATCAACATAAGAGATTTTATTATTTAAATTTAAAATTACGGTTGTATTCACATCAAATGGAGATTTTAATGTTAAAATAACATTATTTTTATCTTTTTGAATATTCAATCCAAGATTGATATTTAACTTGGTGATATCTAATAGAAAACTTGAATTTACGCCCTTATAATAAGCTACAATATTTTTTAATCCTCTTTCATTAAATACATGGTTTAAATTGGCAATTCCGTTCTCAATTTTTACAGTATAATTGCTGCCATCTATATTAAAAATAACTTCACCAGAGTGAATAAGATTATTGTATTGATCTAGAACTGTGGCAGTGATATTAGCTTCATTGTAAACATTGGTTGCAGACAATTTTACAGAAGGTAAAAGTTCATACAATACAGTAAATGCTTTAATACAAGCCACTTGAGATAGATAGGTATGGCCGTTGTCAACTTCCGTTTGAAAAGCAAAATTATATAAATCTGTCCAATTTTCACCATCTAAACTGAAAAATGACACTTCAGGAGCATAAGTTAGTTTATTTGTAGAAATCCTTTCGGAAATTCCAAATTCTGCACCTTCACTATTATAAAACTTAAAAACAACTCGAAATTCGTCGCCAACGGAAAGAGGTATCTTGTTTGCTAACTCAATAGTATAATAACCCGGATTTGAAGTTCCATTTTGGGTTAAAGCAAGCTGGTCATTTACATAAATAAACAAATCCCAATCAGTAGTTTTTCTAAAGTATGTTGATACTCCAGCCAAAATCTCGTTGTCGGTTGATTTGAATATGTTTTGTGCCCAGATGGTTTTATTTCCAGTTACTAAATAATCAGTTCTTCCAGCAACATCATATTGGTAATTTTTATCATATCTTTCAGTGCTATTGAAAACAAATGCAAATGAATAGTCCTTATCTCCGACTTTAGCCAGCATTGTATCATAATATGAAACATAGAAATATCCTTTATTTCCCCAATCTTCACCCCAACTATTCTTAACAATCCATGCACCGTCTCCTGCAGGCTTATAGTAGAAATTATCCTTGGAATAATTATCATCCCATCCGACAATAGCTACAGCATGGTTTGAATAACTTGAACCGTAATAATAATAAGAATTTTTAGAATTGTAGAAATATGTGGAATCATAATAAATTCCAGTTGAAACAGCCCCATATCTCATTATTGCCTCTTTTATACCATCATTATCAGTATAAGTATTACGCCCAAGGAAAATAATATTTTGAACATGAGTTATAGCATTCAAAACAGGTGATAACATGCTGTAATCATCATATTTCTCAATACTCTCGTCTACAGGCCCCAACCAGTTTACAAAATAGGAAATGCCCATTTCATCATATCCGCCATCATTGGTTTCAATTCCGGCCCAGCCATAATCCGAATATTTCTGCATTAAATTTTTAACATTTTCTTCGGAAAAATCATAACTTATGCCGGATGCCTTTAAAATAGAAGATTCCAACGCTGCTATAACACTAAACGCCCAACAATTTCCACCACTCTGTTGATCACGCACAGGTGTTACGTGACCCTCATCAATTAGACTATAATAGCTTGGAATAACTCCATCAAAAGTAGAATTATTGTAAAACAGAGTGTAATTTCCGTTTCCAATGTCTAAAATTATGCTGTCTGTCTGGTATAAATCATCACTTTTATTCGCTTTATTGTTAGTGTACTTGTTATCTTTAAATGATATCTTATTGTTTAAAAGTGAATAGACCGCTCCAGCAGTCTGATAAGCAAAATTATTGTAAAAAGTATTGTATTCGAGATTGAATATTTCCGCATCATTAACAAAAACCGCTCCACCATTTGAAGCCCTATTATTTTCAAAATATGAATCAATAATAGTAATTCCATTATACATCTGATAAATAACACCACCATCATATTTTGCAGTATTATTAACTGCATTAAGTTTTGAAATTGCAGTTGTGGAATTTAGAGCGGTTACAACAGACCCGAATGTGGCCGAACAATTGATTGCAGTCATGTTGGAAGCGGATAATGTCGAATGAATTAAATATATTGCGCCTCCGGCATCATTGATAGAGGTATCATTAATAAATTTAGTATTTTTTACACGGACATTTGCTCCATAAAATGCGGCTATAGCGCCTCCGAAGTTATATGCATAATTATTGATAAATAGGGAATTTGTAATGTCCAAATCACCATTATCCATACAAATGGCTCCGCCATATTCTCCGGTGTTTGAAATAAATGTACAATTATCTAAATAAATCGCAGGTAGGAATGTGCTTGAATAAGATTGATAATCATAACCATAAATTGCGCCGCCGAATGAATTTGAAGCGGAATTAACTAGGTTTGTTGCGCTTGAATAAGTGGGAAACGCCTGTGAATCTCTAAAAATAGTATTGTTCGCTTGTAAAGTTCCACCCTCAACATCAAAATTAAATCCAATGAAAGTAACATTGCTTAACAATAAATAATTATCAATTCCAACACTGAATTTACCTGCATTTGAAGGGCCTACATACCGAATAATAGTCTTTTCTGGATTTTCACCAATGATTGTGATTTTTGTTAAAGTTTTCCCATTTGTTAAATTGTACTCTCCATTAGCTAGATGTAAAGTAGAACCGGTTTTCATCCGTGCTAATGTTAGTTCATTATATGGACTGTCCTCAGACCCATCTCCGGAATCGTCAGATGAACCATTAAAGTAATAGTCAACGCCTAACGGCACATTGTCACCAGAAGACAAAATATCTTCAGCATTATCAACCTGGGCCAATGAATCATCAAATTGAACGCTAGTTTCATTCGATGCAAAGCATGGATATGAGAAAATAACTAATAATAAACACGCAATTAATAATATGAATATTTTATTAGTCCTTTTAAACATTTTTTACCCTACTTATAGTAAATACTAAATTAATCAATTAATAATTATAATAATTATTGCATATAAACTAACTCGTTGTGAATATCATCATACTACATATACATCAGTTATTTTTTAACTTGAATAGTGTTTTTAATAGAAGATGAACCATATTTGGATATTATAGTATACTTTCCAACTTTTAAGTTCTTTAAAGATATAGTGGCTATTCCTTTACCATTTGTATTGGTAGTGTAAGTTTTTCCTTTTATTTTAAAGGTTATTTTCTTATTTTTTAAAGGATTACCGTTTGTATTAACAAGTTTGGCTGTAAATTTAATAGTTGTAGCTTTTTTCTTGGAAATGTTTTTAGCTGTTAAGACTGGTTTTACAATGATTTTATTTGAAACTGTAACGCCTTTGTATGATGCTTTTATTGTATAGGTTTTAGGTGCCTGTGTAATTTTATAGGATGCATATCCATTTGCATCGGTTTTACGGGTGTAAGTTTTTCCGCCGATAGTGAATTTAACAGTTTCGCCTTTTCCAACGATACTGCCGTCATCAGCATATACACGAACCTTGTAATACTTATTTGCACCATAATACATGTTAACATTAGTATTTCCAGATATTCTTTTAACTATTTTTAAATTTCTAGCTGCAATTTCACCGGTTGCGGGATTAGAAATGCAAATAATATATGATCCAACATTTAAGTTGGTTAATCTGGCTGTTCCGTTTTCATCAGTTTTAACAAAATAATCATTATTATTAACCAAAAGGTTGATATCGCTATTGCTTACAGGAACCCCATCTTTATCGACTAATGTGAAATTAAAATCATAATCGGACTTGTATGCTCGTGTCATGTCGCTTGCATTAATGCTTGGGCGAACTGAAATTGTAAATACACAAGACACCTCGCTGTACTCAATGTCATTGAAAGTAACTGTAGCAATATAGTTCTTATAATCCAAATCCTTACTAATTTGAGCTATACCATTATTGTCTGTGATCAATAAGTAATTTGAATCATCCAAGTTGAGAACTATATCTTTTTGAGCAAGTGGCATGTTTTTATCATCAGTTAAAACTACTTTGATACTAACATTTTTTCCATAACTGGTAATATTTGAAATATTAATAATTGCCCCTTTATTTACAGTTAAAATTCCATTTTCAACACTTAATTGAGGACTTTCAAATGAACCGGAAATATTATAAATACCAATAGTGTCAAATGTTAAAGTCAGATTATTTAAACCTTTTTTACCGTTTAATTTTTCACCATTGAGTGTAAAGCTAATAATTTTTGTTGATATTGTATTATTCATATCATCAAATAAATTGGCCATTAAAGTAGCAGGCTGGCCAACGATACAATCAACATCACTGAATTTTAAACTAACTGGAGACCTGATTTCTCCATCAGTGAAAATAAATCCTCCGTTTTGAGAAGTGCAGTTTTTAACTAAATTATTGTTTAATTCTAAAATACAATGACTTGCATAAATTTGAGCACTATCTTTTGCAATTAAGTTAGTGTAGTTGTTGTTTTCAATTATAACTGGATTATAAACATCAGTGACATAAATAGCTGCACCGTTTGCAGCAGTTTCACCATCAAAACTATTGTTTTTTATCATTAATGTGAGCATGTTTGATTTGGCTGTGGTATAAATTCCACCACCATTATAAGCATAATTACCAATAAATTCATTGTCTGTGATATTTATAAAGTTAAAACTAAATGTTTCAATTGTATTTATAAAAATAGCTCCACCAACACTATTATTGCCGCCATTAGAGATGAATGTGTTGTTGTAGATATTTGCATTTTCACTCTGAATTCCAATAGCTCCACCAAATGAACCATCAAAAGACATAGTATTGTTGATGAAAATGTTATTGTAAGCCTGGGCAAAATTTCCATCCAAACCTAAAGCACCAGTCATTGTCATTGAATTATTTTCAAACAAACAATCTGAAACTGTTCCATAATCTCCATTAATATATAAAACTTCAAAAGATGAGTTAAATTTCGCATTATGGTTAATAAATTTAGAATTTTTAACTGTAACATAGTCAGAATAAATTGAAAGACAAATGCAAGCATCTTCATCTTGCATAAGATGATTGTTTGTGAAAGTACAGTTACTTATTTCTCCATAATCACTTTTAACACCAAAAATGTCTTCGGAATCACTTCCGCCCCAGCTTACTCCAGATCCGTCACGGGCATAATTATCTTCTATAATGGTATTTGTTAATTTTCCGTTTAATGCATTCCAATAAATGGCTCCGCCTTCAGCCAAAGCAGTATTGTTATAAAATTGAGAATTTTGAATTGTTGTTACTGCATTTCTAATATAGATAGCTCCGCCCTGGTAAGCTTTACCATTGATAAAGGTAATTCCTGACAACAAAACATTGTCCTTACCTGATTTGGTGTTAATTGTAAAAATTCTACTTGAATTTTGAGCATCTATTATAACATCGCCTTGTGAGATAATATCCAAAGATTTTGTAATATTTAAATTATTCTCCCTATAAATTCCACTGTGAATTATTATCCTTGTGTGATTTGAAGAAATATTTATTGCTTTTTTGATAGTTGCAACTGGACTTGATGAACTTCCATCATTATCATCACTTCCTTCGACATCGACATGAATCTCACTTGGCAAATCATTACTTTCAGCAACGTAATTGCTGTCAATTAGTTGATTATCGGCCTCTAAATTTTCATTATCAAAAGCAAATGAAGCCGGAATTAATAGAAATATCATTATAATTAAAATAAAACCATAATATCGTTTAAACATGCAACTCATCCTCATATTTTCTATGAAAAGTTGTTCATAACGATATTATATTCATTAAAATATTTAATGATTTAGAAAAAAAATAGAAAAAAATTGTTTCAGAATTATAAATTTTCTGAAACTCTGTCTTTAATAATTTCGTATAAACGTGTATCGATTCCTAAAGGATCTGTCAAGACAATTTCACCATCGAATTCGACTTTTTCATCATCGTGGTCATGATGGTGATGATGATGTCCGTGATCATGGTCGTGGTCATGGTGATCATGATGGTCATGATGGTGGTGATGATGACCGGAAACTGATTCTTCATCAAAATCACTTTCAATACCTAACATGCCCGGTATGTCTCTTTTTGTGTGAAGTCCATGAGCAACAAACACAGGTACAACAACAATTTTTTCTAAATCATTTTCAGTTGTTAATTTTTTAATTGTTTCAGGTATACCTGGTTTTCTGATTTCCATAAATCCATATTCTACAGGGATTTCAGGAAATTCTTTTTCGTACATTTCTTTATAAGCTTTAATTACTTCTTCACCATCATCCAATCTGGATCCGTGACTTAAAAGTAAAATTCCAGTTTTTTTATCAGACATAATTTACACCGTAATCAAGTTTTATTAAGTTATAAGTTAAATTTTATTAAGTTATCTTGAAAAAAAAATTTTTCAAAAAAAATATCGAAGCTATAAAGCTTCGTTAACCATATCAACTAAAATATCAATTAATATATCATCCGCTTTAATAGGTTCTGGATATAAAATTTCACCATCAAATTCAACAGGAGTCAAATCATGTGAATGGTCATGCCCATGGTCATGATCGTGATGGTGTTCATGTTCATGAGCTTCCAAAAATCCTAAGATATGTGGTATATCGTGAGTTGTATGCATTCCCGGAGCAATAAACACAGGAACTACAATTAACCTTTCAATATCATTTTCATCTACAAGTTTATTTATAGATTCTGGGATGCTCGGACCACATAATTCCATGAATCCAAAACTAGATGGTAAATCACAGGTTTTTTCGAATTTTTCAAATAATGCAGTGGCAAATTCCTTATTATAATTTAATCTAGAACCATGTGTAACAAGCAAAATTCCAGTTTTTGCATCACTATCTAACTTTGAATCCTCAAGAGCTTCATTAATTCTTTTATTAATAATGTTTAAAAGTTCATCACGAGGCCCAATTGAACCTAAAAGCTGGATTTCGCCATCAAAATCAACATCATCAGCAATTGATAAATAATGTTCCGGCGGATAATTTCCATCAGGACATCTTGGATCAACTTCCAAAGGTTCTAATCCTAATAAAGTTGGAATATCAATATTTGTGTGTATACCTGGAGCTAAAAATACAGGAAGCGCAATAATTTTATCTAAATCATCGACTTCTTCTTTTAATATTTCAACAGCCCCTGCAATAGTAGGTTCGGAAACTTTCATATAACCTATTTCAGTTGCAAGTTCAGATTTTTTGATAAATTTTTCTTTAATTTCTACAAATACTTCTTCTGCGTAAGGCAAGGTACTTCCATGACTTACTAAAATAACAGCAGTATTATTTGATAACTTTGAATTTGTATCCATAGGAGATAACTCCGTCTTTTCCATCCTCTCTGATTCTTCTAAATACCATTTCTACATCATCGCCAATTTCAATATCTTCAACATCGCAATCTACAAGTTGAGATGTTAATTTAGCGCCTTCTTCGAGTTCAATAACAGCTACTGCATAAGGAGCTGCTTTTTTAAAGTCGTCAGGAGCTGACCTGATTATAGAAAATGTGTGAATTTTGCCTTTTCCGCTGAATTGGAATGGTTCAAGATTACCTTTTCTCCTACAATTCGGACAAACTACACGAGATGGGAAAAATAATTCTCCGCATGTGGTACATTTAGAACCGATAAGATTGTATCTTTGTTGAATATGACGCCATGTTCTAACAGTGTCTGACATGTAAATCCTCCATATATTTTCAATATGTATAATATCTAATTGATAATATAAATAACTATTTTTTTTATTACTATTTTTAGAGTTTTTAAGGATTATTAATACTTTTGTGCAAAATCATAAAGTCGCACTTCAAAAATAAATTTATAAATTCAGGTTATATTTTTAATAATGAAAATCGATTCAAAAGGTAATTTAATACTTGGTACAACTGTTATTCTGATAGCAACTTTGTTATTGGTGGCCATTTTTGTTTTTACGGCAATAAATTATATTGAAAATCAAAATATCGATTCTTATGAAAATGACAACTTCAAATATATAGTGGATGACTACTCAAATAATATAGAAATTTTAGGAAGGCAGTCCATTGACGACGCCTGTGACAAGGTTTACAAGACCCTAAAGCTTTTTGACAGTGAAGATCAAATCAAAAAGAATCTGAATAAAAAATTAGATGAAAAAAACATTGAAATGGAAGAAAAATACGATGCAAAAATATCTTCCAGTGTGTTGTCTGTTGAACCGACTGACAGTCCATGGAAAGTTCTGATTAAAGTTAAACTAGATATAAGAAAGAATTCAAACAGGTACTCTAAAATCATCGAAAAGAACATTTCGATTGAAGGACTCAGAGACCCGCTGCCTCTTGCCAAGTTAAGTGTGGCATCCGGAATTTATATTGATGGGGATAAACTTAACTATTTCAATGCCCTTACAAGATACCTTAAACTTCGTAATTTGGACTCTCCATTTTCATATGCCTTTGCAACTACACCATTAACAATCAAAAAATGTCCCTATGATCCTTACATACATCATGGCGATCCGGGAGTTCTAAAAGATTGTTTAAAGAAAGGGTATTTTCATGAAAGCCGGGATGGGAGCTGTTACCTCTGCAGACTGGAGGGTAAAGGAACATGTCCTCACTACGGACTTGAAGTGTTTATTCAAACTCACACTCCACTTAAAAACGATTCGATTTCATGTTCAGACCATGTAATATTTCATGACCACTACACCGGCCAAAAAATTGATGAATATGACATTGACAGCTTGATTTTAGACAGTTCACACAGGAAAAAATACGGGGTTGGATAGAGATGATGGATAACAGGGGAAATATGGCCGTTGAAATAGCTATCATGCTGGTAACATTGCTGATGATAATGGGAATGGTACTTAACGCATCTGAATTACTGACAAACAAAGCTATAACGACTGCAGAAACGGAAAATATGGAAACATTAATTACAGAAATAGTTGACAATCTAGTTAACAATCCTGGAAATCCTGAAAACTGGCAAGAATATGGTAAAGGAACGCCCGGTCTTGCAATAGTAAATGAGGAAGGCGAAATTGTTCCAAACAGCGTTTCCTATTCCAAGTTTATTGCACTTGGAAAAGGTTACAAAAAACTGGTCGATGAAAAGCTATTCGGTTCCAAAATTAAAACTTCTATGGAGCTGATTCCACGGGAAAGCTCAATTTCAAGTGTAAAAATAGGAAACAATAATGAAAAGGGAGATGTATTTTCAGTCAACAGATTTGTTAAATGTGACTTTTATAAAAAGTTTGTCTTATACGATTTCAAGCACGGAGGCAAGTGTAACCACAGGCATAGCCAAGACGTCTGCAGCTGCAATTATTTTAAAGTATTTAAAGGCAACTTAAAAACATCAAATTATTATTTGTTGATAGATTCGAAGGAGGAAAATGACTTAAAATTTATTGTAGATACGACACGAGTTGTTAAAAGCCGGCCTTGGGAAAATCCGGGTTCAGACATGATATATCTAAACGATAAAATTAATTTTTATGATGATGAAAGCGCTGTGGTATTTATACATTTTAATAAGCCAAATGTAAAGGCCGTGCTGGTGTGTGTTCCTAAAAACTTCAAAATGCATGATTTGAATTATGATTATTTTAGAACAAATGATTGTGATTTAATCTTGAAAGCCTGGTTTTAGATTAAAACGCCTAAAACAAGCAAGGAAATGGATATTAAAATTAAGCTTGAAATTGAATCTGTAATGCTTGTTGAAATAGGGATTACAATATTGTCCGGATCTAAATTTCTATTATATGAAATTGTAGAAACATAATATACCAGAAATACCATTACAGTAACCAAAATAAGTCCTGCAATTGTACTTATTAATAAAATATTCGTAAATCCGACTCCGGCTGTTTTAAGAACAAAAGATGAACTTTCTGCTAAAAATCCTATGAATGGAAAAACAATAATGGCTAAAATAAAGCAAATAATAAAGTTATGAATTGTATTTCCTTTAGGTATTTTTAGTGGTTCCACCAGACCAGAGTGAAGACCTGAAGACAATCTAGCACCTAAAATACTTATTAAACTTCCACTTTCTCCTGAAAACAATGGAAGCAATGTTAGCAAGCTTGGATTGGTAAGTAATGTTTCAACTGAACTGTTTAAAATTCCACCTGCTGAACCTCCCAAAAAGGAGCATAAAAGTAAAATAGGAGTTGACTGTTTTAAAATTGTTTTGGTTTCATAAGATAATCTGTAACAATAGACAAATCCTATCAGAACTCCTATCAAAATAACGGCGAGTGTCACATCCTTAAAAATAAAATTAACATTTAAAGCATTTAAAATGAAAATTGATGCAATAATAGCAGGTAAAGTAAACAGGTCTCCAAAAGCTGCTATAATTGGGCTTGTAATATTGTCAGGGTCCCATCCATGTTCAAAACTTTTAAATGAAACTAACATGGTTATTGGAAGCATTATAAGATTTGAAATTATTCCTGCCATTGTACAGATTAATATGAAATCAATCAATTCCATTGACTGATAATGTAGTAGGATACAGAATAATTTACCTACAATTCCTAAAAATATTGATAAAACCAATGTTAAGACAAATGATGCAAAAATATTATAATTCAGCTGCTCTGAAAACTCAAATTCAGGAGATATTATACCAATGTGCAAATTGCTTGATAGTCTGGAAGCAAAAGAACCAAAAATGTTTCCCCTCATTCCAATAGCTCCAGGAATAATAACTAAAAGTCCTGGAAATGCTTCAAGGAAAAAGGTCATCTTTCCTAAAATAATTCCTGCTATCAAATCTCCTACAGCACAGATTAAAAGAGCGATTAAACCTTCCTTAATTGAACTTTTATGAATTTCGTAAAATTCAGAAAATGCAGATACGGATAGTGAACTGCGAATCTTCTTCTGCGGACTTCTGCCCTTCATATATATCACTACCCATAATCATATTAATCACTTCTAATCATCATCTTCGTCTTCCAATTCGTCTGGAATATCTTCAAGGGAACAAGCTGCAGTTGCAAGTTTTTCCAATAAGTCTGCACCTGCTTCTGTACCTTTTAAAATTAATGTATCGTTTGGTAAAATGGTTGTATTTTTATCTGGACCGTAAATCCAGGAAGTTCCTCTTCTAATAGCAATTACTCTCATTCCAGTACGGTTAACTAAAAGCAAATTACCTAAGCTATTGTTAGCGAGGTCTGATTTTTCATCAACAATCACTCTAACGATGCTTTTGTCTGATTCTTCCATAACCATTTTAAAAACTGGATGTGGTTTAAAACCTGTAATTACTAAATCAGCTAAATCTTTTGCCGCATTTGCAATACTTTCAGCAGCTTCTGCTATTTCAAGTAAAGCTGTCAACTTTTCTGCGTCTTCATACGATCTAGCTGCAACCAACGATTCCTTTTTGATTTCATAATTCATCGAATTAACTTCATTTTCCAATGTAAGAACTTCTTCAGCTGCTGCTTTACTATTAAACAATATAGCAGAATAGGCTAAATCCACCATCAGCTCAGACATGTTCTTCATTTCAATTAATAAATTTTTGATTGACAATTAAATTCACCTAAAGGTCATTTGGATTATTTTTTAATAAGCATGCTCTTCTAAGTTTTAATAAAGTTTTCTTTTTAGCTTTTAAATCTTGAAAATCTTCTAAAATATTTTCTAAAGGTTCTCTTAAACATTCGACACTGTCCTTATCATGCAACCATGTGCATTCCTTACAGTTCCAAACATTTTTGCCTTTAATCCATTCTCCGCCAGTTGAAGAATCTCCGCACGGATAAAATGGACAGTAACAGAAATCGCAATATTGGCCATCGTAGTGACATGGATAATACTCGCATTCACGATTAGGACCATGAGCAATTTCACCATTCAAGAATTTTTCATAATGATTTTGTGATAACGGATGAATCTGAGACCTTATTACATATCCTCTTGGTGTTACAAGTTTTCCATCCTGAACATAAGTCAAATCATTGCCAACAATTAAAGTACAGGACATGTTAACCAAATCTTCACTCAAGTCTTTGACTTTCACTATTGTCTCTTTTGGTGGCTCATATGTACTATCTACAATACCTATTAATGTATCTTCACCTTTAACATCGATTACAGCTTGTTTAAATCGTTTAAAAGGTTCTCTTCTTGTTTTACTTAAAGGATTGTAAATAGCTATGATTAAATTAGCTTCAAGTGCATATTTCAATTTCTTTTCAATTTCAGATAAAGGTGTTAAAATATTACTTAAACTAATTGCTGCAAAGTCATTTAAAGGAGCGCCCAAATGACTTGATGCATAATTTAGAGCTGATACACCAGGATAAACATTAATCTCAACATCTTCATATTTACTGACTATCTGATATAATACATTTGCCATTCCAAAGACACCAGGGTCTCCTGAACTAATTAATGAAACTGTATGGCCTTCTAAACTTTTTTTGATTGCAAACTCTGCTCTAACTATCTCATCGCCCATTCCTTTTTTAACAATCTCTTTATCAGATATCAAATCTTCAATTTGCTCTATATATTTTTTATATCCAATAATAATATCAGACTCTTCAATAGCCTTTAAAGCTCCTAAAGTCATATTTTCTCTGTTTTGACCAATACCAATTACATTAATCATTTTATCATCTTAGTATAGTTTTAAAACTGAATTTATTGTAACGGTGTTTTTATCAACAAGCAATCCTGTTCCTTTATAAGATGCAACACCATTTGCTATAATCTTATATGAAGGGGTTTGACTGATGACAATTTGACCTGATGTTGAATTAGGTGAAGCATAACCTAAAGCTTCAATAGTTACATTAAATTCGTTGTTTTCAGTATCCTCATATGTAGTTACATTAATAGACTCGTAATTAACTCCATCAACCTGCGACAAACTCTCCAATTGAAGAGCTATATCTTTTTTATTGCTAATAGTAACAGGAGTTGGATCTTTAATTAAAACATCGTTAACTTTTTCAGGACTGAAAAAACTAGATATCTTTGAAATTTGCATATCTATTAATCCTTGAATGTTAGGAGCTTCGGATGTTACAATAGTATAGGAACCGAAAAGTCCTAATTCAAAAAATACAATAAATAGTACAATTATTAAAATAATTCTAACTACCTTATTTGCCATTTTATCACAATCATTACTTTTTATATTAATAACAATTATATTATAATGATATAAATTTAGTTTTTAATATATAATAAATATAACTATGAAATTCAATTTTAATTTTACATGTTAAAATCAATATTATAACTTAAAATTCTCAAAGTTTAATTAAGATAAAAAATAAAAAAATTAATTAATATGTCAACTAATAAAATTCTATTAAAATTTGCAAAAAAAGGAATCAACCTATCACCTGAAGCATATGATAAAGTTATTAGTGCAGAAAATCCTTTAGATTTTGCATCTTCCCTAATAGTTAAATTGAAAGGTGATAAATTTTCCTCAAAAGACTTGGTTTCTGTTAGTGGGGAAACTATTGATGAAATTACCGGAAACGTCAAAAAGACTGATGACATCAAACAGAAAAAATTAATTGATGATGATGTGAAAACAGAGGATAAACCATCACAAGCCAAAACACCAACAACAAATGAACCTAAAGTTGAAAAACCAAAAAAAGTTGAAACACAAACAAAAAATGAAGTTAAAGCAGAAGAAAAACCAAAACCTGTTTCAATTGAAAATCTCAAAAAAAATTCAGATAAACCTGAAAAATATATCAATCAGGAAATAGTTGAAGCTTCTGAAACAGTTAAAGACGAAAAAATTCAGTTCAAAAGAAATCTCCAAAAAACCAACGTTGAATATAACTTCAAAATTATTCAGGATACCAGTAAGAAGTCTTACACAAGCGGAGAGCTTGAAAATCTAATTTCCTATTTCAAAAGCAGGTATGAAAAATTAGAAAATATTCTTTCCAAAAGGCCGGAACTTAGAAATTACACAAAAATTGCCGATATTGACGATTCTCAAGACAGCTTAACATTGATTTTAATGGTTCGTGAAATCAGATCAAGTAAAAACGGTCATAAAATCGTCGAATTTGAAGATGACACAGGAACCATTTCCATTCTATTCTCCAATAACAATGACGAATTATTTGCTGAAGCCGAAAAGCTTGTAAGGGATGAAGTTATAGGGGTTATTGCAAATAAAAGTGATGATAAAGGATTTGCATTCGGCCAACAAATTATTTTCCCTGGAGTTTTAAGAGTTCCTGAAAAAGAAATGGACTTTGGAATCGTGTTTTTATCTGATGTGCACATCGGAAGTTTAACATTCCTTGAAGACGCATTTTCAAGATTTATTGATTGGATTAATTGCGATTATGGTACTGAAGAGCAAAGAAGAGTTGCTGAAGATGTAAAATATCTTATCATTGGCGGGGATATTGTAGATGGAATAGGCGTTTATCCAAACCAGGACCAGGAACTTGTAATCAAAGACATTACCGAGCAGTATAATGAAGCGGCTAGATTTTTAGGAAATATCAGAAGTGATATTAAAATCATTATCGCTCCTGGAAACCACGATGCATCTAGAGTGGCAGAACCTCAACCAGCGGTTCCGGAAGAATATGCAAAGGCATTATATGAACTTGACAATGTGGAATTCATTTCAAATCCTGGTGTGGTTTCCCTAGACGGCATTAATGTTTTAATCTATCACGGCCGTAGTTTTGACGATTTAGTGATGGCCGTTAAAGAATTTACATATGAAAAAAGTGACTTTTTAATGGAAGAAATTCTTAAGAAAAGACATTTAGCACCAATTTATGGTGAAAGAACACCATTAGCTTCAGAACTTGAAGATTATCTTGTTATAGATGAAGTTCCTGATATTTTCCATACAGGCCACATTCACGTGAACTCATACAGAAGATTCAATGGTATTCATTTAATCAATTCAGGTACTTTTCAGACCCAAACCAGTTTTCAAAAAATTCACAATATCGAACCAACACCTGCAGAAGTGCCTGTTATTCACAAAGGAAAATATAAACATTTCAAATTCTTATAGAGGTATTATATGAAAAAAAATGTTCAAGAAATAATTAATGTAGGTAATAACATTTTCAATAAAAATCTAGTTTCAGGAAAATCAGGAAACATTAGTAAAAGAATTAAATCAGCGAATGGTGATATTGTTGCCATTACTCCTACATTGACATCATTAGGTAACTTAAAACAGGAAGATATTGTTTTAGTTGATTTGGATGGAAACTTGTTAACAAAAGGAAAACCTTCCTCCGAATTATTCATGCATTTGGAAATATACAAAAAAAGAGATGATGTCAGCGCAATAGTTCATACACACTCTCCTTATGCAACAGGATTTGCATTTTCAAATAAAAGAATAAAAAGACTTGAAGGTTTTGGAGAAATCAAAGACCCTTATTTACCATATATCGAATATGAAAAACCTGGATCTGACAATTTAGCCATTAAAGCAAGTGAAGGAATAGGTGATAGCGATGTACTTGTTTTGAAAAAACATGGTGTGATATGTGTTGGTGAAAATTTAAAAGAAGCTGAATCCCTTGCGATTTTCATAGAGGAATCTGCAAAAACTCAGTTTATTACTTATATGTTAAATTCAGCTGAAGATATGATTTAATCTTCACCTGAAATTACATCATTTTTGTTTCTGTTTGACATTCCTTCTTCAATCATTTTTATGATTAAACCGGATAATGAAGTTTCTTCATCAATAGCAATTTTTTTTAATTCTTTTTTCAAATCCTTAGGTAAATTTATAGTTGTTTTGCTTATATCTGACATGTATAATAATTCATTTTAATTTAATATATATTTTTCTACTAAAAATTGCATATTTTACCAAAAAATATTTAAAGACATTGCGAACAAATATATAAATTAATAATTTTAACTATTTTTTAATTATTTTGGAGGGGTATTATGAGTAATCAAACTATCGATGAAGTATGTGAAATACTTGAATATATTATGGATAACAACACTGTACCTCGTAACATTCGAGAAGCAGCTAGTGAATCCAATGATTTATTAAGAGATGAAGAACAAGATCAATCTGTAAAAATAAGTACTGTATTAGGAAAATTAGATGAAATCAGTAATGATCCAAATATTCCAGTACACGCAAGAACTTTAATTTGGGAAGTTCTCTCTAAATTAGAATCAATCTAATTTAACTCTTTTTTCTTTTAATTCATTTTGAAATAGCTATTGATATAGTTACACCATCATAAGAAGTCTTTTTATATATCAATTTTGAATCGAATCCTGCTGTTATTAAAGCCGAAGGTTCACAAACACCATAAATTCCAAATTTTGATTTTACAAACTCTGACTTTTGAACATCATTTGATTCGAAAAGTTTTAACTTATCCAATTCAACAAAACTTACAGGGATATCTAATTTTTCAGATAATTGCAAAATCCCTTTTTCATCCTTTTTAATTTCAGCTGATGCCAACTGATTAACACGTGATTTGTCAATGTTTAATTGTTTTAGAGAATGTTTAAATCCTTCATATATTTTTAAACATTCTTTTCCACGCCTGCAGCCGATTCCTACAACTAACTTTTTTTCTTTAAGAATTAATTTATGGTCATCCAAACCAACATGAATTTCATCATGATTTATTTTTGAAGAATAATTTATTGAAACATCTATTTCAAGTGTATTATTGCTTAAATATTCAAACAGATAATTGAAATTTCTATCAGGATTTATAGTCAATGAAATTTCACGGCCATTAATAATTTCTTTGTTGAAGAATAAAATTTCCTTAGTATTTTCAATAGATAAATACAAATCACTTGCCAAAACATCAATACCTAACTTGTTGTTAATATCGCTTGAAGTTGTGATAACAGGTGTGGCATTAATCAATTCAGCAATTTTATTTGTTAACTTATTAGCGCCGCCTAAATGACCTGATAATGTTGAAATAACAAAATTTCCATTATTGTCAATGTTGAGAACTGCTGGATCTGTAGTCTTAGATTCTATGAATGGTGCAATTGATCTGATTAAAATTCCGGAAGCCATAATAGCTATAATGGCATCATATTCATAAAATGCAATTTTGAGATACTTTTTAACATTTTTATGGAATAAATCTACTTTAATTATTGTTGAATCATCATCCAAATGCTCTTTAATAGTTAATGCTAATTTTTTTCCTTTATCTGAAACAGAAATTATTGCTATTTTCATAATATCACATGAACTAATGTTAATAAGATTATAATTGTCAATGTAAATAAAATAATTGTTAGTTTTGATAAATTTACGGCCCTGGTAATGTCATCTTTGTTAATTTCCTTATTTCTATCTCCCAAAACATATGTGCCTTTTTTAATCAATTGAATGTTTAACGCTCCCGCTGTTGTTGCCATTGTATAACCTGAGTTTGGTGAAGGACAATTTCTGGCATCCCTCATCATTACATGAAAACTGTTTTTTCCATCAAATTTAAGTAAGTAAGCTGAAATAACAACATAAATACCCGCTATTCTTGATGGAATATAATTTAAAACATCATCTATCTTTGCAGGAAAAAACCCGATATCTTTCAGTTCATCTGTCGTATACCCAACCATTGCATCAAGCGTATTAAACAGTCTATATAACATTGGAATTAACAATAAATAATATAATTGATTATTGATCAGATATAAACTGATAATTATTCCAAATATCGTATAATAAAACATTGGCGCAATGTATGAATCAGTGATATTCTCTGATAAGCTTTCAATCACAGCTGAAACAATGAAACTTTCTGTCAGTTCATCAGTGCTTCTGCTAACCAGATATGAAACTGATTTTCTTGCTTTATCAAGACTTTCATCTAAATCGTGTTTAACATCAACTGCAGTTTTTAAAAGCATATTGATTGAAAAAGTCGATGACAACAGCACTGTAAAGACAATGAACAATAAAAAAACATTGAATGAAAAAATAATATATAAAATATATAATAAAATAATGACTATCAATACACTACTTATTACCAATAATAATCCTGATAATCTACTTCTAAATTTAATATATTTTTCTTTAAAGAAATTTATGATTAAACCCATTATAACAACTGGATGAACCTTTGTTGGAAGTTCACCTAATATAACATCTATTGCAATTGAAAACAATAATGCTAATATTATAAAATAAAATAATTCAATCATACTTTATAATATATATAATAAAAAAATAAATATTTTATTATTAATTAAAATAAAATGTTGATATTATGAATATCGAAGAACAAGTAGAAAAATGGTTACTTGATGAAGATCTCTTAAGAGAAATGAAATATGATGAAAATGCTGATTTTCATTTCATTGTCGAGTTTCCAAAAGAAAATATAATGGATGTTGTAAAACCAAAAGGTAAAGATTCACTTATTATTGCATGTGCTACCCAGGTAGCTCCACAACATAAATCATTGATGGAAAATGCAGACATAAAAACAAAAAAAGATTTTATTTTAGATTTAAATTTTGGTTTAAACACATTTTTGGTTGATTTTGAACTCCAGGTCAATAATGACATTTTACAGCAATTCGTTGTCACTGAACAGATATTCGAAGATGGATTGTCAAAAGATATGTTGATTAGGACCATGAAGAGAGTTTTTAAAGCTAAATTACATTGTATATGGCTGATTGACAAAAAATTCGGTACTCTTCCTGCACCTTCAAATGAAAATGACATGTTCATTTAGAGAGGGAGAGGTGCATTTCAACTGAAACGTTTACGAGGGTATATTAAGATTGAAGGGGTATATTTCAACTGTAAACACTTGAAATTTATCTCTCTGTTTTTTCTTTATTTTTTCAATTTACAATCAAATTTTCATTTTTCAGAAATTTTATAATCTGAAATATTTTTCACAAGGATTTTACACTTGAAATACATGTCTTCATTTTTGCTTTGCGCATGAAATATTTTACACTTGCAACAGACCTCTCTCTCTTAATTACAAATCATGATAATTTTTTTAAAAATGTTCTTATTCAAGCCATCTGAGGCCTTATTTTCACTGTTTATCTTTAATTTTTACACTTGAAATTGTTATTTTATATTTGAAATAGTAGTATTTCATGTTTTTAATTTAAATCAATATTTCCATGTTATTTTTAATAATATTAATTTAAATATTTTATTTTGCTATTATAATAATAATTAACATCTTAATTGCTATTTTAAAACTTTTAAGAAATTTTATTTTTTGAAATTTTGACAATTTTATTAACTTTCATCAATATTGTAATAAAAACCTTTATTTATTAGGTTCATAATATTATTAACACTGGAAATTATACTTATTAATTTTTTAAGATTTTCATGTGGTGGTAAAATGTCAAACATTTTTGAAGATTTAGAAGATGATCGAGGGGATTTATCTAAAAATATATTTATAAATAAAAAACCTTTGGATCATAGATTTTTACCAGATAAGTTGGTACACAGAGAAGAACAAATAAAACAAATAGCTAAATATTGGGTTGATGTTTTAAACAATGTAACACCATCTAATGTCACCCTTTATGGAAAAACAGGAACCGGAAAAACTGCAGCATCAAAATTTGCACGTGGACAACTATTAGAAATTGCTCAAAAAAAGAATGTATTTGTCAAGGTTGAATATATCAGATGTACAGATTATACTACTGAATACCAAGTTCTTGCCCAATTATGTAATAAACTTGGCCGTGATGTTCCGAATCGTGGATGGACAAAAGGGGAAGTAGTAAATACATTCAGAGATATTTTCAGGACAAACGCATTTGGTAAAAAATTACATTTAATTGTTATTTTAGATGAAATAGATATTTTGCTTGATAAAGATGGTGATGGTATACTGTATACATTGACAAGAACAGACAACGTTTCTGTTTTATGCATCAGTAATTATTTAGACTTTAAAAATCTCATCAAATCCAGAGTAACAAGCAGCTTAAACGATAAAGAAATAGTTTTTCCACCTTATGGGGCAGATCAATTATCAGACATATTGTCTGAAAGGGCAGATTTGTCCTTTAGAGAAGGTGTCTTAGAAGATGATGTAATTCCATTGTGTTCTGCTATGGCCGCTAAAGAAGAGGGTGATGCAAGATATGCGCTGGACTTATTGAAAAATGCAGGCGAACTTGCCTTTGATGAAGATTCAGAAAAAGTCACAGGCGAACATGTAAGAAAAGCTAAAGATACCATAGAGCATAATAAAGTTATTGAAATTATTTCCACATTACCACTACAGCAACAAAGGGTTTTAGAAGCTATTTTGAATTTAACAAAACAAGGTGAAGAAATATCTTCCGGAAAATTATATGATGAATATAAGGAAATTTCCAAAAAGGATGCAGTCACCTATAGAAGAATATTCGACTTTATAAATGAACTTGAATTATTGGGTATAATTTCAACCAACACAGTTTCACGTGGTCGTGGAAAAGGAAGAACAAATATTATTAAACTTCAGTGTGATGAAACATTACTTGAAACAACCCTTTTCACTATTTAGGGTTGTTTTTTATTAATGTTTTTAATATTGCCATTCTAACGGGAACGGCATTTGCTGCTTGGGTGAAATATTTGTTGAATTTTGTATTGTCGACATCTGTGTCGATTTCATCAATCCTTGGTAAAGGATGCATTACAATCAAATCTTTACCTTCAAGCATTTTTTTATTAATATTGTATGCGCCTTTTATTTTTAAATAGTCATCAATATCAGCGAAACGCTCTTTTTGAATTCTTGTCATGTATAATACATCAACATCATCAATTATTTTTTCTATTGAATCAGTTTCTTCCCATGTAACATTGGTTTTGTTAATATCGTGGAGAACTTCCTGAGGCATTTTAAGCTCAGGAGGGGATACTAAATATATTTTCACATTTTTAAATAAACCTAAAGCGTTTGATAGGGAGTGTACTGTACGGCCAAATTTCAAATCACCGATTAGAGCTATTTTTAAGTTGTCAATGTCTCCGATTTCTTTTTTAATTGTGTATAAGTCAAGTAATGTTTGTGTTGGATGCTGACCGGCTCCATCACCTGCATTAATGACAGGTACATCAACAATGTCTGAAATAAATTTTGAAACTCCTTCAAGTTCGTGTCTGATTACTAAGGCATCACTGTAACCTTCAAACATTTTTGCAGTATCTGCAATACTTTCACCTTTAGACACGGAACTTGATCCACTATTTTCAAATCCGATACCATCTCCACCTAAACGTTTCATTGCAGTTTCAAATGACATTCTTGTCCTAGTTGAAGGTTCAAAAAACATCAAACCTAGAATTTTTCCTTTTAAATCTTCGGATATTTCTTTGGATTTAGCAACATTTTCTAATTTTGATGCTTCATCCAAGATATATTCAATATCTTCCCTTTCAAAGTCTTTAATTGAAATTATGTTTTTTAATTTAAAAATTCTAATCAACCCTTTAATATTAAATTTACTGCTAATTTCCTTAGTATTTATTAATTATATCATATTATTCTTTCAATCGGCACGACAAGGATATCTTTTGCACCGGCATTTCTTAAATCGTTTACAAGTTCAAACACTTGTTTTTCATCAATTACAGCCTGAACAGCAACAGTTTTTTCATTTGATAAAACTTCAGATATTGTTAAACCGCCCATTGAAGGCATGACATCTTTAACTTTATCCAAATCGCTGCTTTTTACATTCATCATAATTAATTTTTTTCTATCGGCATCAAGCACTCCTTTAATACTTGTGCTAACAGATTCAATCAGTTCTCTTTTATCCTTTAAACTGTCTTTATTAGCGATAAGCTTGATTGTACTTTCAAGAATAATGTCAATAATTTCAAGATGATTCATTTTTAAAGTAGTTCCTGTGCTTGTTAAATCAGTAATTAAATCGGCTATTCCAATGAATGGAGCAGCTTCTGTAGATCCGCTTAATTCAATAATTTTCAAATTCAAACCTTTTTCTTCCAAATATTTTTTGGTCAAAACTGGAAATTCAGTCGCTACTTTCATATCTTCTGTAATGTCTTTGATTGATTTAATATGTGATTCTTCCGGAGCCGCAATAACTAGCTTTGTTTGTCCAAATCTCAAGTCTAATAACTCTTCAACATCAGCTTCATTTTCTTGAATTAGGTCCACGCCTGTAATTCCCATATCCGCAACACCATCATTTACAAATTTAGGAATATCAGAAGCTCTTGCAAACATTACTTCTATATCTTCGTTAAATGTTTTAGAAATTAGTTTTCTATTGTTTTTATCTATTAAACCCAAACCTGCCTTTTCCAGGATGTTTATTGATGGTTCACTTATTCTTCCTTTTGAAGGTATTGCAATTTTAATTTTCATCATTTCACTCAAATTTTTTTTCCTATAATATAATTGTTAATCATTTGTTAAATACTTTTAATTATTACTTTTAATTATTATTATTCTAATTATTGTTTAATTAGCAATTTTTGCAAAATATTTAAATATTAAGTCATTATAATAGTCATAATAGCTTATTATTAACATTATTAATAATAAGTTTTGAATAATTATTGTGAGGTGAAAATTATGTCTGAAATACCAAAAGCTCCTATTGCAAGAATCATTAAAGAATCTGGTGCAGAAAGAGTTAGCGAAGATGCAAAAGAAGCATTAGCTGCATACTTAGAAGAAGTTGCTCGTGACGTTGCTAAAGAAGCTAATCAAGTTGCTAAAATCGCAAAACGTAAAACTGTTAAAGCTGATGATATTAAATTAGCTATTAAAAACTTATAAATAAGTTTTTAACTTTTTTTATTTTTTTTAAGGTGTTATTATGTCAGATAATACTATTTTAATCAAAGATGCATTAATTTTAAACCCAAATAATTTTGAAGAAAAAAAACAATCTCTTTTAATAAAAAATGATTTAATCGCAGAAATTTCTGATGAAATCGATGAAAGCAATGTCGATAAAATCATTGATGCTAGCGGAAAAATATTACTTCCGGGATTTGTTAATACTCACACTCATTTATCCATGACTTTATTTAGAGGTTTGGCTGATGATTTAAGTTTGGACAGTTGGTTAAATGATCATATATGGCCAATGGAAGCCAACCTTAACGGTGATTACTGTTATATAGGTGCTCTTTTGGGAGCGGTTGAGCTTATCAAATCAGGTACCACTACATTTTCAGACATGTATTTCTACATGGAAGATGTTGCCCGCGCTGTTGATGAAGCAGGCATTAGAGCGGTACTGTCTTATGGTATGATTGATTTTGGAGATGCTGAAAAAAGGGAAGCTGAAATCAAAGAAAATTTAACCTTATTTGAAAACTGCAATGGAATGGCAGACGGTAGAATTAAAGTCTTTTTTGGCCCACACTCTCCATATACAGCTTCAGAAGACTTATTAATTAAGGTTCGCCAGTTAGCCGATGAATATAACATGGGAATTCATATACATGTTTCAGAAACTCAAAAGGAAATCAATGATGTAAGTGCAGAGAAAGGATTAAGGCCATTTGAATATTTGGATAAAATAGGCTTTTTAGGTCCTGATGTCGTTGCGGCACATAGTGTATGGCTAAGTGATGAGGAAATTGAAATCATTAAGAAGAATGATGTTAAAATTTCACACAATCCATGCAGTAACATGAAATTGGCTTCAGGAATTGCTCCTGTTTCAAAATTAATTGAAAATGACATTTGTGTTTCTATTGGTACAGATGGTGCTTCATCTAATAATAATTTAGACTTAATTGAAGAATTAAAAACTGCCAGTTTACTTCAAAAGGTTTCAACCTTAAATCCAAACGTGTTGAACTCTCATGAAGCGATTGCTATGGGTACCATTAAAGGTGCTGAAGCTTTAGGCCTTGATGATGAGATAGGTTCTATTGAAGTAGGCAAAAAAGCAGACATCATTTTAATCGATACCAATGTCGCAAACATGGTTCCAGACAGTTCCACATTAACATCCAATATTATTTACTCAGCAAATGGATCAAATGTCGATACTACAATCTGCAACGGTAAAATATTAATGGAAAATAAGAAATTGACTGTCTTGGATGAACAGGAAATTTATGATAAAGCTCGTGAAGCTATAAAGAATTTAAAAGAAGCTATCTAGCTTCAAATTCTATTTTATTTTTATTGAATATAATACTCTTTTTCCATTCATCTTTAGTTTCTGGGAAATCAGATCTAAAGTGTGCACCTCTACTTTCTCTACGTATTATTGCAGATTTAACTACTAAAATACAGATTTCCACCATATTGACTACTTCAAGAGCGGTAACCAAATCGGTATTGTATTGTTTTTGACCGCCTACATCCAAGTTTTCAAGCTCTTTTTGCATTTCAAGCAGTTCTTTTAGAGCATCATTCAATGTTTTTTCATCACGAACAATAGCTACTTTTTCCCACATTAATGATTTAATCCTGTTTTTAAATTCCTGTGGTTTCACTGTTCCTTCTTTAATTATGCTTTCAATTCTTGAAGCTTCTTTTTTGACCTGTTCTTCATTGGTTTTAAGTTCAGTTGCTTTTGCGACTTTTGCTGCGCTTTCACCTGAAATTTTTCCAAATACCTGAGTGTCAGCCAGTGCATTTCCACCTAGACGGTTGGCACCATGGACTCCTCCACAGACTTCTCCTGCTCCGAAGAGGTTTTCAAGTGATGATGATCCGTCAGTATTAATTTTAAGGCCGCCCATAAAGTGGTGTGCGGTTGGAGCCACTTCTATTGGGCCATGCTTAATGTCCACACCAACGTTTTCAAACTGAAGAACCATGGTTTCAAGTTTTTCATCAATGTAATCGTCATCCAAATGGGAAATATCCAAATATACTCCACCATTTTCTGTTCCTCTGCCTTCAATAATCTCTTGATAAATTGAACGAGCAACCACGTCACGTGTGGCCAATTCCATTTTTTCAGGTGAATATTTGCTCATGAATCTTTCACCATCTTTATTAATGAGCTTTCCGCCTTCGGCTCTAACAGCTTCGGTTACTAAAACTCCTTTTTTGGATTCGGGAGCAACCATTCCGGTCGGGTGGAACTGCACTTGTTCCATGTCGACTAAATTTGCGCCGGCTCTGTAGGCTATTGCATAACCGTCTCCGTTTTTTTGGAAGGTGTTGGATGTTACAGGGTATAATTGTCCGGCACCTCCACTGGCCAATATTGTGGATTTTGATTTAAAATAGATTAAGCTGGAATCTTTCAAGTTCAAACCTGTTGCGCCGATAACTACATCGTCATCGGTAATAAGTGAAGTAATCATTACCTCTTCTATACATTCGATGTCTCTTTTGATAATTTCCTCTTTAAGTGCATTCAATAACTCCGCACCTGTTCTATCTCCTTGATAACAGGTTCTTCTATAGGTTTGACCTCCGAAAGGTCTTTGGTCTATCTCGCCTGATTCTTGTCTGTCAAATAATGCACCGTAGTTTTCCAAATCAATAAGCCTTTTTGGGGATTCATTTACAAGAATTTCAACAAGTTTCTTGTCATTGAGATAGCTTCCGCCCTTTAATGTGTCTTTAATATGAGCTTCTATTGAGTCATCCTTATCAACAGCTTTAAAAACAGCATTATATCCTCCTTCTGCCATTCCAGTACACCCAGATCTAAATGATAGACCTTTAGATACAATTGTTGCTTTTAACCCAGCATCATCAACTTCAATAGCTGCTCTTGAACCTGCTCCACCAGATCCAATAATTAATACATCTGTTGAGATAGTTTTTATTTCCATTTCAATTACCCTGTAAAATTTTATTATAATATTATTCTATTTTTCAATTGTTAAATAAATTTCTTCAAAAATATTTATTAATTAAAAATGATTAAGATATAGTATTGAATCTATATATTCCTAGATTAAAATTAAATAAAAAATTTAAGATTTAATTAAATTGAATTAATAGTTAAAATTATTCACTTAAAAAGCAATACATGCAATTTAATTAGAGGTTTATTCATGAAAATCGATGGTGAAGTTACAACTGGTTTGGGGAAAGCAGCATATTTTCTATCTCAAGATTTTTACACTAAAGAGTTTAAGAAAAATTTAGGATTTATTCCATATCCAGGAACATTAAACGTTATTGTTGATGAAGAGTTTCTGGATGAAATAAATGAAATAAAAAACAATTGTAAAAATTTAATAAAACCGGATAAGGGTTTTGGAGCGGTAAAATATATTGAAGCTACATTATGTGACAAAATCAATGGAGCAATTGTTTTTCCTGCAAAAACAACTCATGAAGAAAATTACCTGGAATTTATTGCAGAAAATAAATTAAGAGAAGAATTGAATCTTAAGGATGGCGATGTTATTTCCATTGAATTTTAGTTTTCATCCCTTATCTCTTGTATTTTCTTTAAGCTTAGTTCTGTTTCTTTTTGAATTTCTTCGTTAGTTTTTCCTTCTTTTATCATATATTTTGCCATTTTTTTCAATGTCACGTCTTTTCCTTCTTTTATTCCTTCTTTTATTCCTTCATCCTTTTGTCTTTGTCCATAATCATATATTGCACTCATTTTTCCACCTAAAGCATCACAAATAGCTGTTTTTTTATCTCCATCTTCTAAAAATTTATCTGCTAATAAATAAGCAATACTTTTTACAAGATTTTTAACTTTATTTTTTTCTAAATCAATTGATAATATTAATTTTACAGATTTTTCAATCTGTTGTTCTTGTGTATTTACACTACCCATCACAGGCACTAGTGATAAATCTATTAATTCTTCATCAGTAATTTCTTTTTCATTTTTAATTTTAGTTTCAATATTATTTATAATACTATCTCCATCTTCATCCATTAAAGAATGAATTTCAAATTTGAATTCGATTGAATCACCAATAATATGGGTGATTTTTTTTGTTTCTTCAGCTGTACTAATTACAGCTAATTTTACTTCTTTTTTTGTTTTCTTCTTGAAGTTTACCATTGAATAATAAGCTAAAAACCTATCTTTATCAGCCCTATCAACAATAGTGCTTTGAAATTCAATTATCAAAATTATTTGGTCTAACTCAATAATTATATCTGCAATTAATACATTTGCATCTATAAAACGTATTTCTGTTGGATTTAATTTTTTCTTTTTAGATTTTATTTTAATTCTTTTTAGTAGCACTTCTATTTCTTCTTCACCTACATCTTTAAAAAGTAGGTCTTCCTGTTTATTCGCCATCGAATCACTTATTTTTAATTGTTGATTATTATTTTATTTTTAAAACTATTTAAATTACTCAGTTTTAAATAATAACAATTTTCCACTCTTAAAACAATTTTTAAGGTTCAAAACAATTTTTCTTTCTAAAAGCAATTTTACTCTAAAAAAATACCAAAAAGTATTTTATATATGATAAATATATTTGATAATACGTTCTCAGGGCGGGGTGAGATTCCCCACCGGTGGTGATTTTTAATAAAAATAAGTCCACGAGCACAATAAAAGTGTTGATTTGGTGAGATTCCAAAACCGACGGTTATAGTCCGGATGGAAGAGAAGTAATAAATTGTAGTTATTTTTAGCCCTGGTTCTAGTAAATAAGGAGATATTACTATGAATCAAGAAACAAACTTAGATGAAGCTTTAGAAGCTATTAGAAACGGTGAATTCGTTCTAGTTTTTGATGATGATGATAGGGAAGGGGAAGTTGACATGATTATCGCTTCCGAATTCGTAACCCCTAAATCAATTGCAACCATGAGAAATGATGCAGGCGGATTAATCTGTAATTGTTTACATTCCGATTTTTGTGATGCTATTCACTTGCCGTTCATGGTGGATATTATGAAAGCGGCAACAGAAAAATATCCAGAACTTGCAAAACTTGCACCAACAGACATTCCATACGACGAAAGGTCATCATTTTCTATATGGACAAATCACAGAAAATCTTTCACTGGTGTAACAGATCATGATAGGGCAATGACAATAAGTGAAATGGCAATCATGATGAAAGAAGAAAGATTTGATGAATTTGGTGCAACATTCAGATCACCTGGTCACGTATGCCTTTTAAGAGGAGCTGATGGACTAGTTAAAAATAGGCAAGGACATACTGAAATAGGCCTTGCATTATGTGAAATGGCGGGGGTTACTCCTGTTTGTGTAGTTTGTGAAATGATGGATGGTGAAACCGGACAGGCTACATCAGTTGCAGATGCCCGTAAATATGCAGAAGAAAATGGATTAGTCTTGCTTAGAGGCGAAGACATCATCAATAAATATTTAGAGGAATAATCAATTCCTCTCATTAGCTTTTTTAGCTATATAATTAGCTATGAATTCCGTATTTTGCTTAATCTTATATGAATTGTAAATGCTGAAGGTTACATATTTGCCGTCACGCATTTTTATTTCCAACCCATCTTTAACTTCTTTTGATTGATTTATTGAAACTATTTTTTCCCATTTAATTCTTAATGTTTTTGTTTTCAGTGCTTTTTCAATGTGTATTCCATCATCTAGGATTTTGACAATTTTTACTATGCGGCGATTTTTTTCCAATCCTATTTGGATATTTCCTTCATCATCAATAACATAATCTGGTATTAAGCAAGTTGCTTTCCAGCCTTGTTTTATTTTTTTTAAAACATGTGCACGATCTTTTTTTGTAAGTTTAACACCTGTTTCTGGACTTAAGTTAAGAGCCATTATATCACTTTACTTTTAATTTCATCAAACGAATAGATTTTTTCGAACTCCACTTCTCGTGCCATACTTATTATTTCATCTACATTCAAGTTGTTTTCTATTAAATCCATAGCGTAGGAAGTAAACAGTTCGTATCTGATTTCAACTTCTGGAATAAATCCTCTCGTATCTGCATTTTTCATTTTTGGTAGCTTTAAAACTTTTTCAACATTTGTATTGTTTCGAATATATGGGACCACATTGTCGAATATATTTTCATTGTATACTTTATTTAACAGAATTGCCTCAACTGAAACTCCTAATTTTTCAAGCATATTTGCATGTGATGCAATATCGATGGCCGCTGATTCAATTCCACCTTTGTTTACACCTGTAGCCAAGATCATTGGAATGTTTGATGACATTGCAATTTCAGCTGCGGAGTAGGGTACCTTTTCATTTAAAAGTCCTGTGAATACACTCATAACACCTTCAATAAGCACAATATCATAGTCAGATGAGTTAAGTTTCGCGACTGTAGATTCAATATCTTGCCATCCTAAGTGTCCAATTTTTATAGATGAAAAATCTTCCATTTTTCCTTTTGTTAAGTACAGTCCAGGTATAATATCACGAACATCAGGACCTACTTTGAGCAGTGCAACTTTATAACCTCTTTTTCTAATTGCGCCTGCAATACCGGTCAGTATGAAAGTTTTTCCAGAGTCGGACCCATTACTTCCAATCATTAAGTATTTCGGTTTCTTGAGAGGTTTAATTTCAGGTATTTTTATGTTGGTGTTGATTCCCACTTCACTTTGCAGGAATTTTTTGACTTGTATATTTCTATTGTAAATGTCATCAAGGTCTTGTATATCTATTTGTTCTTTTAGGTTTTCTACAAGTATCGGATTTTCATCTAAGATTCCATGAATCATGGTACCGATAACATTACCATCATCGTTACATGCTCCTGAAAATATGTTATAGTCTCCTTTTTTGTTAGTATCTCCATAATTCATCCTTTGAACTTTGGAATAGAATAACGGCTTGGCGTCTCCTTCAATTTTACCATATGTATGTGTATGAAAACCGTCAACATCTTCAGTCTGATTTTTAACCAGAAATGAGTTGTCAAACACTTTAGCTTTAACACGGTCACTTGTAATCAACGGTGAAAAATTCACATCTATTAAACCAAGGCCCTCTTTAACAATAGGTACAGGTGACTTTCTGCCTATGTCAATCTGGTTTGAAAGAAGCTGAAACCCAGCACATATTCCGATAATCGGTTTTCCATCTTGGGCCATCTTTTTTATTTCACTATTCAAATCCATGTTGATGTCATTGGATTCAATCAATGTCCCGCCAGGAATGATTAAAGCATCCAATTCTTTTGAAGCTTTTAGTCCGTTTACAAGACCATTTTCTTTTACAATATCAGTAGGTAAATTTCCAAAATCTTCAAATCCTGGAACAGACCCATTTAAATAAGCAAGTCCTATTTTTGTCATAAAAACAACCTCTCTTGATAATCTATTGTATTTTATAATGTAAAAAATTAGAGGTATATTTCAAATGTAAAAAAATTTATAAAAAAAATAAAATTATTGAGTGTTTTCAAATACACTCATAGCTTTGATAATTTTTAAATCGTCCAATGGTTTAGCTTGAATTTGCAATCCTACAGGAATACCATCAACTTCACCGGCAGGTATGCTTGCTGCTGGAATACCGGCCAAGTTAGCAATTACTGTTAAGATATCGTAGGCGTACATCTCCATTGGTTCCAATTCAGTACCAATTTCGTGTGGAAGTTTAGGCACGGTTGGTCCTACAATCAAATCAACGTTTTCAAGCATTGAGGTTATTTCTCCTCTAATTACTGATCTTGCTTTTAAAGCTTGTTTGTAGTATTTACCGCTGAATTCAGCTTCAGCAATGTGGGAACCAATTTTAATTCTTCTTAAAACTTCCTCTCCACATACCTCTTCAATTCTGGATCCGTAATCTCTTCCGTCATACTTTCTTGTAGCTGAGAAGAATTCCACATAGTTGATTAGGTAGTAGGTTGGTAAACATAAATCGATATAATCAAAACTTACTTCTACAAGTTCAGCACCAGCGTCGACTAATTTTTGAATAGCCTTGTTTACAGTTTTATTGATTTCTTCATCAGTAACATCAATGAATTCACTGCACACTGCAATTTTCATTCCTTCAAGGGATGTGTCTTTTAATACTTCTGTAAAGTCTGGTTTTTCCCAGTCAAGAGTGGTACATTCGGTTTCATCATATTTTGCAATTGTATTCAATGCAACTGCAATACCGCTCACATCATTTGCCAATGGTCCAATTTGGTCCAAACTCATTGACAAGTCTAATAATCCTTGTCTTGAAACAGCACCGTATGTTGGTTTAAATCCTAACACACCACAGTGTGAAGCAGGGTTTCTAATGGACCCTCCAGTATCGGAACCGATAGATATGTCGCACATTTTTGCTGCAATGGCCGCTGCACATCCACCGGATGAACCTCCAGGGATTCTTCCCATAGCGGCAGGGTTTTGTGTAGGTCCATAGTAGGAAGTTTCGGTTGAACTTCCCGCTGCAAATTCATCCATATTTAAAATACCGATGATTATTCCATCTTCTGCTAAGATTTCATCAACTACAGTTGCGTTGTAACTTCCATAGTAGTCTTCTAATGTTTTGGAAGCTGCTGAAATAATCATGTCTTCAACATTAATGTTTGCTTTTATACCAAATACTAAACCAGCTAAAGCACCAACTTCTTCGCCGTTGGCAATCTTTTCATCAATAGCTTCAGCTTGTTTTAATGCATTTTCATAGTTCAATTCAATGAATGCATTAATGGTTTCGTTATTTTCATCAATAACTTTAATGAAGCTTTCTACATTTTCTTTAGCTGTCATTTCTCCACTTTTAATGGAGTTTAACTTTTCAATAACGTTCATTAAAACACCTAATAATCGTAAATTATAATATTATTATTTTATTTTTCAAGGTTTATATACTTGTTTTTTTAAGATAGTCAATATCCAATATTATTAATTTTAATCGATATTATACGCCTATATCTGGAATTCTTTCACTTGTGTTTTGTCTCATCCAATTTGTACCCATACTTTTGTAAAAATTGTTTGTTTGTTTTTTTACAGCGTTATTTAACTTATAATTAAGTTTTACAACTAAACCAATATTGGCGAATTTACTTTTAAAATGGTTCACAGTCACCCATCCTGTTCGAACATTACCTGACCCAACATCATAACTTCCATAGGAGTTGCTCACTAAAACTTTTTTACCATCTTTACTTACATCTATAATTGACACGTAATGTCCTGGAAGATAAGCTATTAAAGCAGCACCACCTTTTTGCACTTCTTTTAGCGCATTATTAAATGTACTCCTATAAAAATAATATGTTTTAAATCCAGTATTTTCGATTGCTCTTTTAAGAACTGGAATATTAACTCCATTTGTTACATGTGCCTTTATCTGGAAGTATTTTTCTGAATGGAAATTTCTTAAAACTTGACTACAAACGCTTGCAGATGTAGGTCCGCAGGTATATTTTGTATTTTGAAAGTCACGAACTTCAGAGTAGGTATATGATTTTCCTTTAAGGGAAACGGTTATTACTGAGGGCCAATATTCTTTTTTGTTCTGTTTAACGATTTTAGTATTTATTGATCTTTCAATTACATTCCATTTTTCACGTTTAATAATGTGATTAATGTTAGGATATGTTTTAGTTTTAAAGAAGGTATATTTTGATAATTTTCCGTATAAATATAAACAGTAACTGTCTCTTTTCATAACTTCCTGATATTGTGCTTTTAAAAGACTATATTGAGCATCATCATCAGCCATAACATAATTTCCAGGCATTACATCAATGTCGGGAACTCCATTTACAGTTGGAATATGTTGATTTAGAGGATTTTTAACATTACCTTCAATGCATTTAACATATTTTGAAGTAGTATAGTCCCCATAAGTCACAATCACATTATAATTATTTGGACTGACGGAGGGTTTAAAAACAACAAAACCTTCATCATTAGTTACTTTAGTAAACTTTTTATCTCCAATTTCTATTGTAATTGTTTTATTGGCAATGTATTTAGTAGAACCTTTTAAATAAATTCTTAGATAACCATTAGTAAGTAATTTTGAGTTTCCAATTGTCATTGAAATAGATTTATCAATATAAAAGTTAAATATTTGAGAAAATGCATTATATTCATCATCACCTTTAAAAGAAATTTTCATTGATGCGGAGGTGTTAGATGAATCGACAACAATACCAAATTTACCATAATTGGCTGTTGTTGTTTGATATGTTTTTCCATTGAATTCAATAGTTAATTGTTTGTCTGCTACTTTTTTACCAGTTGAATCCGCTAAATACAAATAAAGTGTATCTCCTTTTTTAACGAAGTTAGTGTTGTTAATAATTTTTAAATTTAATTTTGATGATGAGCCATAGGTATTTTGCTCATTGTTACTTTCAATTGAAAGGGTAGAATCATCAACACTAGAAGATAAATAATCATTATCCGTATAATTTTCACTGTTAAAATCATCTTCAATAGGGTTACTTAGTGTTATTTGTTCATTTTCTTGGTTTTGTGAAATACTATCTGTTGAATTGGTATCGCTAGCGGATACGGCACCAATAACTAAAAATAATAAAATTATTAAAATGAACATAAACTTAAACTTTTCTTTCATGATTAATTTTTTATTCTAAATAATATTTAAATAATGTTATTTTTAAGATTAGGTCCATTCTAGCTAATTTTCTTCACAAAATTATTTCAGTTTTTACTTTAAACTTTGATTTTTTAAATTAAATTTATTAATTAATTTTCACATATTATTCTTTATGAAAAAGGCGGTAGTTTTTGATAACTCCGGAACCTTAATTGAGAGGTATAGAGTTATTAAGGATGTTATAAATGGGAATATATTCACCGATATCAATTCACTGGATTTAATTGACCAAGCCGATGCACTGGCTTTAGTTGTACTTCAGTTCAACACCAATAAACTTTTAAAATTAGATCAAGATATTCTAATCTCTGATGTGATTAAGGAGTATAACATAGATTTTGATATCAGTTTTTCTACTAACCCTGTTTCAAAAGCGGAGGTAAAGGATATTTTGGACAATGAAAAATCCACTACCATTTCAGATATTACCGATGGCTTCGGTATTTTACGTGAAAAAATATCTGACATGGAGTTATGCAACGGTTCAGCTTTAATTGTTGATATGGATTTGGGTGTTGTTGCCTATACAATAACATCAGCAGGCAGATTTTTCCCAAAGGTTTTTGAAACTATTGAAACATTGAAATCTAGAGGCATTGAAATATTTATAGCGTCTGGTGATAGAAAAGGAGCTATCAACAGATTGGCTAATTTGCTTGATGTTCCCGAAGACAATGCTTATGGCACTGTTTCTACCAGAGGCAAATGTGAAGTCGTTTCCATTCTCAAAGAAGGGGGATATAAAGTCATGATGGTTGGTGATGGGCTTAATGATTTATTGGCTTTTAAAAAGGCGGATGTCAGTGTCCTAACCATCGAACAGCAGGAAGAAGTATCTCCTAAAATGATGGACAAGACTGATTATGTAATAGATGACATTTTTGAAGTTACTATGATTGACTTTTGATATTATTTTTTTTGATGATATAACTTATAAGTTATAACTTATAACTAATAACCGTTAAAAAATAATAATAGATTATAAGTTATCAATGACCTTTTTGCTTTTTAGGATATTATCAAAGTTATTTAACTCTATAATTGCCGTATCGATTTTTTTAAGTAAATTCAGATCCAAAGTGCCTTCACCTAAAGTGATATGCTGGTCTTTTACTCCATCATTATCATTTAGATGACAATAACTGATATTTTTTAATGAAAGCATTTCTTCCAGGTTTCCACAGGTATTTCCATGGCCGGTATCAATGGTCAGACTGCAGCCTGTCTCTTCCTGTATCATTTCAATCTCTTCAACTGTATTTCCTAAAAATTTGCCTCGCACAGGCATGTTTTCCACAGAAACTTCAACATTGGTGTTGTCAATGATTTCTCCAACACTTTCAACAGCAATTTCCAATGCCCATTTCCTGAGATGTGGTTCATTTCTTCCAATTATTCCGGGGTGCACGGTTATTGTGTTGGCATTAATTTTTTCTGCATATTGGCCGCATTGAATCATCTGTTTTACACTTTCAGCTCGTATTCCCTTGTTTAGGCTTGCTATGTTAATGTCTACTGTTGCTGCATGAATTCTCATGTCCAATCCACAGTCTTTAAATTCAAAGTTGTCTTTTTCAAAAAAAGGCGCTTCTCCAAGAATTTCAATCATCTCGAATTCATGCTTTTTTGCTAAATCGATTATCTTGTTGTTGTCCTGCATGAATAACGCAAGAGTTGTAAAACCTAATTTCATGTTATAATATATGTCATTCAATAAATATAAAAACTCTTCATTTAATAATAATTATTATATTAGGGGAAGTAATACAATGGCTACGAAAAATATAGAAATTCTAAAAAACGAAGGTATGAATCTTTCAGATAAGATTTATATTTTTGATACAACCTTAAGGGATGGTGAGCAGACTCCTGGCGTTGCACTCACTGTCGATGAAAAAATACAGATTGCCCAAAAACTCAATAATTTAGGGGTTGATAAAATAGAAGTTGGTTTTCCGGCCTCTTCAAAAGGTGAAATTGAATCTGCCAGAAAAATTAAATCTATGGATTTGAAATCCACCATAGTCGGTTTGGCCCGTTCACTAAAAAGTGATATTGATGCAGTTTTGGATGCGGATTTGGATTATGTTCATACTTTTATAGGTACTTCCCCATTGCATCGCGATTATAAGCTTAAAATGAACAAGGCTGAAATTATAGATAAAGCTGTCAGTACGGTTGAATATGCAATAGACCATGGATTAACAGTTGAATTTTCAGCTGAAGATGCTACAAGAACTGAAAGAGACTTTTTGTTCGATGTTTATAATGAGGTTGTCTCAGCAGAGGCTGATTTTTTAGATATACCTGATACCGTAGGTGTCTTAACACCTGTTTTAACCCATGAATTGATTAGTGATATTAAAAATAATTTTAATACTCCCATCAGTGTTCATTTTCATAATGACTTTGGTCTTGCAACCGCAAATACTCTTGCTGCCATTGAATGTGGTGCCAATCAGGCTCATGTCACAGTCAATGGTTTAGGTGAAAGGACAGGTAACTGTTCTCTTGAAGAGTTGGTCATGACACTTAAGATTGCTTATGGCATTGATCTTGGTCTGGATACTACAAGATTATATAGTTTATCTAACCTCGTCGGTAGATTTACAGGAGTAAAAATGCCTGTAAACAAACCTATTGTTGGTGATAATGCTTTTGCTCATGAATCAGGTATTCATGTTCATGGAATTTTAAATAACTCATCAACCTATGAGCCAATGTCACCTGAAATGGTTGGTCATTCAAGACGAATTGTTTTGGGCAAACATACGGGGGCCAACGCTTTAAAATCTAAGTTAAAAACCTATCACATAGATTTGGATGAAAAACAGTTCTGTAAGGTTTTTGATGAGATTAAAGCCTTAGGTGATAGTGGAAAATGTGTTACAGACGATGATTTGATTGCTATTGCGATTACTGAACTTTCTTCAGCACGGGAAACTCCAATTGTAATTAAAGGTTTGAGCATTTCGATGGGGGCTAACGTTTCACCTACCGCCACTGTAAAACTTGAAATTGATGGTGAAGAAAAGGAAACTGCCAGTACTGGTGTTGGTCCAGTTGACGCTGCTTTAAATGCTATTAGGCAATTAATAGAAGGAACTATGGATATTGAACTTGAAGAATATAATTTGGAAGCTATTACTGGAGGTACTGATGCTTTGGCTGAAGTATTTGTTATAAGTTCAGATTCTTATGGAAATAAGTCGACCGGAAGATCAACTAATCAGGATATAGTCATGGCTAGTATTTTAGCAGTTTTGGATTCCATTAATAAATTATTGTTAATTCAAAGAGCACAATAATTTGATATTTTATATTTTTATCCAAATTTTTTCATTTTATTATTAATTTATTTATTTTATTTTTGTATAGTTTATCTTAATTTTTTTTACATTGATTTTTAATTATTTATATATAATATTAATTTATTTTCATTATTTTGTTTATATTTTAATATTTTTTTTATGTAAAATTTTATATACATCTATCTATAAAATTTATTATGGTGAGTAAATTATGGAAACAAACACAATTTTTGTAGGCAGCAAACCTGTTATGAATTACGTTTTAGCTGTTGTAACTCAATTTAATGAGGGTTCAAATAGTGTTTTGCTTAGGGCTAGAGGTAAAGCCATTAGCCGTGCAGTAGATGCAGCTGAAATTGTTAGAAATAGGTTTGTTCCTGGTTCAAAAGTTAAAGACATTAGTATTTCTACAGAACAAATAGAAAATTACAATAATGAAAAAACTAATGTCTCAATTATTGAAATTTTAATTGAAAAGGGTGAATAACTCTTTTTAATCAAATTTCTTTAAAATTTTTTTTTCAAAAAGATATTTTGAAAGTAAGATATTTGATGTTCCTTTTCCATGAGCTTCTGTCTTTCCTTTTTTTATTGCTTTTAGTATACTGTCAATATCTTTTTGGCTATCGATTAAACTGTAACAGTCACCAACAAATTTATAATAATGTGCGTCACTTGCACCCAATTCTGGAATTCTTTCGGATATAGATAATTTTTTTGCTTTACTGTTGCAGTATCCAACTATGAATCTTGCATTTTTTGTTTCTATTGCATCGATTTTCAAATCTTTATGGTCGGTTTTGTGAAGCAGTCCGTGTCTGTAAAAACAATATGGATGTGGTATTATTGCAAGACCACCTAAATCATGAATTCTATCTATTGTATCTTGAGGTGTTAAGTCACGAGGTATATTTTCCTCACACCCAAAACCAAGAATATGGCCTTCACTTGAAGAAATTTCTATAGATGGAATGGCAAGTATATCTGTATTTCTTGTTTTTTTAATAACTTCGCTAGTTCCATCTACGGTGTTGTGATCACTGATTGCAATCACATCAATATTTTCTTTTTTTGCTACTTTTATTATGTCATCTATTTTTGATGAAGAATCAGGAGAATATTTACTATGTATATGCGAATCCATTTTAAGCATGTTATCTTCCCAGGGCAGTTTTTATCAAACCTACTGTACCGGTCATCATCACGTCTCCTCCGGGTGCGGCATGATGCCAGTCTAGGTTTGTTTTTTCGATTAGTTCTCTTTTAGGCCCGCTAACAATGACCTTTTCTATTTTTGATATTGGGTTTAACACATGGGCTCCGTGACCGTAGTCTTCATGCACTTCTTCATGAGTGATTTCTCCGGAAGCTAATCTTTTTATATATCTTTCAAGAGATTCACCTGTTAGACTTGAAGTGTGGTGTTCAAATACTCCTTGAATTTTTCCATTTTCTATTGATGCTGCTGTAGTATGTCCGTTTCCTATATCGATTGCTATAAAGCTATTCAATTTCTTTGCAACTTCATCAAAACACATGCCAGCTATTGATGCAAATTTAGTGTCCATAACTAATGGAATTTCATCTATTCCCTCGCTTTTTATTTGTCTTCTTACGGCCTGCATTCTTGTAAAGTAATCTGGTATTTCACCACTGAATCCAAATTCTAATGGGGATATTGGTTCGCTAACTTTTTCTCTTATCTTTTCAAACCTAAAGTCTCTGTCTCCCATGTTTTCATTATAGCCGTGATCTTGAACAGCAATCGCTATTTTATCAAAATCAAATTCCAAATCATAGCCTAACAGGAATTCGGACAGCTTTGTGATATTTATGTCTCCCAGTGTGATTTTTGTGTAATCCTTATAGTCTTTAGTTTCATCTGCTATTTCGATTCCGATTGCTTTTACCTGTTCTATGTTGTCTCTTATTGTTTTAGCGCATGTTGGTTCCATTACTACTTCATATCCTTTTTCCATATGATCCTGTATTGATTTTTTTATTTTTCCTCCACCCATTATTTCTCCATTGAAATATAAGTCATTTTCAATTTCTCTAATTTTTTGTGATACAAATAAATGTGGGGATGGAAGAACTAGCTTTATGGAGTTCTCAAGTTCTTTTTGTGTATCGTAAATCATCATATCCTGTGTTCCTGTTCCAACATCAATAGCTAAAATTCTCATATTTTACAATTGTTTTTTATGATATTAATATTTTATATTGTACATTTTTGTACAACAAAGTTTTAAATAGTACATTATTCTAATTATAATCATGACTTATAAAATAGAATTATCATCAGATGAAGTGCCAAAGCAATGGTATAATATGCTTGCAGATTTGCCTGTAGACCTTCCAGCTCCTAAAAATAGTGAAGGAAAAGATCAAATTTCATCTTTACAAATCGCTTTTACAAAATCCGCTTTAGAACAGGAATTTGCTACAGAACGCTATATAAAAATTCCTAAAGAAGTTAGAGAATTATATATGGAAATGGGAAGGCCTTCTCCTTTAGTTAGAGCTAATAAACTTGAAGAATATTTAAATACTCCTGCAAAAATTTATTTCAAAAGGGAAGATTCTTCTCCAACAGGTTCACATAAATTAAATTCAGCTATTCCTCAAGCTTATTTTGCTAAAAAAGAGGGTGTTGAAAGATTAACTACTGAAACTGGTGCAGGTCAATGGGGTACAGCATTATCTTTAGCATGTAATTTATTAGATATTGATTGTACTGTTTATATGGTTAAAGTTTCATTCAACCAAAAACCTGACAGAAAAAACATTATGAGCATCTATGACAGTAATGTTTTTGCTTCTCCTAGTGAAAACACTAAGGTTGGCCGTGAATTATTGGCAGAAAATCCAGATCATCCTGGTTCTTTAGGTGTTGCTATTTCCGAAGCTATGGAAGAAGCTTTAGAAAACGATGAAGTTAAATATTCCTTAGGCAGTGTTTTAAACCATGTTATGTTACATCAAACCGTAATCGGTCAAGAATTGAAAACCCAATTGGAAATTGCTGAAGAAGAACCTGATGTAATGATAGCCTGTGCAGGTGGTGGAAGTAATTTGGCTGGATCATTTTTCCCATTCATTAAAGATAAAATTGATGGAAATTCCGATACCCAATTTATTGCAGTAGAACCTAGTGCTTGCCCAACTCTCACCGAAGGTTCTTATGACTATGATTTTGGAGATATAAATGGATTCACTCCTATGCTTAAGATGTTTACTTTAGGCCATGATTTTGTAGCTCCTACAGTTCATGCTGGTGGTTTAAGATACCATGGAATGTCTCCTATTGTTTCCCTTTTAACTAAAGAAGGCTATATTGAACCTAGATCAGCTCATCAAGTTGATTGTTTCAATGCTGGAATTACATTTGCACGTAATCAAGGTATAGTTCCTGCTCCGGAAACAACTCATGCTATTAAAGTTGCTATTGATGAAGCTTTGAAATGTAAAGAGACAGGCGAAGAAAAAACTATTGTCATGAACTTCTCAGGTCATGGTATGTTAGACTTGAAAGGATATGCTAGCTATTTTGATGGTACTATGCAAAATGCTAAATAATCCTTCTTTTATTTTTTTGATTTTATTTACTTATAAGTTATAACTTATACTTTATAATTATAACTTATAACTAATAAGTTGCAAGTGCTAAGTTATATGTGAAAACAAATACTTTATAAGGAAGAAGTTATAAAATATAACTTATTTGTTAAAAGTTAGTTATGATAAGTTATTTCTTAAAACTTATTTTTTATAACTTCAAAGTTTTAACTTAAAACTTAATTCCTATCCCTTAGAAGTTAAAATTTAGAAGTTATTTCCTTTAAGTTTTCATTTAAAAGTAATAACTTAATCCTTTTAACTTATACTGAATAACTTATTTGTTATTCTTTAAACCTGAAACTTTTTAAGTTATACATCATAACGAATAACTTAAAACTTACAATAGGAGAATTCTAATGAGTGAAGTAATTGCGGTGATGAATCAAAAAGGGGGTTGTGGTAAGACAACAACTGTTGTAAATACTGCAACATCTCTAGCGGTAATGGGAAAATCTGTTTTAGTTGTAGATATGGATCCTCAAGCTAATGCGACAACTAGTTTTGGGATTGATAAGACTAAAGTGGAAAATTCTATCTATGAAGCAATCATAGGGGATATAAGTGTTAAAAAAGCAACAATTCCTACGTTTATTAAAAATTTGTTTATTATCCCAAGTAATATATCCCTTAGTGGTGCTAGCATGGAGCTTTCTCAACGTGAAAATTATCACATTATATTGAAAGAAACTCTAAAGGATGTTGTTCCATTATTCGATTATATATTCATTGATTTACCTCCTTCCCTTGGCGTACTTACTGTCAATGCATTAGTAGCTTCAGATAGTGTATTAATACCTATTCAAGCTGAGTATTACGCTTTAGAAGGTGTAGCTGATTTGATTAATACAATTAAATTGGTTGAAAAAAGACTCAGAAGCCCAACTCCAATCAAAGGAATTCTCCTCACACTCTATGATAAGAGAACAAGACTCAGTAAAGATGTTCACAAAGAACTTAAGAGTCACTTTGGTGAAAGCAATTTACTGTTTAAAACCATCATTCCGAGAAATATTAGATTGGCTGAGGCACCAAGTTTTGGTAAGCCTTGTTTAATTTATGATCCTGATAGTACTGGAACAAAAGCTTATTTAAAATTGGCTAAAGAAATCTTAAAAAGAGATGGGGAGGTCCAATAGATGCCAAGAAAAGGGCTTGGAAAAGGATTAGATTCTTTAATCCCTGATTTTTATGATGAAGATTTTGATAGTAATTCTACTCAATCTCTTGAAGACATGCTTAATGATATTGAAGAAAAACCTCCAGTAGAAGAAAAATCTAGTGAAGAGAAAAAAAATATATTCGAAGAGTTAGAGGAAGAAAATGATAAAAAAGATGATGCTCCTTCCAGTTCAGATGAAGAAAACGAAGAAGAAAAAACAGATGAAATCCCACGAGAAGTCATTGAGGAGGATGATGAAACATCCGAAGGCATATCTGGCGATAAAGGGGATGAAGACAGCGTACAAACTTCACAAAAAGCGCAAGTAAATCCAACTCACGTGGAAGAAGTTAAGGAAATAGTTGACAAGAATCCTAGGATTACTCTTTGGTCTGCAAGATCTTCTGCTGTATTTAGGTATTTACGTAAAACCGAGCCTGAATTTAGTATTTCAAAAGAAGCTTCTACATTGATTGATGAAGCAGTATCCAAAAAATATCCTGAAATTTGGGAATTGTTTGACGATTATTAATTAATCTATTTTTTATATATTTACACTTGAAGTTATACCTAATATATTTTTTAAAATTCTATTGTATAAAATTATTTTCTATTAAAATAATTAATTTTTCATTTATTTAAATTAAAATAAATTCTTTTATTTTTCATTATAATTATATAAAAAATCTATAAATCAAAAGTAGTTTGATATTGGCCGCTTATTTTGATGTATGGTTCAGCTCTATCCACCACAACCCCTAACTTTTTCAATTGATCCTTATTTGTGAATGGTAATTTTTTTCTAATAGAAATTATCTGACGTGCGGATTTTATACCGATACCAGGGACTCGAATCAATTCTATAAATGGTGCACTATTAATTTCTACGGGAAATATATCCATATTTTTTGCCGCTAAAATCTTTGGATCCTGGGTCAGTGACAGCTTGTCATTTTCATCAAATACCAGCTCTTTAACTTTGTAATTATAATCATTAAGCAAACTATCCGCATTGTATAATTTTGCGGTTCTGTCTGTTGAGCATGGATTTTTATTTTCATATTCTGTTTCAGAGATTGGAGTAAATGCTGAAAAATAAGTTCTTTTTAATTCGGATTTTTTGTAGATTTTTTCCATTCTACTCAATATTTCTTTATCCGTCTCGTTGTTTGCACCAACAATTATCTGTGTAGTATGTGTAGAATTTGGATATGTTGTACTTTTATGTTGCATACTGTTAATCCAAGATAATCTTTTTAAAATGTCTTTATTGTAATCTTTAGTAGATGATAATTCTGCAAGACCAGAAGGTGTTGCAGCTTCAATATTGATGCTGACTCTGTTTGCAAGTGCCATTGCCCTTTTTATTGAATCTTTACTTGCCCCTGGAACTACTTTTAGGTGGATATAATCATCATAGCCGTATTTTTTTCTAAGTAGGCTAACTGTTTCAATCTGTTTTTCCATTGTTTGGTCTACATCACCTGATATTCCTGAACTTAAAAATAATCCGTTTACAAGTCCTCTGTTATAATATCCTAAAAATGCCTTGGCCAGTTCTTCGGGAGATAGTTCAAGTCTGGTGAAATTTCTTTTTGACTGATTTATACAATACTTACAGTCATTTTTGCACTTGTTTGTCAAGAGTGTCTTAAAAAGAGGAATCTTACAGCCGTTATGACCTATAGCTTCATAAATTCCCGGCAAATTTATTTGAGAGCTTTTATTATGACTAACATAATCACAAAGGTCATACTGTGCTGAATCGGTCAGTATTTTCATCTTTTCCAAAGTACTCATAATCTTATTATATTTGTTCTATTAAATAAAAATTATTTTTACAATATATTCAATTATAGATATTGTATATGTTATTAACAATTATACAATCACACATTCATTAGATATTTTAATTGATAATTTTGAATATAATATCTCTATTTTATTGTAATGTTTAATATTCAGATAATTTTTTTATTAGTGAAATATTTAATAAAAAATAATAATTTTATATAATTTTGTATAATCAATTATACATTTATTTAATTTTTTGTTAACTTTATATATGTGAAGTTAACATAGTATTATCAAGTTTAATCTACTTTACAATAGTAATTGTTGATTAAACTGAAATTATAAAAGGTGTATAAAATGAATTTAAAATCAAACATTTTAAAAATAGGAGTTGTAATTGCATTGATTATGATGTTAATCCCTGTAGTTGCAGCTGAAGATGTTGACAATACTGCTTATGCAGAAAGTGTCGACGGTACTGATGTTATTTCAGAAGATGTTGGTGGAACAGACGAATTAGCTGCAGATGATGATGCTGCGGCTGATGATACTGAAGATGGTGCCGATGATGGTACAGAAGATGAAACTGAAGATGAGACAGATGAAGATATTGAAGTTGATGCAGAAGCTGATGGATCAGCTGATTTACAAATTTCTGTAATCACTCCTCAAAATAAAGCTCAAGTAGGAGATTTAACTTCTTTTGGTATTATTGTATTCAACAATGGTCCAGACACAGCTACTAATGTTTTAGTTCGTGCTACATTAGTTTCAGGAAATGTATATATACTTTCAACCGTTCCTACTCAAGGACAAGCTATGGTTTATGACGGAGTATTATATTGGTTTGTTGGAGACTTGGCTCCAGGTGAATATGCATATTTAGCTGTTGCTGGTTTAGTTTTATCAAATAAAGATATATTTATATTAGCTACTGTAACAAGTGACACACCAGATCCTGATGAAAGTAACAATATTGCTTTCGGATTTATTGATGTTGTGGATGCAGCAGAAGAACCTGTTAGTGAGGAATTGCCTGCTACCGGTAATCCAATTGCTATGGCTCTTTTAGCATTATTGTCTGTTGTTGGAATTTCTTTAAGAAGAAAATTCTAAACATAGTGGAATAACGTAATAAAACAAGTAAACAAATAAAATAAATAAAATTTAGTTTAGGAAAGTGATTTAATAAAGATAATATTTTTATCAGCATGATTCATGAAAAGTCATCTTCATCCAATGGGGATATTTGATTACTAATGATTCATGAAATTTTATGATAATGGCATTATATGATTTATACATAATAAATACAAGATAAAGTAATATTTAATAGTGACTAACTAGGTTAATGGTTTTACATTGTTAAAATCATGAAATTTATCCACAGAATTTCATTCTAGGGGAACTTTTAAATTCAATACCTTTTATAATTCATTTAGTTAGAAATAGCTATTATATGGGTATTTTTGAAACGGTATACATTTCTAAATACTTATATTTTATATGAATTTTTTATAACTTAAATCATAAGATGCAAATTATTATAATTTTACAGGGACATTTAAAATCAAAAGATGTCTTTTTATAACATCTGGTTTTAAAATTATCTAAAGTTAAATGTTTCATAAACTTTTATTTATAGAAATGCAGTGCATGCATGCTTGAATTAAACAACAAGTTGGGTATGCGTGTTTTGAAAAAATTATTAAAATAATTAATTACTTAATCATTTTAAAATGATTCAGTTCTAGAAGCATACTCTAGTAAAAAGATGCATTATCTGCTATTTAACTAATTTGCCCCAGTTAAATATTGGATAATTAGAGAATTGTAATTCAAATAATTTAGATAGCTATTCTATATTGAAGTAAATCTATTTTGATATAGTATGATTTATCATGTCAGTTATTTTGAATCATTTTTGGTTCTTATATGGCTGATTGTAGTTATTTATTTTATCATAAATATGCAAGAATACCACGACTTCTTTTAAGTCGTGGTTGAATTGCACTATTGGGTGTACTATCTTTTTTAAGTAATTTTAGTATGTTTATTTTTATCATAAATATGCAAGAATACCACAACTTCTGTAAGTTGTGGATGAATTGCAAGTTGGGTATACTATTATTTTATTAATTTTAAGTAGTTATTTTTTCATAATAAGTCTTATGGGCAGTAATTTGAATAGGAATCAGCATTCAGTATACATATTAACTTATCAGTTAGTATTGGTAATTAAATATCGTAGAAAGTGATTAATGAAGATATTTTTGATTCTTTAATAGGGCTTTGTCAATTTGTTAGTTGGGATTTTTCGTTTTTCATCCAGCCATTTTTTCTGTTGCATATCTGATTAAATACTCCTTTTTCTGTTCGGTATCGTTTTTTCTCTGCTTTTGGTAGTGTTGCATGGAAGTACATTTCAG
>JAFQXD010000044.1 GCA_017407115.1 Methanobrevibacter sp. | reverse complement strand
TGCATAATGTGACTGTTACTGAGATTTTCAGGACTTCTGAATTGCAGTATGTTAATTATACCAATCAGGGTAATTGGACTATAGGTAAAATTACAACCTATAATGTTACTTTACCTGGTGAAGGATTAGTTAACTTCACTAATATTGTTTTCACTTATAAAGGCAATTTAAGTGCAAATCAAAGCACAAACTTCACTATAACATTCAACGCTAAAGTGAATGGTACTTTGGTAAACACTGTCAATTTAACAACCAATGAAACTGGAAGCAAAATCTTCAATGCAACCAATACAACAACTGTTATAAACAATAAAATTGCAAACTTGACAGTTACAAAATTGGCATTGAATACTACAGTTGTTGTTGGTGACCGTGTTTATTTCATGGTTGTTGTTAATAATACTGGTGATTTTGCTTTAGGTAATGTTACTGTTCATGAAATCTATGATTTTGGTAAATTGACTTTGGTTGATTATAATAATCATGATTTATGGGAACGTAAAGGTGATGTTTTCACTTATAAAGGTGTTTTAGATGTTAATAAAACAGCTAACTTTACTGTTTGGTTTATTACTAAGGTGAATGGTACTGTTGTTAATACTGTTAATGCATCTTCAAACTTGACTGGAAACAAAACTGCTAAAAATGATACTCTTGTTATTAGTCCTAACATGACTGTTACTAAATTGGCTTTAAACAAGACTGTTGTTATTGGCGATAAGGTTTACTTTATGGTTGTTGTTAATAATAATGGTGATTGTGATTTGGCTGATGTGGTTGTATCTGAGATTTATGATTCTGGTAAGTTGACTTTGGTTGATTATGATAATCATGATTTGTGGGATGTTAAGGGTGATGTTTTCATTTATAATGGTGTTTTAGCACGTGGCGAAAGTGCTAACTTTACTGTTTGGTTTACCACTAATGTAAATGGTACTGTTGTTAATACTGTTAATGCATCTTCCAACTTGACTGGAAACAAGTCTGCTGTTAATGATACTCTTGTTATTAGTCCTAACATGGCTGTTACTAAATTGGCTTTAAACAAGACTGTTGTTATTGGCGATAAGGTTTACTTTATGGTTGTCGTTACTAACACAGGTGATTGTGATTTAAGTAATGTTACAGTTTCTGAAATCTATGATTCAGGCAAATTGACTTTGGTTGATTATGATGATCATGATTTGTGGGATGTTAAGGGTGATGTTTTCACTTATAATGGTGTTTTAGCACGTGGCGAAAGTGCTAACTTTACTGTTTGGTTTACTGCTAATGTAAATGGTACTGTTGTTAATACTGTTAATGCATCTTCCAATTTAACTGAAAACAAATCTGCAAGTAATGATACTCTTGTTATTAGTCCTAATATGACTGTTACTAAATTGGCTTTAAATACTACTGTTGTTATTGGCAATAATGTTTACTTTATGGTTGTTGTTAATAATAATGGTGATTGTGATTTGGCTGATGTTGTTGTAACTGAAATCTATGATTCCGGTAAATTGACTTTGGTTGATTATGATAATCATGATTTGTGGGATCTTAAGGATGATGTTTTCAATTATAAAGGTGTTTTAGCAGCTGGCGAAAGTGCTAACTTTACTGTTTGGTTTACTGCTAACGTAAACGGTACTATCATAAATACTGTTAATGCATCTTCCAATTTAACTGAAAACAAAACCTCAAGCAATGAGACTAAAGTAATCAATCCTGACATGACTGTTGAAAAATTAACTGTCAATAAGACTGTTATTGTTGGTGATAAGGTTATTTTCACTATTGTTGTAACCAACACCGGAGATACTGTTTTAGGCAATATTTCAGTTAAAGAGAATATTCCTGAAGGTTTATCCTATGGTACTTTCCATGGTCCTGGCTGGGAGAAAGTTGGTGATTACATATTCAATTACACCGGCGAATTGGCTCCTGGTGTTTCTACTAGCTTCAATATTACTTTGAATGCTGATGAAGGTGGATTATGGGAAAACAGTGTTGTTGCTAGTTCCAATATGACTGATGATGAGACTGCGGAAAACACTACATTTGTTCACGGTCCGGGCATTGAAGTTGAAAAATACGCTTTGAATGCCACTGTCGTTATGGGCGATTATGTTTACTTCATGATTGTTGTAAATAACACTGGTGACTATCCATTGCATGATGTACGTGTTACTGAAATCTTTGATTCAGATGAATTGGATTATGTCAATCACACTGACCGTTCCGTATGGATTAAATCTGGTAATGTATTCTCATATAATGGTGTTTTAGCTGTTAATGGAAGTGCTAACTTTACTGTTTGGTTTACTACTAAAGTGAACGGTACAATCGTAAATACCGTTAACGCTACATCCAGGGAAACCGGAAACGTCACAACACACAATGAAACTCTTGTAATCAATCCTCACATGACCGTTCAAAAATTATTCTTGAACAGAACAGTCTATATTGACGAAAAGGTTATTTTCACAATTGTCGTTACCAACACCGGTGACTGCGATTTAGGCAATATCAGCGTTAGAGAAGTTATTCCTGACGGTTTGACTTATGAGGCTATAAGCGGTGATGACTGGATTGAAGCCGGCGATTATGTATTCAATTACACTGCCACTTTAACTCCGGGAAATTCAACAAGCTTCAACATTACCTTTATTGCTCACGAAGGAGGTAACTGGACAAATACTGTAATAGCTGAATCAAACATGACAGAAGATGTTGTTGCAAACAACACAACCTATGTCATGGGTCCTGGATTGGATGTCAGCAAAGTTTCATTAAACACAACTACCATTGTAATCGGCGATTATGCATACTTCATGATTACCGTCAAAAACACTGGTGACTGTGATTTAGGCGATGTTACTGTAGTTGAGTTCTTCAATTCCAATGAATTGGAGTATGTCAACCATACTGATAGGACTGTATGGGTTAAAGAGGACAATGCCTTCAAATACCAGGGAGTCCTGTCTGAAGGTGCAAGCTCAAACTTCACCGTAGGGTTCAGGACTTTAACAAACGGTGTATTGGTAAACAACGTTACAGCAAAATCTAACGTTACCGAAGATCTTAACAGTTCCGCAAACGTTACTGTTATCTCACCTGACATGACTGTTGAGAAACTGGCATTGAACACTACCGTTGTAGTTGGAAATGACGTTTACTTCATGATTGTCGTTACAAACACCGGTGACTGCGATTTGGCTGACGTAGTTGTTACTGAAATCTACGATTCTGCTAAATTGACTCTGGTTGATTTCGACAATAAGAATCTTTGGAATTTAACCTGTGATGTTTTCACATATAATGGCGTTTTAGCAGCTGGTGAAAGTGCTAACTTTACTGTATGGTTTACCGCTAAGGTAAACGGCACTATCGCAAATACTGTTAACGCATCATCCAACATGACCGAAAACAGAACTGCAAACAACGAAACACTTGTTGTCAATCCTGACATGACCGTTCAGAAATTAACTGTCAATAAGACTGTTATGGTTGACGATAAGGTAATCTTTACAATCGTTGTTACCAACACCGGTGACTGTGATTTAGGAGATATTTCCATTAGGGAAAACATTCCTGAAGGTTTATCATACAGCACTTTCTATGGTCCTGGCTGGGAGGAAGTCGGTGATTACATATTCAATTACACAGGCATATTGGCTCCTGGCGTTTCAGCAAGCTTCAACATTACCTTGAATGCTAATGAAGGCGGATTATGGGAAAACAGTGTTGCTGCAAGTTCCAACTTAACCGAAGAAAAAACCGCTAAAAACACTACATTTGTTCACGGTCCGGGCATTGAAGTTGAAAAATACGCTTTAAATGCCACTGTCGTTATGGGAGACCATGTATATTACATGATTGTTGTAAATAACACAGGTGACCATCCATTGCATGATGTACGCGTAAGCGAAATCTTCAATTCAGATGAAATGACCTATGTCAATCACACTGACAGCTCCCTATGGACTAAAACCGGTGATGTTTTCACATACAATGGTGTTTTAGCTGTTAATGAAAGTGCCAGTTTCACTATCTGGTTTACCGCTAAAGTGAACGGTACAATCGTAAATACTGTCAACGCCACATCCAAGGAAACCAAAAACGTAACAACACACAACAGCACTCTCGTTGTAAATCCTGACATGACTGTTGAAAAAATAACATTAAATGAGACAGTTGTCATAGGAGACGATGTCTACTTCATGATTGTCGTTACAAACACCGGTGACTGTGACCTGTCCGATGTTGTTGTAAAAGAAAGCTACAGTTCAGACGAACTGACTTTAAAAGACTTCAGCAATAAAGATTTATGGACCAGATCCAGTGATGTTTTCACATATAATGGTGTATTAGCACCTGGCGAAAGTGCCAACTTCACCGTATGGTTTACCACCAAAGTGAACGGTACTGTAGTCAACACAGTTAACGCATCATCCAATATGACAGAAAACAAAACCTCCAAAAACACTACTGATGTTGAAAAAGAATTATGTGATTTAGAAATCTCCAAACTTGTATCTGCTTCCGATGTATATGTAAACCACTTTGTTGAATGGACTATAATTGTTGTAAACAACGGTCCTTTCACTGCAAAAGATGTTATTGTAAACGATACCTTGCCTCAGGGTATTGAGATAATTTCATGCTCACACGCTTACGAACAGAAAGGTGACAGCCTCATCTGGAAACTTGGCGATGTAGAAGTCAACGATCCTGTTGAAATCATGCTCTTTACCAGAGTTCTCGGCGAAGGCGAACTTGAAAACTTCGTTTGTGTCAACACAACCACTGACGAATCCGATTATGATAACAATAATGCAAGCAACACAACCTTTGTAAATCCGATTTGTGATTTGATTATTAACAAAACTGTTAACGCTTCAAACGTCTATGTAAATGATTCAGTTGAATGGACAATTACAGTAATCAATGTAGGTCCAAGTATCGCTTTAAACGTTAAAGTAGCAGATACCTTACCTGAAGGTGCTGTTATTTTAAGTTATGATACCCATTCTGTAGGCAGTTTTGATGAAGAAACTAGGATATGGGAGATTGGCCAGTTAAATGCTAACGAACCTGTTTCTCTTGTTTTGGTTACTAAAATCATAGCTGAAGGCAGAATAACCAACGTTGTAACTGTAAATACCACTACAACTGAATCAGATGAGACAAACAATGCTGCAAATAATACTACTGTCGCTGACCCTGTTTGTGATTTAATCATTACAAAAGCAGTCAATGCTTCATCAATCCATACTGGTGACAGTGTGGAATGGACTATTGCTGTTGTTAATGTTGGACCAAGCGCTGCAGAAAACGTTAAAGTTACAGATATCCTGCCTCAGGGCACTGTTATCTTAGCTTATGACACTCATTCTGTAGGTAGTTTTGATGAAGAAACTAGGATTTGGGAGATTGGCCAGTTAAATGCTAACGAACCTGTTTCTCTTGTTTTGGTTACTAAAATCTTAACTGATGGAAACATTACAAATAAGGCAAGTGTGGACACAAGTACTTATGAGCCAGACAAAACAAACAATGAAGCAAATAACACAACTGTTGCAAATCCAATCTGCGATTTAGAAATTGTTAAAGTTGCCGACAGCATTACTGTGAACATAAACGAAAACGTCATCTGGACCATTATAGTTACAAACCACGGTCCAAGTGCTGCATTAAACGTTGTTGTAGAGGATGTCCTGCCTGACAGTCTCACCTTAATCGGCACAAAAGCATCTGTCGGCAGTTATTCAAATGGAATCTGGATGATTGGTAATTTAGGAGTTAATGCTTCTGAAACCTTGGAGTTAACTACTCAAGCAGTAGAATTAGGTACTATAACTAATGTCGCTTCAGTAAACTCAACCACTCCGGACTCAGATGAATCAAACAACAAAGCACAAAATACAACAGAAGTACTTCCAGTTTGCGATTTAGAAATTACAAAACTTGTCAATGCAAGCAGTGTTGATGTAAAAGGTTTAGTCGAATGGACAATAACAGTTGTCAATAACGGTCCTTGCACAGCCCGTGACGTTACAGTAAGCGATGTATTGCCGGATGGTCTTAAATTAATAAGTGCCACTCCATCCGTCGGCAGTTATACAGACGGAATTTGGACAATTGGTGATTTAACCAGTTCTTCATCACAAACTTTAGTCTTAATCACTCAAGTTTTAAATGAAGGTCCAGTTGAAAACATTGTCACAGTTGATTCAACTACTCCTGACAGTGACAAATCAAACAACAAGGCTAACAACACAACTGTTGCAAACCCTGTCTGTGATTTGGAAGTCATTAAATTAGTTGCAACCAAAAAGGCATATGTGGGCAACGAATTAATATGGACTATCATAGTTACAAACAATGGTCCTAGCCAAGCTAAAGACGTGAAAGTTAGCGAAAACATACCAAGTTCATTAGAATTTGTCAGATACGCAGCTACTAAGGGTACATATGACAAAAACAGTCAAATTTGGACAATTGGTGAACTGGATAATGCTTCAAGCGTTACTCTTACACTTGTAACAAAAGTTTTAAGCGTTGGAAATATTACCAATCCTGTTGAAGTAACAACTACAACTCCGGACAGTGATAAAACCAACAATAAAGCTAACAATACAACTGAAGCATTTGAAATTTGTGATGTAGCTATTGTTATGTCAACAGATAAGAAAGTTTACCATGTCGGAGATGAAATGCACTGGATTATGGAAGTGGTCAATTACGGTCCTTCACCTGCAAAAGATGTAGTTGTAAGTGATGTATTGCCGGAGGGTGTTAAATTCATTAGTTCCTCCGCTTCAAAGGGTTCTTATTCACAATATACTGGTGAATGGAACATTGGTGATCTTGCAGTTGGTGAAAAAGTCACTATTGACATTTTATGTAAAGTGATGGCTGAAGGAGTCATTGTCAATCATGCTAGAGTTTCAACTAGCACTAATGAATCTGATTTAACCAATAATCAGGACAATGCTTCTGTTAAAGTCATTAAAAATGAACCGCATGTTGATCCTGATGAACCGGATGAACCAACTCCAGAACCGGATGAACCTATTTCTACTGAACCTCCAGTGGAAATGACAATGAGAAACACTGGTAATCCAATAGTTTATCTTTTAGCTGCAATCTTTGCAATATTTGGCAGTTTTTGGGTATACAGGAAAGAAGAATAATATTAAAATTAAACACGTAACTAGATTTCATATCTAGTTATTCTTCCTTTTTTTTTAATTTTTTATTACAGCAATTTTTTACGTATATTTATTTTTTTGAATTTTTAAAGACATTGACATGCAATGTTGATAGTTTATTAAGTTTTTAGTGAATTTTATCTTTTTTTGGGTTTTTAATTAAAAATTAGTATTTTTTAAGTGTGATGAGTGAGTGGCAAAATTATTTAATTTCTTATTTTGATGTTTTGCTGAATATAATTCCTTATTTTAGAATATAACATTTTAAAAATGGATTTTAATATTTTGATGTATTTTACTATTTTTTAGACATCATTGTAAAAATCTGATCCATATATTTGAAATTTAGATAAATATCCACTTAGTATAACAGTGTTATATTATAATTCTAATAAGTTACAATTTGGCGATGA
>JAFQXD010000005.1 GCA_017407115.1 Methanobrevibacter sp. | reverse complement strand
ATCCTGAACGCCTTCTAATTCCTATTGTCTTGCCTAAAAAGAAAGCATCTGTTGCTGGTTAACCAGCAACAGATACCTAATTAAGTTTCTTATTCGCCTAGCTCATTCTATTGGGTCTGCCCCAACATTTGACTTAGAGCCCTTCTTTTCTATCTGATTATGTCTTACATATTTATTTACCTGTCGTCTTCTTCAAGCATCCGCAACTTTTAATATTGCCTGAAGTCAAACGTATTAATGGTAAATCAATGTAATTACCGCAATCACACTTGCAGTGCCATACAACACTGCCATTCTTTCTTTCATTAGTAGCAGACACAGCGACCAGTTTTCCGAACCTCTGACCACTTATATCATGTGCCCTACGCTTCAATTTCTCAATTCTTTTACATCCACAACTCGTAGTGTTTCCACTAGTCAAAGAACTAAGCCTTACATCGATCTCATTGCCACATTCACATCTGCAATGCCACATGTAAGTACTTCCACTCACGACACCTAATGGGTATAGCGCTTCGAGTTTACCAAAGTGCATACCAGAAATGTCCTTTATCTTATCTTTATTCTTTTGGCATCCACAACTATAAATCTTTTTCCCTAGAATTTTATATGGCTCAAGAAATAGAATTTTCCCGCATTCACACTGACATTTCCATAAATAAGATCCTTTTCTCTTGGAATCCGTTCTTTCGATAGCTGTTACAATACCCGAGCGCATACCTGTTAAATCTACTTTTCCCATGTCGATACCCTCATAAATAGAATAGGCATGGATTTCTGAGTAACAAAAAGTACTACGCATCCGTCAAAACAAATACAAGTATTCAGTTTGTATTATCAAATACCCATAATTATCAATGTTATGAAAAATCAATTACAATCCCGAGTTTAGTATAATTTTAAAACGTATTGTTTTCAACAATATATTGTAATGAATAAATAATTTTTAGCAAAAATGTAAAGTAATAGTATAGAATTTTGACAAATACAACAATGAAAACAAATGAGAGAAAGAGCGTATATGATACATTATCTATATTATTAAATATTTATAAATTTCTTCGGTTACATGTATGACGCAGAATTGTTTTATATTATACTTTATTTTGTGAATATACTCTAGACATTTCCGTTAAATGTGATGTATACTTTTCATGATTGGGATTTGCGCAATGAATGCAACGCGCAATGCACATGATGATGAATAGTAAATCTATTTAAAGGAAGTATTGTTGTCTATGAACGAATGTTTAAACACCCTATTTCTTGGGAGAAAATTCAAAAACCTTCTCAAATCATCTTTTGAACCTATTAGAGAAAAATACGATTTAAAGCAAACTGAAATCGAAGTATTGAGTTATCTTGCTTTATACCCTTCCGCTACCTCTACTGAGGTATATCAGAATTTGAACTTAAATAAAGGACATGTGTCTCAGTCCACAATTCATCTTCAGTCTCTAAATCTAATCGCTTTGCACACGAATCCCAATGACAAAAGGTCTGCTACTTATTCTTTAACAAAAAAAGGAAAACAGGCTTATGACGATATCATGAAAGTACATTCTGTTCTTTTGAATTCGTTGTTGCACAATATATCAGACAAAGAACTAAAGTCTTTTCTTAAGACGAGTTCAAAAATCATGGATAATATTGATAACATTTTGAATCAATAACACTTATTTTCTATATGCTTCAGATTAATAATATCTCCAAAAAATATCTCACTGGCAGTCTTTCTCAGACAGCATTAAATCAAGTCAGCCTTACATTCAGAGATAATGAGTTCGTTGCGATACTCGGTCCCAGTGGGTCTGGTAAAACGACATTATTGAATATTATCGGTGGACTCGATCGCTATGATGAAGGAGATATTATAATCAATGGTATTTCCACAAAAAAGTATAAAGATAAGGACTGGGATTCATACCGTAATCATACAATAGGTTTTGTTTTTCAGAGTTACAATTTAATACCCCATCAATCTGTTTTATCCAATGTAGAACTAGCGCTTACTATATCTGGCGTCTCTAGTCATGAGAGAAGGAATCGTGCTATTCGTGCTTTGGATAATGTCGGACTTGGTGATCATATTTACAAAAAGCCAAATCAATTGTCCGGAGGTCAAATGCAGCGTGTAGCGATTGCACGAGCACTTGTCAATGATCCGGACATTTTGCTTGCTGATGAACCAACAGGTGCTCTAGATAGTGATACGAGTATCCAGGTAATGGAACTTCTAAAGGACGTTGCCAAAGACAGACTTGTAGTGATGGTGACCCACAACCCGGATTTAGCTAAACAATATGCCACAAGAATCGTAACTTTACGTGACGGTGTAATTCAGAACGATTCCGATCCTTGTATCGTTTCCGATAACAAAAGTATTCCACTACATAAAAATCTTGGCAGAGCATCCATGTCATTTCTTACTGCTCTAAATTTAAGTTTCAATAACCTAAAAACTAAACTAGCCAGGACAGTTCTCGTCTCTCTCGCAGGCAGTATTGGAATTATCGGTATTTCTCTAATCCTATCCTTATCTAACGGAGTAAATTCTTATATTCGCTCTATTGAAGAAAGCACGCTTTCTGAGTATCCTGTTCAAATCACTAGCTCTACTTTTAACTTTACGACTGCATACGAAATGACAAACTCTGAAGAGGGCGACACCGAAGACACTAATAATGTCACTTCTCCTTCTAATGTTGTTCATGAGATACCTATCATTAACAGCATGCTTTCCCGCACCACTTCAAATGATCTAGTTTCTTTAAAAGAATACCTTGATAGCAATGAGTCAATTCCTTTGTATACTAACTCAATTGAATATAGTTTTGGTTATGAACCTCATATATACAGACTCGATGGCAATAAATACAGACAAGTAAATCCCGATTCATCTTTCAGTGCACTAGGATTTAACAGCACTGCTTCAAACAATTCCATACTTTCGATGTTTGGTTCGTCTAATCAGTTTTTTTGCCTTCCCGAGAGCAAAAAACTGTATATTGATCAATATGATATTCTTGCCGGACAATGGCCCTCTTCAAAAAATGAAGCTGCTCTAGTATTACTTAGAAGCGGAAATATTACGGATTTCCAATTATACACTTTAGGTATTAAGGATAGCGATGAACTAGATGCATTAATAAAATCATTTGCTGAAGAAAAAAGTTTTAATACAGATACTTCCTCGCTAGTATTCAACTATAAAGACTTTTTGGGTATTTCTTTTAAAGCTGTATCTCCTTTTAGGTATTATAAATATGACGGGGAATACAACCTTTGGGTAGATAAATCTACGGATAAATCATTCATGCAGAATCTTCTGAATGATAGTGAGGATCTTACAATTGTCGGTGTAGTGATGCCGAAGGCAGACAGCGATGTGGCGATGCTCCAAAGCGGCATTTACTATACAAGCGATCTTATTAATTATCTCGTCGAAGAAGCAGCAAATAGTGATATCGTAAGAGAGCAATCTTCTCACCCCTCTATAAACGTCTTTACCGGCGTCCGTTTTGATGAAGAAAACACCTCTTCCGTTAACCTGGATAATCTTTTCTCCATCGACGAATCTATGCTTCAAGAGGCTTTTTCTTTTGACCCAAGTGCCTTATCGTTTGATGCTAGTTCCCTCTCCAAGTTACAAGATATCTCTGTATCCTCTCTAATCACAGAACAAGATATTGCATCTATTAGCATGCCGACTTTAGATTTTGAATCTTTAAGCAATAGCTTATCTATAGAGATAGATCCGAATCGTGCACGTGAAGCCATGCTTAACATAATTAGTGACTATATGGATTATGGTTCTTCTGATCCTTCAACAGATTACTCTAAACTTTCAGAATCAATTGAGGCATATCTGAATGATCCTCAAACAAGAAATCTGCTTTCTGAAGAGATCTCGAACATCATGAATGAAAGTGATTCGCCTGCAATACCTGATGAAATAATAATCGAAGCTATTATTTCAGTTCTTGATTCATATACCGCGTATTTAGATCAAAATGAAGAGCAACTTACTCCTTCTCAATACATCTCTGGTCTCAGTGAATATCTATCATCTGATGAAGAAAGAGTAGTCTTATCTGAAGTATCCAATTCAATAAGGGATTCTATTTCTTTTCCAAGCATCTCGGATGAAGCTATTCAAAGTATTATAGACAAACTGGTTAATGGATATTCTGACTACGCAAAAGCGAACTCATTACCTGATCCAAGCAGATTAGAATCCTCTATTCAGGAATATATTCAGTCGGAAAGAGGTTCAAATACTATTAGTTCTTCTGTTTCTTCTCTAATAGATACAGCTTCCCTGGAACATGATTTCAATCAGTGGCTATCCAGTCAAACCCCGACTATACAACAGGCTTTACAGCCCTTACTTACAACAGTCATGCAAAGATTGACCTTTGAAATATCAAGTGTTCTACAAAGCTCTTTCGGTTCTTTATCCAGTTCATTCGCAAATGCATTCAAAATTAATACTAATGCCTTTTCTAAGGCATTCCGTATCAATATGAGTGAAAATGATTTCACTTCTTTGATGTATTCCATGATGCAACAACAGCAGAATACATTTGAAGAGAACCTTCGCAAACTCGGCTATATAGATCTTAACGTCCCGTCATATATTTCTATTTATCCTAAAGATTTTGACTCCAAGGAAAAAGTCATTTCTCTCCTCAATACATATAATGATCTAATGGCGGAAACTGATGACACAAAAGTAATATCTTTCACTGATACTGTTGGTACTTTGATGTCTTCGGTTACTACTATTGTAGATACGGTCTCATATGTATTAGTCGCTTTTGTTGCTATTTCCTTAATAGTTTCTTCTATAATGATAGGAGTCATTACTTATATAAGCGTTCTCGAACGAAAGAAAGAGATTGGTATATTGAGAGCCTTGGGAGCTTCAAAACATAATATCTCACAGGTATTTAATGCTGAGACATTCATAATAGGCGCTCTTGCTGGTATACTAGGCATCATTCTTACACATATTATTCTTGTTCCCGGCAATATGCTGATCCACCATCTCACAAACAATTACAATGTCAATGCTTATCTTCCGTTCACAGCAACCTTGATATTAATTGTACTTAGCATCACTCTAACGTTAATCGGTGGTATCATACCCTCAAAAAAAGCTGCTAAAAGTGATCCTGTTACAGCTTTAAGATCCGAATAGAATCATTTAATAAGACCTTAAAAAGGGGCTGTTGCAAAATAGCTGAATAAAAACAAGAGACCAGCGATCCGGGAGGATTGTTGGTCTCAATGTTTGCGGTATAATTAAATTGTGACAAGTAATCAAATATCGCAAGTTCAGTGTAAGACATTTGAGCGAAATGGT
>JAFQXD010000043.1 GCA_017407115.1 Methanobrevibacter sp. | reverse complement strand
TACGATGATATTGACTCTATTTTTTAAAAATAATAAAAATCCTTTTGTACTATCAAAAGGCAATTAAAATTAACATGAAATATTAAAAAAATAAGCTCAAATAACTGAGTTTGATTGGGTCAAAAATCCAGACCCCTAAAATATTAGTTTTTAATCTATTTTCACAATAAAACGATAGATATATAAATATCAGTTTATAGACCCATAAACAACAGATAAACATTTTAAACAGACAAACAACATTCAAGATTGTTCGTTTTGATTAAAACATTATTTTTAAAAAATATTTATCTCAAAAAAAGTGGAGAGCGCTACCATGAAGTACAAGAAAAGCATAATCGTAATAATGCTTGCTATTTTTATTTTTTCAATTGCAGCTGTGAGTGCAAGTGATGTAAATGATACAGTGATAGCAAGTGAGGATACAGGACAGATGAAATTATCTGCTGGCGATGAAATAACTGAGGACAATATACAGACAAATGAAAACATACTGACACAAGCAAGTACTGATGAAACCGTAAATGCATCGAATGAACAGGATGTATTGAGTTCATTCGGTACTTATGCGGATTTGGATTATGAAATTAATAATGGTGGAACTACTGTAGAATTGCAACGTGATTATTATGCCTATGATGGTACTCCTGTCTCTATTGGAATCACTGAAGATAATAAGATTATTGACGGTAAAGGTGCAGTTATCGATATGGCAGGGGCACCATCATCTATTCGTATATTTGATATAGATGCTTCCGGTGTAACAATCAAAAACCTAACCATTATAAATGTTAACTTTTTTGCTTATGGTGGAGCTATCCTTTTTGAGTCTGGCTCTAACGGAACGGTTGAAAATTGTAATTTTATTAATAACACTGCAAGTGATGGTAGTGCTATTTGTTTTATGGGTTCTACAGGTACTGTAAGAAATTGTAATTTTACTAATAACTCATGCGAGTCATATGGTGGAGCTATTGCCTTTTCTTATTTTGGTTCCACAGGTACTGTAACAGATTGTAATTTTGCCTATAACTCCGCCAAGTACGGTGGAGCTATCGCTTTTGCATATGATTCTACCGGTACAGTAACAAATTGTAATTTCACAAATAACAATACTGCCGACTATGGTGGTGCAGTTTACTTTTCTAGTTCAGGTAATGTGACAAACTGTAACTTTGTAAACGGCAGTTCCTATTACGGAGGAGCCGTATTCTGGATTGGTAATGATGGACGCATATCCGATTGTAACTTCACAGGAAACACGGCTGTTAGAAGAGGAGGTGCAGTTCACTGGGGTGACACTGAAACCGAATCCGAATCACAGTCAGATTATACAAAGGCTAAAAACGGAATCATAACCAGGTCAAATTTCATCAACAATACTGCCGCTCAGGGCGGTGCAGTATTCTGGTTTGCAAATGACGGTAAAATAACCGACAACTGTTATTTCAAAGACAATAACGCCACTGGCGAAGGTGGAGCTGTCTACTGGAAAGGTAAAAACGGTTACATTTCAAACAAATGCACTTTTACAGATAATGAGGCAATCATCTATGCGGGTGCTATCTACTGGCAGGGAGATGACGGTACCCTAACCGATAACTGCAGATTTATTAAAAATTCCGCTTACACCCAAGGTGCCGACGGCATATATAGAGGTGGAGGAGCAATCTTCTGGATGGGTAGAAATGCCAATGTATCCGACAACTGTTCATTCATCAATAACACTGCCGACACCAGCGAAGGATCCGGATTCCTGGACAGTTACAGAGGCGGAGGAGCTATTTATATTCCTGGTGCGGAAAGCCATGTTACTGATTGTATTTTTACAGGAAACTTTGCTACCCATTATGGCGGTGCAGTTTATGCCGTTGGTGGAAATAGTGTTGTTGATAGATGTAGTTTTGAAAACAATAGTGCTAACATGGGTGGTGCTGCCTTTACTGCAGCAAGCGACTACAGTTACATCAGCAATTGTGTTTTTGTGAATAACTACGGCATTGACTTCAGTTCAAATGGTGGAGCAGTTAACTTCAAAAATTATGAAAATTCCCTTTCCAATTGTACTTTTAAAGACAACTATGCGGAAAACTGTGGTGGTGCTGTCTACTGGCAAAGAGATGGAGGGGATGTTTTCAACTGCAGTTTTGAAAACAACAGTGCTTATACCTCCGGAGGAGCTCTTTACATGGAGTATGGAGGCACTATTTCTTATTGTGATTTTGTCAATAACTACGTAACTGGTTGGGCTTCCACTGCAGGTGCAGTCTACATATATTCTGCAAGCAGTATTAAAAACTGTAATTTTACTGACAACAAAGCAACTGGTGATGACAGTTGTGGTGGTGCAGTTTACTTCTTCAGAAATAGTGAAGGTAATGTAACAAATTGTAGTTTTGCTAATAACTCTGCAGTTAAAAATGGTGGAGCTATCTACTTTGATGAAGGTTCAAATGGTAGGACTATAAATTGTAATTTTACTAATAACTCTGCTCGTTATGGTGGTGCTATCAGATTCAGTTCCACTGGTAATGTAACAAATTGTAATTTTACTAATAACTCCGCATCCGATTGGGGTGGTGCAATTTACATGTATTCAGGTAATGTTGAAAATTGTAATTTTGTTGATAATAAAGCAACTTCTTATGATGGTGGTGCTATTTACTTCAGTAGTTCTGGTACTGTTGAAAATTGTAATTTTACTAACAACACCGCAACCAATGGTGATGGTGGTGCTATCTGGATGTATTCTGGTAGTGTTGAAAATTGTAATTTTACTAATAACTCTGCTTCTGAGGATGGTGGTGCAGTTTACTTCTGGAGTAATGGTGAAGTAAGAAATTGTAATTTTACTAATAACACAGCTTCTGTAGGAGGTGGTGCAATTTACTTTGAGAATTCAGGTAATGTGACAAATTGTAATTTTACTAATAACAAAGCAACCGGCTCTAATAGTTGGGGTGGTGCAATTCTCTTTGCAAGTACTGGTAATGTAACAAATTGTAATTTTACTGATAACATTGCAAATAGATATGGTGGTGCAGTTTACTTCAGTGGTACTGGTGAGGTGACAAATTGTAATTTTACTAATAACTCCGCTTCTAATCGTGGAGGTGCAGTTTACTTCTATGGTAATGGTGATGTAACAAATTGTAATTTTACTGGCAATAATGCGACTACCGGTTCTGCTATTTACTTCTACAGTACATCAGCCACTAAAACGGTTTCTAATTCTCGTTTCTTAAACAATAGGGCGAATGCGGAAGCTTTGGAAGTAACCAAAAATGATAACAATATTACAATTACTTTCACAGGTAAGGATAACCTTTTAAACGCAATCTATTCCAGAAATGATGCTGAAGTTACCTTTACCAATGTTACTTATTGGAGTGCAAACGGAATCGCAACCACTGGCAGTTCCGCTATCAAACCTTCAAGATCCAATAAGGAAGCTGGTCAAAACATCACTGTTGGCGTAGTTGTTAATGGTGAACTTGTTTTAAGTGGTGTTTATCTCACAGATGAGAATGGTATGATTGTTCTGGATATAAGTGCTGGTGAAAATTATTACATCAGCGTTCGCCATGACACAGATTCATACTACACTGAAGCTGAAAAAACAATTTCAAACAACACCAAATTCAGTGTGAATGTTACCTCTCAGACAACCAACAATAAAACAGTAAACATCACTGCAAAATCCAATATTCCAGATGAAGTCATAAATGGTAAATTACTATTTATCGTCCCAAACAGTGATTCGATTAATGCAACTTATGCAGGCAACGGAACATGGTGGACTGTATATACATTTGGTGATTATGGTGATTATCAGGTCAATGCAACCTATAGTGGATTGGATAATGTAACTGTTAATAATGCTACTATATCAATCAGTAAAACTCCAACTGAAATTACTCTCGTTAATGAAACTGTTAATTTGTTTGTAGAAGATTCCATTAGTTCAGGTGCCACATTAACTCCTGCTGTAGGTAATTTAACATATACTTCAAATAATGAATCTGTTGCTAAAGTAAAAGACTGTTATATCATAGCTGTTGGTGAAGGTACTGCTCTCATTACTGTTAGTTTTGCAGGTAGCGATGATTATGCTCCCGCTATGAATAAAACCATTAATGTTACTGTAAGTAAAATTCCTACTAACATTAGTGTTGTTCCTGTTTCTTTAGACTTGTTTGTTGGTGATGAGACTGTCATTGTTGCAACTTTGACACCTGGTGATGCAGGTAATGTTACTTTCAAATCCAGTGATGAGGATCTTGTACTTGTTGAGGATGATGGCAATGTTATTGCTAATGGTAAAGGTCAGGCAATTATCACCGTTTCCTTTTCTGGTAATGATAAGTATGCTGCTGTAAACAAGACCATTAATGTTACTGTTAAGTTGAATAACGCTAACGTTACTGTTGATAAAGATACTTTGGATTTAAAAGTTGATGAAACATATCAAATTAATGCCACCAAAAATCCGGATACAATACTGCTTGATATTACTTACACATCCAACAATACTTCAGTTGCTAGTGTAGATAAGAATGGTATTGTTAGGGCTGTTGGCGAAGGTACTGCAATCATTACACTAAGCGTTGGTGACGATGAAATCTATGCTAAAAATTCAACAAACATCACTGTCACTGTTAAGAAATCAACTCCAAAATTGACCGCAAATGCAAAAACATTCAAGAACACAGACAAGACCAAAAAATACACAGTGACACTCAAGAACAGCAAGGGCAAACCAATTGCAAATGCACAAGTTAGCCTGAAAGTCAACGGAAAAACCTACACAGCGAAAACCAACAGCAAAGGTCAGGCCACATTCAAGCTGACCAAACTGACCAAAACAGGAACATACACTGCAACTGTAAAATATGCCGGAGACAAAAAACACGCTGCAGTAAGTGCTAAAGCGAAAATAACTGTCAAATCAACCTGGAAAACAATAGCAAAAGGAAGCAATTACCATTCAATGGTTAAAAAAATCCAGATTGCTCTTAAAAACAAAGGCTATTATCAAACCTACAATGGCCATTACCTGAAGGTTGACGGCATTTTCAATACTTACACAGAAATGGCTGTAATGCAGTTCCAAAAAGCAAGCGGATTGAAAGTAACCGGAAAGGTTGACTACAATACGGCTAAAAAACTTGGTATTACCAAATAAGGGATTGATTCCTTATTTTTCTTTTTCTTTTTTTCCACATTCATTGAATATTCAAAAAAAAAATAAAATATTAAACTATAATCCGTAGCTGCCTCTATCATAGTTTAACTTATACATGAATTTGTAGTATTCGTGCCTGTTCAATTTTCCGTCCCCATCGTCATCAGAATCTGAATACATCTGGTTTTGGATATTTTTAGGAGTATGTGCAATGTTCATATCGCTTAATGTCACATATCCGTCGCCGTTGGAATCAGTATCCTCAAATGAATGTGAATAGCTGTAGGATTCGTAATTAGGTTCCGCCTGCACCACAGTGACAGGTTTTGTTGTTGATGCTTGGGAATAGTCATCGTCTCCTTCAAATTCACAGACCACTTCATAGTCTCCCAAATCAACGGTAGGCGTAATTTCCGCAATTCCGTTGGCATTTGTCGAAGCTACAAAGTCATAACTATTTTCACCATCAGAAAATGTTACTTTAATGTTTTTTCCTTGAAGCGCTCCATTTTTGCCAACCAATTCAACTTTAAATGTTTCTTCATTGGTCATTTGAGATCCGGTTATAATCTCCAGTGTTGGAGTTTCTTTTGGTGAGAATATGTTTCCGAAACTCATGAATGTTATGGAAAGAATGAGCAAGCCTATTATAATGCAGAGCAGAATGATTATGATTTTTGTATGTGACGTATTTCCGGAAGTGGTTGTTTTTTCGTGTATGTTGCTGCCGCAGTTGCTGCAGAACTGTTCGTCTTCATCACTAATTTCGACTCCGCATTGGTTGCAATAACGTGTCATGTTTAATTGTATGTCCATTGTGACATTTAAGTTTTTTAAACATAATGTTTATTAATGGCGTTTTTTAAAATTATTATTGCTGCTATATTTAAAAACTGGCATTGAAGGGATTGCTATTTTTTCAGCGTGCACTTAAATTAGGTGGTTAAATGAATCATGATTTGATTATTGCAAGATATGGTGAAATAGGAATTAAAAGTCCAAAGGTAAGGTCACGTTTTGAAAGAAAGCTAGTTAAAAATATCAAGGCTACTTTTGAATGCGAAGTTGACAGAAATCAGGGAAGAATCTATATTTTCCCAAAAGAGTTTGAAGAGGCAATAGAAAAGCTCAACAGAGTATTCGGCCTTGTTTCATATTCTCCGGCCACTTCAACACGTGCCGATTATGAAGGCATTGACGAAACGTTAGGTCACTATACTCGAGACTTGATGAGCGAAGGACTGATTGATGAGAATACAAAATTCGCCATCAAATGCCGAAGGGTGGGAACCCATGATTTCACTTCACAGGAAATGGCGGCCCACTGCGGTGGAATTGTCAGAGCGGAAGTATTGGCTCCAGTTGATTTGACAAATCCTGATTTGACAATTTTTGTTGAAATTAGAGATGATGACGCTTATATTTATCATGAAAAAATCAGAGGTCCTGGAGGATTGCCTTTGGGAACACAGGGTAAGGTTGTAGTGCTTCTATCAAGCGGTATAGACTCTCCTGTTGCTGCATATATGATGATGAAAAGGGGATGTGAAGTTATTGCACTCAATTGTGATAATGAGCCGTTTACAACTCCAAAGGCATCTGAACTTGTTGACATGCTGGTTAGTCAGCTCAACGAATATGCCAAAGGAGTTCCGATTAAAAAATATGTTCTTCCATACGGGCAGTATCTGGAAGCTGCAAAAACAAGGGCTCCAGAAAAAATGACCTGTGTTTTATGCAAGTCCGGAATGTACAGGACAGCCGAAAAGCTGGCTATCAAATTGGGGGCTGATGCAATAGTTGACGGAAGCAGCGTAGGTCAGGTCGCATCACAGACTCTATCAAATATTCTTGCCACAAGATACGGTGTTGAAATGCCGATACTGTCTCCATTGATTGGTCTTGACAAGGAAGAAATCACAGCTATCGCCAAAGAAATCGGAACATTTGAAATATCAAAAATCGATGATGGCGGATGCAGTGCGGTTCCAAGATATCCTGAAACACACGCTGATTTGCAGCGCGTTAAAAAAGCCTGTGAAGATATGAATCAGGACGCTGAAGTCGAAAAGGCTTTTGAAAATATCAGAAAATTAGATTAAAAAAATAGTCAGTAGATGAAATAATTCATCTACTTTACTTTAACTGTTGTTTTTATTGTATCTTTAAGGTAGGTTACTTTTACAGTATAGGTTTTGCCTTTTTTAAGCTTAAGGATATCATTTTTCTTAACGGTAACTTTAGCTATGCCTTTTGAGTTGGTTTTGGCAGTGTAGGTTTTGCCGTTCAATTTGAACTTGACTGTTTTGCCTTTAACAAGTTTGCCGTTGATTTTAAGCTTGGCCTGCATGGTGAATGACTTTGCAGTCTTTTTGACAGTCATTTTGCTGGTTGTAAGCACCTGTTTTACTGTAACCTTGTTTGAATATGTTTTTCCATTGTATCTTGTTTTGATGGTGTATTTTCCAGGAACGTCGTTTATTTTGATTTTGGCAATTCCGTTTTTGTCCGTTTTCACGGTTGTTGTTTTGCCGTTGATTGTGAATTTCACGCTTGCTCCTGCACCAACAGCGTGGCCGTCAGCAGTTACAACTTTAACTGAGAAGTATTTGCCGCCAGCATAATCGACTGAAATATCATTGTTGTTGATGATTTTACTGTCATCTGCAACGGTATACGCTTTTATGTTAAAGATTGCTCCTGTTTCTTGGTAGAAATCCTCCCATATTCCTTCATTGTATATGAATGAAATGTCTTCGCAAATCTGGCTCCTGCTGCTTTCAGCAGGGGTGACCGGCATGAACTTTGAAGTTATTGCCGCCCCGAAAACATCTCCATTTTTGATTGGAATGTATTTGTCTAATTTGATTGTATGATATCCGCAGTATGGGGATACTCCGTCCTGTGTCAATACCAGCACGCCATTTACATAGATTTGGACGGTATAATTGTAGCCTTCCTCCTTGAAATAGGTTCCCACTGCGGCGATTAAATCATCATCGAACGCTTCAAACTGATTTGCACAAGTGATATTTTCAACACCCAGAACTGTGCTGTTGAAAAATATTCCTCCCCAGAAGAAATCATATTGGTAGTTCTTATTGTATCGCATGGTATTTTCAATTATGATGGCTGTCGCATAGTTTGAATAAATATCGCTTTTTATAAATGTTGTATCATAATAGGAAAGATAGAGATATCCCTTGTCTCCCCATGTAGTGTCCCAGCTGTTTTTGATTATCCATGCACCATTTCCAGGAGGTTGTATGACGAAGTTTTCCTTTGGATAATTGTCATCCCAACCTACAAGTGAGACTTCATGGTTTGCAACTAAAGTTGTATTGTTGCAGTATTGCGCATTGGTTTTGTTGTTGAAGAGAGGATTTTTTTCATCAAATTTGGACTGTCCGTAATAGGAAACGTCTAGGGAACCATATTTTAGAAGCGCTAGCTTTAGCTGTGTGCCGTTTGGTATTTCATTGTTTGGAATAAATATAACATCCTGAATATGGACATCATTGCCGGTTGCTATCGCAGGGGAGATTTTACCTACCTCGTCATAGGTGTCTGCATCCTGTGAAAAAGCGCCAAGCCAACTTAACAGGTAACCTGAAGATGCAAGATTGTCTGCTCCCTCATATGTGCCTTCCTGGCCGTAAATGGAGTATTGAAGCATTGTATTCTGCATGTTGTTTTCTGAAAAGTCGGTTGTAATTCCACATGCTTTCAATAATGCGGATTCTAGAGCACCTGTCATCCCGAATGCCCAGCAGGATCCCATCCATCCTTGATTTCTGACTGGTGAAACCCATCCCCAGTCGCGCAAATCGAATTTGGACGGAAGGGTAGTCACGTCTATGGTGTTATTAAGCAATGTCAATTCCATTCCTTCGCCGTCTATATATGTTGCATAGATTGTATTGTTCAGACTTAAGGAATCGTTATTGCTGTAAATGTTATCCTCCAAAACGGTGAGGTTGCCGTCATAGTTTGTAAAAATGTCATTTTCATTATTGAAAAAGCTTGTGTTTTTAATATGATAATTGGAATCATGGGCATATATCGCATCACCGAAATATGCGGTGGTGTTGGCGAATGTGGAATTGGATATAAATAATTGACTGCAATCGCAATATATTGCTCCTCCGCAGGTAGGATATCCTTCAAATGTCTCAACGCCGGTTAAATTAAAGGTACAGTTGCATATTTCGCTGGTGACATATGAGATGTAGACTGCCCCTCCATTGAAAGCGGCGCTATTGTTTGTAAAGGTTGAATTGTATAAAAATAACTGTCCGCCTAATTGAATATATGCTCCTCCAAATGAGGATGAGGTGTCCTTGAATAATGTGTCGGATATTGTAACGTTGCTTACGACATCACCATAAACATCAGCATTGATTGCCCCCGCATTTTTAGTGGAGCTTGTGTTGATGAATTCACAATTTTTGATATATGTATTTCCTTTTCCCTTTATTGCGATTGCTCCTGCACTGATATTTGCGGTCAGATTTTCAAATCTGGAATTGACAATTGTGCTGTTGGATTCATCCGCATACACTGCCGGACAATATTTTGCAATCGTATTTACAAAAGATAGATTGTCCAGAATAATGTTTGACTTTCTAGCTACAATATGAGCATACTTATTGGTTATTTTTGAAGTCATATATGTGTTGTAAGCTTTTATTTCAGTTCTATTCTCGGCATATATGGCTGATCCTCCATTGCAAATGTTGTCAATGAATCTGGAATTGTTGCAGTTGATTACTGCATTATTTGCACATATTGCTCCGCCATAACCGGTAGCGTTATTGTTGATGAATGTAACGTTGTTCAAGGTAATCTTTCCGGTGACGTATATCGCACCTCCGTTTTTTGCATTGCCGTTGACAAGAACAAGATTGAGGATTGTGATGTTTTCGCCGGTAATGTTGAATATTCTTGATTGGTTGTTTCCGTCCAGAATATGATTGTTTCCATTTATGATGAAATTGTTCTTTGCAATCAGGATTCCGGATTTCGAGTCGCTTTCGTTGTTGAATTTATAGTCGTCATTAACTTCCAGGCTATCTTCTGTTTGGTTCAAATTACTTTGAAAATCAGTAAATGTATTTTTTGAACCTACAGCAGAGGGAGCCTCGTTTTGTGGGGTTTCTAAACTGTTTGCATTGTCATCACTTAAAGCATCTCCGGAAAGGGGGTCTTCAGCACACACCGCCCCGACAGTCATGATTAGGATAAGCATGACAATCAAAATTTTTAAAGGCTTCATAATGTATCACTAAATTGATTTATGTATTAAGGTTATATATATAACATTCCATAAATTATCATGTAGAACTTTACTTTTTAAGTAAACTTCTGAGAGATGAAATTCATTTAATGTCTGTATGGAATATTGTAGTGTTAATCTCTGCAATAAGACATTATTTGAAACTTTTTTTTAAAACATTTAACTATTTTTAAAGGAATTAAATATTTGAAGATAACATTCATCAAAAAATTTCAAATCCAGAAAATATTTGAAAGGGTCAGACAACATTATTAAGTCATTCAAATATCTGAAATTGCTCTCTATATCTAGTTTTTTTATTAATTATTTGCACAGTAAATTTTATATCTGATGTTTTTCTCAATACAATTTTACAAAATGGCTTCAACAAGCTTTATATAAGTTATAATACATATTTTTCATCTTGAAAGGCCTCAAACTATAACATTTTTGGAAGGAGGTGAATAAACATGATCATATTCATTATATTCAATGTTTATTTATTTATCGGAGTAATTTTACCGTATTGCTTTTTTGATGTTCTTTCCATGCGTCTAAATGGAGGTGGAAAAAAGTGGAGTTGATTATCTTCCTCATTGGATTATACTGTCTAAATATTATGACACTTGTGATTCTAATATATGATAGAAGATAAGGACTCAAATTTTCACCTCTTCAGGGCAATTAAATATAAACAAGTCAGTGAAGGTTTTTGAAAACTAATGTTTTCGTGAGGCTTTTCCCTGAGATGGCTACTATTTAATTGCCTATTTCTAAAATTAGTTAAATTTATATATGTTATTTATAATAAAATTATACAAGAGTTTACTTTTTAGTAAACTTCTATTTAGACGCAAAATGTATTTTAATTAATGTCTAATACGGTTATTGTAGAGATTTTTCTCTGCAATAAGACATTAATTTGAAACTTTTTTTTAAAACATTTAAGGGGATTATTTTTACTAATATTATTTTTTTGGCAGTGATTGTTTTCGATACGACCAATATTTTAATTCCTCGATAACAATAATTAAATACTATACAAATCATAAATAATAAATGTCTAGTAAATAACTAATTTACTAATTGAGGTATTAAAATGAAGACTACTGTTAGTGTAATTAAAGCTGATATTGGAAGTGTGTCTGGACACTGTGTCGCACACCCAGAATTAATGGATATTTGTGACGAAGTTTTAAACGAAGCTTTAGAAGCAGGTATCTTAAAAGATTACTATATATCCCGTTGTGGAGACGACATAGACTTAATCATGACCCACGATAAAGGGGTAGAAAACGAAGAAGTACACAAAACCGCATACGATGCATTCATGAAAGCTACTGAAAGAGCACGTGAATTGAAATTATACGGTGCAGGTCAAGACTTATTGTCCGATACCTTCTCTGGAAACATCAAAGGTATGGGTCCTGGTGTAGCAGAAATGGAATTCGAAGAAAGACCATCCGATCCTGTGTTAGTATTCTGCTGTGACAAAACTGAACCTGGTGCATTCAACTTGCCAGTATTCAGAATGTTTGCAGATCCATTCAACACCGCAGGTCTTGTAATCGACCCATCTTTACACGACGGATTCAAATTTGAAGTATTCGATGTAATCGAACACAGAAAAGTTATCTTAAACTGTCCTGAAGAAATGTACGACTTGCTTGCATTAATCGGTTCCACCGGAAGATATGTAATCAAAAGAGTATGGAAGAAAAACGGTGAAATCGCAGCTGCAATAAGTACCGAAAGATTAAACTTAATGGCTGGTGAATACGTCGGTAAAGACGACCCAGTATGTATTGTAAGAGCACAATCCGGTTTCCCTGCAAACGGTGAATGTGTAGATCCATTTGCATTCCCACACATGGTAAGCGGATGGATGAGAGGATCCCACAACGGTCCAATGATGCCTGTTTCAGAAGCAGAAGCAAACCCAATCAGATTCGACGGACCACCTAGAGTAGTAGGATTAGGTTTCCAAGTAGCTAACGGTGAATTAATCGGACCAGTCGACTTATTTGATGATCCTGCATTCGACCCAACCCGTGAACAAGCTGCTAAAATCGCAACTTACATCAGAAGACACGGTCCATTCGAACCTCACAGATTACCTGCTGAAGAAATGGAATACACTTCCCTTCCTGGTGTAATGGAAAAATTAGAATCCAGATTTGAAGACATGGATGATTAGATTTAAAGAGATTTTCAATCTCTTCTTTTTTTACTTTTTTTTGTTTGAAATGATTTAGTTTACTTAGCTATTCAATTTTTTTCTTTTTCACGTTTAATCTTGACAACAATTTTTAATTAGATTAATGAATAGATATTATATTGAAAATCTAAATTAGTAAGGATGATAAAATGGATATTGATTTGACGGATATCGGAATTGAAGAGGGACAGAAATATGAGGGGATTTACACCACCATGAGCAGGGACGGTGTAAAAAATGCAGCGCCAATAGGAATTGTGTGCAAAGGCAAAGACAAACTTGGATGCAGATTATTCGTCGGTACCCAAACCCTGAAAAACATTATGGAAACACGCAGATATGTTGTCAATATTACTTTTGACCCTATATATTTTGTAAATTCAACCATAGGAAACCTTGACATTGAAGAGTTTACAGACGATGAGGACATTGCAATATTGAAAAATGCAGAAGCATATATCATTTGTGATGTCACAGACATCAGAAAGATGGATCCGATTAAAGACCATGTAACATCAAATGGCGAAGCTTATATCATAAGCAGTGATGTTGTAGAAATCGTCAAAAACCATCCATGTGCAAAGGCTTTAAACCGGGGTGTATTCGCCCTTCTGGAATGCCTTACAAACTATACTCGACTTGACCTTGTAAGCAAACAGCAACAGGATTATTTTGTAGGAAGGTTTAATGAAAACAATCGTATGATTAAGAGGGTTTCAGGGCCTGATACTATAAAAGCCATGGAGATTCTTAAAAACAGCATGATAGAAAAGGGTTTTGATGTGGAATAGGTCCTGATTTTTTTCATGGAGTGATTGGGCTACACATTACATGGATAACTGTGTGTCAATCTTACTTTTTTTTATGGGCAGTAATTATCGTAAAGCTGCTTGAATTGATGGTTATTATGCAATTGTCAACAGTTACATAGTAATTTTTACCTTCTTTTTCAACAACGGAATTGCCCTGCTTTAGTTTGGAAATACAATATCCTACAGGTTCTTCACTTATTCCTAAATTTTTCTGTATTCTCCCAACACCCATTTCGGTTGTGTGAATCTTATCGACATTTTCCAGAAGTACTTTTTTGTGCATTTCACTACCTCATTTTTGCATCTCAGTTAATGGTATGATTAGTTATTTATATATTACACTACTATTTAGTATTATGTCATTTTTAAAATTCATTCTTAAAAATCCATTCAGGAGAAAGAACAGTGCAATCCTGGCTATTGTAGGCATTGCAATAGGAATAATAGTGATTGTGGCTCTTGGTGGAATCACAGACGGTTTGGTCAACACGTTTGAAGATACAATTCATGCGGGAGGTGCCGACTTTTCGATTTCGGGTAAGGAAACCGGAGACTCAGCATACGGGACCAACACCATAGATGCAAATTGGACAGATAAGATTGCAAACGTTTCAGGAGTCGAGGAAGCCTATCCGATATATGTTGTCCTGACATCAGTTGGCGACGACTATATGAATACCTTGATAGGTATCGATCCGAACGGAACTACCCTGGCGGATATATCCATGAAGCAGGGAAGGATATTTGATGACAATGCTTCGGAAGCCATTCTGGGAGAAATCTATGCCGAGGATAACGGCTATGAAGTTGGAGATACCATCAAGATTGACGGCGAAGAGTTTGAAATCGTTGGAATCTATGAAACAGGAGACCAGAACATGGCAGGAGGAGTATTCACATCAATTTCCAAAGTCGGAGAACTGATGGATGATGAGGATTCAATCTCAAACATTTACGTAAAAGTGGCTAAAGGCGAAGACCCACAGGCAGTTGCAGACAAAATTGACGAGTTATATGGTGATGACATTGCAACAATAACTTCAGTCATGGAAATGCAGCAAATGGGAGACATGCTCAACATGCTTCAGGCATCAACCTGGGCGATTTCACTTCTTGCAATTGTTGTCGGAGGTCTCGGAATAATCAATACAATGCTCATGTCAGTGTTTGAGAGGACCCGTGAAATCGGAGTTCTGAAGGCTGTCGGATGGTCCAACAGAAAGATACTCACAATGATTGTCGGGGAATCACTTGTAATTACAATAGTGTCCGCAATCATCGGATCATTGATAGGATTTTTGGCATGCACATTGCTTGGCCCGCAAATGGGAATCGAGCCTCTATTTACTCCAAAGATATTCATCCAGGCATTTGCAATAGCTATAGTTGTCGGAATCATAGGGGGACTTTATCCTGCAATCAAGGCGGTTAAATTGCCTCCGACAGAAGCGTTGAGGTATGAGTGAGGTGATAATATGAATGCTGTAGAAATAAATGATTTGTATAAAAGCTATGAGAACGGAAACATTAAGGCATTGAACGGCATCAACCTCACAATCAAGGACGGTGAGTTCGTATCAATCATCGGGCCTTCAGGGTCCGGAAAATCAACATTGCTCAACATGCTTGGCGCATTGGACGTGCCGGATTCAGGTTCAATTACTGTATCAGGTCATGACTTGAAGACCTCCAAAAAGCTAAACGAGTTTAGGGCAGAGAGTATTGGATTCATTTTCCAGCTCCACAATCTGATTCCGAACATTTCAGTTGTGGAAAACGTTGAGATTCCAATGTTTACACAAAAACTGTCATCAAAGGAGATGAGGGCCAGAGCATTGAAGCTACTTGATGATGTTGGTCTTAAGGACAAGGCAGATATCAGGCCGAACAAGTTGTCAGGTGGTGAACGTCAGAGGGTGGCAATCGCCCGTGCACTTGCAAATGAACCATCAATAATATTGGCGGATGAACCAACAGGATCACTTGATTCAAAGACAAGTAGCAAAATCCTTAAGCAACTAATCGATTTGCACGAAGATAAAAATGTAACATTGATTATTGTTACTCATGATATGGATGTAGCCAAACTTGCAGATAGGGTTATCGAAGTTTTGGATGGTGAAATTGTATCTGCCGGTGATGACTCTTTGATTAATAGTAAAATTGATGTTTAGATGGAAAATCCATCTATCTTTTTTTTTAAAATTTTATTTTTTTTTTTTAATTTGAAGTCAATTTTTATTTTATGGATAATGCAATTTTGTATTTTTGTTATAGAAAGTTTATATGCTATTAAATTTAAATTAAAGTTTATTTGTTCATATAGGGTGCTAGATTGAACAAAATTCTAGGAGTGATATTTGCTCTTCTTTTTTGCTAATTTCTAGTTCTTGTTGTCCTGTTTTTAATGGTGCTTTTGATTTTTTATTGTTTTTAGTGTTATTTTTCTTTTTATTGCTTT
>JAFQXD010000081.1 GCA_017407115.1 Methanobrevibacter sp. | reverse complement strand
TACCAACTTGCATCTTATCCAAGCTGGACAACATGCAGATAAAGTTATCACTTCTGGTACTCAAATGTTTATTGTTACCATGGGTGGAACAGGAGCTACATTGATTGTTCCATTCTTGTTCATGTGGATTTGTAAATCAGAACGTAACCGTGCCATCGGACGTGCCTCAGTTGTTCCAACATTCTTTGGGGTTAATGAGCCAATCTTATTTGGTGCACCAATCGTATTGAATCCGATTTTCTTTGTACCGTTCATTTTCGCTCCGATTGTCAACGTTTGGATCTTTAAATTCTTTGTTGACACATTGAACATGAACTCATTCTCTACCAACCTTCCATGGGTTACTCCTGGTCCGTTGGGAATTGTACTCGGTACTAACTTCCAAGTTCTAGCATTTATCTTAGCCGGTCTCTTGATAGTTGTTGATACTATCATTTATTACCCATTTGTTAAGGTATACGATGAACAAATTCTTGAAGAAGAACGTTCTGGTAAAACAAACGATGCTTTTAAAGAAAAAGTAGCTGCAAACTTTAATACTGCTAAAGCAGATGCCGTTCTTGGAAAAGCAGGCGTTGCTAAAGAAGATGTAGCAGCAAACAATAATATCACAAAAGAAACTAATGTCCTTGTTCTTTGTGCAGGTGGAGGTACAAGTGGCTTGCTTGCCAATGCCTTGAACAAAGCAGCAGCAGAATACAATGTTCCAGTCAAAGCGGCAGCGGGTGGTTACGGTGCTCACCGTGAAATGTTGCCAGAGTTTGACTTGGTTATCTTGGCTCCACAGGTCGCTTCAAACTTCGATGATATGAAGGCTGAAACAGATAAATTGGGCATTAAACTTGCAAAAACTGAAGGAGCTCAATATATCAAATTGACACGTGATGGACAAGGTGCTCTTGCATTTGTTCAACAACAGTTTGATTAATAAATTTGTAAAAGTTATTTGAGACGAGATTATTCTTTCAGTTCCTTATAATATTGTTAACCATATCATTGCATTTCATTTCCTTGGTTTCCGGAACTCAGAATATCGTCTCAAATGCTTTTTTTGAAAGGATTTATATATATGACTAAAACACTTCCTAAAGATTTTATTTTTGGTGGTGCTACAGCTGCTTATCAAGCAGAAGGTGCGACTCACACGGATGGTAAAGGCCCAGTTGCATGGGATAAGTATCTTGAAGACAATTATTGGTATACAGCAGAACCTGCAAGTGATTTTTACCATAAATACCCAGTTGATTTAGAATTAGCTGAAGAATATGGTGTTAATGGTATTCGTATTTCTATTGCCTGGTCTCGTATTTTCCCAACGGGTTACGGTGAAGTAAATGAAAAAGGTGTTGAATTCTACCATAAACTATTTGCTGAATGCCACAAGCGTCATGTTGAACCATTTGTGACTTTGCATCATTTTGACACACCAGAAGCTCTTCATTCAAATGGAGATTTCTTAAACCGCGAAAATATAGAACACTTTATAGATTATGCCGCTTTCTGTTTTGAAGAGTTTCCAGAAGTAAACTACTGGACAACTTTCAATGAAATTGGCCCAATTGGTGATGGTCAATACTTGGTTGGTAAATTCCCTCCAGGCATTAAATATGATCTTGCCAAAGTCTTCCAATCACACCACAACATGATGGTCTCTCATGCACGTGCTGTAAAATTGTATAAGGATAAAGGTTATAAAGGTGAAATT
>JAFQXD010000042.1 GCA_017407115.1 Methanobrevibacter sp. | reverse complement strand
CAACTAGAAGAAAAATCAGAAGAAATTATAGCCGATAATCTCTAAACTCTGTATTTTTTGTAAGAAATGAGAGATTAATTCTCTCATTTTTTATTATAAATAATATAAAGTAAATTTTAAGGAGATTATATGAGCTTGCTCACTATCAGAAAAAAGAGATATATTACTGAAATGGCTAAGAACGCACAACGTCGTGTTTTTGATAAACTTACACCAGAAAAACAGCAAATGTTCCTTACTGCAAAGGCAATCAATGAGGTTATCACTGACCGTGATTCAACTGCCACCGCAATGGCTAAGTTAAAAAGATTCATTGAAGTTAATCGCTTTGATTGGGATGCATATGTTGCATTAATTAGAAGTAAGCTCAATATTGATCTTACATCAACAAGCTGGTATGATTTTAAGCGTAAGTTTACAGAAAGTGCATATTATAAGCTTTATACTAGAATTGGTAGAGCTATCGAACATAGCAAAGATGATATTGATAGAAACTACTATGACCGTGGTATTAAGTTCCATAACCAGATTTCCAGAAATAATGTCCAGTTAGCTGACGCTTATAATGAGCTTGATATGGCTGATTTCGTCGAATGGTTTAAGAACAACGAAGAAGAAGCTAAGGACAGATTCGGTGCTAACTCTTATAGACAGCTTAGTCGTGACTTGGCTCGTTGGATTATGCCGGATTATTCTGGTTCTGCTACAGAACTTAGCGATGCTTGGAATGACTGGGTTCGTGCTTATAAGAGAGACGAAATTAACCATGTTCCAGAAGAAGACCGTGCTAAGATGGACGAAACCGTTGCTTACAAGTTGGCATTGTTCATTAATGACTTCCCAGAAGACGCAATGAGATTGTTAGCAAATAACGATGCAGAATATATGGAACAGAGCGTTAAGAAGACTATTAAGGATAGCTTAGGTGCTGCTAACTTCCCGACTGCTGCTGAATGTCGTTCGTTCTTGAACTCTGATGCTCAGACTTATGCTGCTCAGATTAATGAAATTATTGATAATGAAGTTCCGAATACAATCGATATTCCAAGACGCGATAATGATGCATTCAAGTTGAAGGCTAAGCAAATCGTCAAGAAGTACTTTACTGATAATCCAAGACTTATCCGTAACGGTGGTGTCGTTGGTGACGCAATCGGTGCTGCAAGTGTTGAAATTGTCCGTGCTATTTGTCAGCATGCCTTAACTCGTTTGAACACTCGCTATAAGACTGATACAGATAAGCCGTTCGTAGCACATAACCTTCAGGAATTCTACGATACTTATAAGCCAGTCTTCAAGCTCGGTTTGACTAAGGAATGTCTCGAACAGGTATTTGAAGAATTCGCTAAGAACTTCAAAGAAAACGCTTAATAAATTTCAGCAATTAACAATAACGGGTTTACAAAGCCCGTTATTTTTTTATATTTGTTTATATGAGTATGATAAATCAAACAAACTTAATCACAGATTATATTAATTTTATTTCAACAGCGAAGACTGAGCGTCTTTGTGTCGATGAAGCTGAACGCCTTGCTGTTCTTGCTGGTTTTAGACAATATAAACATAGTTCTGGTATTTTGATGCCAGGTGAAAAGGTTTATTTTAAGAATAAAAATAAGAATTTTGCAGCATTTATTGTTGGTAAGGCAAATATAGCAGCAAACATTCTCGGTGCTCATATTGATGCTCCTAGAATTGACGTCAAGCAAAAGCCACTTTATGAATCAGATGGAATTGCTTATTTTGATACTCAATATTATGGTGGTATCAAGAAGTATCAATGGACAACTACCCCGCTTGCTATTCATGGTGTTATTTGCACTATTGATGGTAATAGTGTAAAGGTTTCTATTGGTGAAGATCCAAATGACCCGATTTTCTGTATTTGTGACCTTCTTCCTCACCTTGATAAGAAACTTGCAGAAAAGAAAGCAAGTGATTTCATTAATGGTGAAAAGCTCGATATTCTCGTAGCAACGACTGAAATCGAAACTGAAGATAAGGATAAGAAAAAGGTTAAGGAATGGGTTTTACAGTTCCTTAAGGAAAAATATGGAGTTGAAGAAGAAGATTTAGTTTCTGCAGAACTTGAAATTGTCCCTGCAGGTAGAGCAAGATATTCTGGTTTTGATAAGTCCTTGATTGCTGGTTATGGTCAAGATGATAGAGTTTGTGCATTTACCTCATTAATGGCTGTTCTGTCGCTTCAGGAGCTTCCAGAAGTCACATCTGGTGTTGTATTAGTAGATAAGGAAGAAATTGGTTCTTGCTGTGCTACAGGAGCAAAATCGAGATGGTTTGAAGACGTATTACGTTGTGTCTTGAGACCGAAGGATGAAGTTGAATTTGCTACATACTTAGCACGTTCTCGTATGCTTTCTTCTGACGTTACTGCAGCTTATGACCCACTTTATGCAGACGCTTATGATAAGAAATCTTCTGCTAAGTTAAATGGTGGTATCATGTTCTCTAAGTATAATGGAGGTCGTGGTAAGTCTGGCGGTGCTGATGCAAATCCTGAATTTATTGCTTATATCCGAAAGGTTATGAAGGATGCAGGAGTTAAGTATCAATTTGACTCTATGGGTAAGGTTGATGTTGGTGGCGGTGGAACAATCGCAAGTATGGTTTGTGACCTGAATATCAATGTTCTTGATGCTGGTGTTCCAATTCTGAATATGCACTCTCCATTAGAACTTGCTCATGTAAATGACATTTATAACGCTTACTTAGGTTATACAGCATTTATTAAGACATTCTAAAATAAAAAAGACGGCAATTGCTTGCCGCCTTTCTTTTATTAATTGAGATTATTAGACTCTATCAACACCTGTTACAGCGAATACACCAGTTGCGTATGCATTATCGATGTCTTCTGGGTTTTCAACCTTGTTCTTAGCATCTTCAGCAGTTGCTGCAGGAACAATAACAGTTCTCTGAATTCTACTATCACGACCGTTTTCATCAGCTAATGTATAGTGAACTCTCCAACGAGGTGTTCTGCTAACACGGCGTGCTCCAGTAGTCTGTGGACGTCTACGGCCTCTCTGAACAACTGGTTCATCGTATTCGTAAGTTTCGTCTTCGATTTCATCACGGTTTCCAGTATTATCGAATTCATAAACAGAATCTTCTGGATGTTCAGAATTAACGAACGGGAATGTATCTTCAAGTTCGACCTGAACGAACTGTGTGATTTCTTCCTTGATTTCTGCAGGCATCTTGATAACGACATGATATTCTTGCTTTGTAGCACCATCTTCTTCGACATCAACGACTGCTGCATCAACATTACACATTGCAAACTTACCTTCATCATCTTCGTAAGCAATACGTAACTTATCCTTGATTGCAGAAATAATTTCATCAACTTCTGCCTTGGATTCATCGTCACCAGTAACATCAATATTAATCTTGATTGTTGCAGCTGGGAATGCATAGTGGTCAGTGTAGTTACGGTTAACTGTTCTCATACGGTGACGAGTGACACGACGAGTAGTAACAGTTTCCGGGGTTTCTTCGAATTCACGATGAGTAATCATGTCTTCTGGTTCTGGGTTTTCACGACGCTGACGTTCACGTTCTGCTGCAGCTTCACGTTCACGACGTTCGCGTTCTGCTTCTGCTGCACGACGTTCAGCTTCAGCACGTTCTGCACGACGCTGTTCTGCTTCTTCTGGTGTCAAGTCAGCAGTTTCACCAATTGCTGCATGACCGAAGATTTCAACGATTGTATCTTGGTCAAGGTCTGGGTTCTTTTCATGAATGAACTGATACCAGTTATCATCCTGAAGAAGTTCCATTTCCTTTCTAACAGTTCTCATATTTCTGGTAGCATTCGGGCGATCCTGGATCAATTCCAAAATATGTTCGAACTTGCCATAGTAGTCAGCACGTTTTGCAGGTGTCATGTAACCACCCTTAATACGTTGACCACCAAGTGTTCTTGGCTTAGACTTAGCAGAAGCATAAGTTTCCATAGTTCTCTGGATAAACAACTTATCAGTATCGTCTAATCCGATATTGTCATACCATGCTTCCAAAAGTAACTGTGCATCTTCATTAAGTGCATAGCCATGCTTCTTTAAATATCTAACTGCTTCACCAAAATTCAATTCTTCCTCCGGTTCGAGATCATCTACGACATAATTTTCATCATCTTCGAAGTTATCTAAATCAGATTCATCATAAGAGATGTTATCTTCGCCATCTAATGCATCAATATTATCTTCATCATCGATATACTCAGCATTTTCATCTTCACCATCGACAACTTCTTCGAAATCTTCTGTATTTTCTGGAACACTTGATAAAGTATCGTGTAATTCCTCAACAGCTTCTGTCGGGTCAAGTTCACGTTCGTAATAACTCTTGACCAATTCTTCAGCGTCATCATCCATGGCAAGGATTTCGTCAAAAGATGCTTCATCTGGATCATCAGTTGTATAGTTATCTGCCCACAAGTCGCTCAATTTGGCCTTATACTCTTCGAGAGAGCCAAATGCAGCATTTTCCTTGATAAAATACATATTCTTTGATTTTAATAGCTTTTTTGCTTCGTTAAAAGTCATAATTCCTCTCAATTAATTTTCTTTATATTATTTATAATAAAAAACCAGCCGTTACTGACTGGTTTTATCAAATCTGTATTTTTATCTTAAATAAGGTCTCTAATATTGCCGCCGTTTCTTAAAAAGTCAGAAACACTGCTAATACCGTGACGTCTCATCATATCTGTAACGCGTTTTGGTCCTGTTCTTCTAGTTCCCATAGCAGAAGAAGTACGAGCAGCTTGAGTAATTCCATCACGTCTGTCTCTTGCTGCACCGTTTGATGCTTCATACTTATCATAATTATCAGTTAACCATTCGATAAGTTCAGTAACTCCAGCATCATTTGTCTTCTTAGTTCTATAGAATTCATGAGCATTTAACAAGATAAATTTCTTGGTTCCGTCATCAAGCGTCTTGATAAAACCCTTTGCTTGACTATTATCAGTAACACTAATAGTTCCATCAGTGTTAATTCTCAATTCGAACTGATAAGCACCGCCCTTACCTCTACGAATAAGCTGAATTTTATTTGCAGAACGAGAACCCGTCGGAGTTGCTATATAAATATCTCCCATAATATCACGAATTTCTGTGCAAATTCTATTGGTAATTCTATTATTATATGCTTCATCAGCCTTTTCGGTCATAATAAAGCTACGGAATGTTGATGTTCCTTTAGCCTTATTGCGGTCGTCATAATTCTCGACATCACCCAAATCTAATGCTTCGTTTAAAAAATCTATCATAAAATCCTCAAATTTTTTATCATTTTATATTATTTATAGTTTACAGAACTAATTATTTTTGCTATATTTAAATCGAAATAATAAGGTATTTTTATGAGTAATATTATAAGTAGTTATATAAATGGCAATCATCGTACTACTATTTATACTGACGGTACGAAGGTCAAAGAGACTGGTTACTATGTAAACGAACCAGGACCTAAAGGAACTCGTGTTAACCGTTGGGTTGAGACAGATTCTGAAAATTTCATTTATGAAGCGCCAGAAAATATAACTATAAAAATTACAGATTTTTGTAATGCAGGTTGCCAGTTCTGTTCTGAAGGAAGTAATAGTGCAACAAAGCATGCTGATTTGTCAAAGTTGTTACCTATGATTAATTCTTTCTATCCTGGACTTGAAGTTAATATTACTGGTGGAAATCCTTTGGCACATCCAGAACTTATAACTATTCTGGGAATTCTCAAGGCAAGACAAATCATCGTTAACCTTAATATTAATCAGATTCATATCAAAGAAAATAAAGACCTTATTAAGAAATTAATCGATGAAGAACTCATTTATGGCCTTGGAATTACATTGCATGACGCACATTGTAAGGAAGATTTTAAATTCATAGACAAACTTGGTGATAGAGTCGTTATTCATGTAATCGCTGGTATTCTTAACAGGCATGACCTTCCTGCTTTACAGGGAAGAAGGGTCTTGATTCAAGGATTTAAGAATACTGGTCGAGGAAAGGTTCTTTTTGAAAAGTATAAGAAAGAAATCGAAAAGAATATTTCCTGGTTACAGAAGAAAATTCCGGCATTGCATAGCATGTGCAAGATTATAAACTTTGATATTCTTGGTTTTAAACAGATTAATCCTGCAAGAGTATTACATCTGTTTGATGTTCCATCAGATTCGGTTTATAATATTGACGGAATTAAGAAACGAGATACAGTAGGCAATATTATCGTTCCTGACCTTTATATAGATATGCCTAATATGGAAGTAAGTATTTCGGTCGATATGCCTAAAGAAAATTTCCATAAAATAACTGGACAAGAAACAATTTCTGAACTTTTAAACATTTCTACTCTATGATAGATGAAGTATATTTAGATATGGACGGTGTATTAACCAACTGGGATTACCAGATTGATTTTTACAACGCCCGAAAACCTACGGGAAAAGCGAATTGGGATAAAGTATGTAAAATTGGTGCTAAATTCTGGATTGATATGCCTTGGCTTCTTGAAGGTCATGATCTTTATCTGGGCATTCTTGAATTACAGAAGAAGTATAATTTTAAACTTGGTGTTCTATCCGCTATTTTCTCTAATTCTGGTAAACGAGGAAAACGATATTGGCTTGAATGTAACTGCCCTGAAATAAATCAGGAAAATGTTATTATTTGCAATAGGTCTTTTAATAAGGTTGAACATGCGAAACCAAATCGTTTATTAATCGACGATAAACCAGAAAATTGTGCTGATTTTGTTGGGGCTGGGAGTAACGCTATCCTTTTTACGACGTATAAGGAAGTATTACACAAACTAGAAGAAAAACTAAAGGCATAAATATAATATGAGTAAATTAATTTTTATTATGTTATTTTTGGTCAGTTTTGCTTTTGCAAAACCGTTGGTATTAGAAATTTGTAATCCGAATTTTTGTTATGAACAAATAATTCCAGATGCAAAGAAATGGGAATATAAACATGACTTTACTGGTAAGAAATTTGTCAGAGTCTATTTTTATGATTCCAGGAAACTCTTAGATATTAAAGCAGATGGATTAACTGTCAAGCAAAAGAAAATCTAATACGAAAAAGTAAAAATAAAAATTATATATAAGACAGAGGAAACAAATGTTTATTAATAATACTTACAACTATTCATCATACAGCAAATCGTCACCGCGGTTTGTGGTTGTTAGTATATTGTAAATAATTTTTTACCACGTTTAACAATTAAGGACCGCTTACAAAAGCGGTCTATTTTTTTATATTTGAAGGAGATTTTACCATGTTTACAGACGAAGAATTAGTAACCCTCACATGGGAAGAAATTTTTAAATTTTTAACATTAGTATTTTAATGGAGAATAACCAATGAGAACTATAACTCAAACACACACAGGCATGATTGTCTCGGACACAGACCTCAATTTGGAGTATCTTTACGTAGGCGATTATGGTAAAGAAAATAACATTAAGGCAGATTTCTTAGGCTATACTAAAAGAATCGAAAAGGATGTTCACAAACCGGTCGATGTTGCAGATAAGCTTGTCGTTACAGTTTCTACACAAAAAGGTTGTCTTGAATCCTGTAAGTTCTGTGACTGTCCTAAGTTCGGCTTTAAGGGAAACGTTCCCTACTTTGAATTGATGTCCGAAATTGTTAATGGTATCGCATTCTCCAAGATTACTCAAGGTGAAAGACTCAATGTCCACTTTGCAAGAATGGGCGAACCTACTTGGAATCCAAACGTAATTAAGGTCGCTCGTGATATTGGTAATATTTCCAATAACTGGTTCAAGGAATATCACCCTGTCGTTTCTACCATGCTTCCGAATAACAACAAGAAGCTTGAAGCATTCCTCCAAGACTGGTGTGCTCTTGGTTATGATGCAAAGTGGAATGGCGGTATTGGTCTTCAGTTCTCTATCAATACTCTTGATGAAGCTGATAGAAACGACATGTTTAATAACCAGTCGTTAAGCTTGCAGGAAATCTCGGATTTAGCAAAGCGTCTTCCGCCTCCTGCTGGTAGAAAGTATACTCTGAACTTTGCAGCAACTGGCAAGTGCAATCTTGACCCTGCTCTCATGGACAAGTATTTCGATAAGGACCGTTTCATTGTTAAGATTACTCCTATCCATGCAACAGAAGCTGCAGCAGTAAATAACTTCACTACTGAATTTGATTTTGACGTTTACGATAAGTTCGAAAAACCGCTTGTCGATGCAGGTTGGCAGGTTATTGTTTTCATTCCGTCACATGAAGAAGATGCTGACCGTATTACTTGCGGTAACTCGTTGATTGCACTTGAGGCAGAAAAGAAATAAACATATTTACAAACACAAAAAAATTTACTAAATTTAAAAATAAAAAGAGAGGATATAACAATGGCAAAACTCGGCGTATTAGTTGATGCACAGGTAGACTTTATTACTGGTGCTCTCGCAAACCCATTCGCACAGGCGAAGGTTCCTAATATTGTTAACAAGATTAAGCATTGGGATGGTGCTATCATTGCAACACATGATACTCACTTTAACAAGATGCAGGTTACTACTGGTTGGCCTCCAATGGAAGGCAAGCCATATGAGGAAACTTTGGAAGGACAGAAACTTCCAGTTCCGCATTGTATTAAGTTGACCGATGGTTGGGAAATCGAAAAGACCATTCTTGATGAACTTCAGAAGAAGAATCAAGATGGTAAGCATAATTTCTATTCTGTCGATAAGTATACATTCGGTAAGCTCGATCTTCCTGAATATATCAGAAATCTCGGCATTGAATTCGACGAAATCGAAATCTGGGGTTTCGTAAGCACAATTTGTGTTCTTGCGAACGCAGTTATTCTTAGAGCTGCATTCCCGAATATGAAGATTACGGTTGATGCAAGCTGCATTGCTGATTTGGATGAAGAAGGTCAGAAGGCTGCAATTCTCTGTCTCCAGCGTCAACAGATTGATGTAATCAATGCCTAATATTCCAGACAAATACAATACTGATGGTCTTAAAGATCTAGCAAATGTATGGCAGGATCTGCTTGCTGTTGCCGATGGTGCGACAGAAAAGCAGATTTATGCACTAGCTGAAGATGTAGTAAGAAAATTACATAAACCCGTTACAAAAGAAAACGTAGATATTGTACTTAGAACATTTGGTTCTCAAATCAAAATTAATATTAAAGAATAACCATTTACAAAAATGGTTATTTTTACTATATTTGTTTAAAACAAAATCTTGGAGATTAAAATGAAATTTTTTCTAAAACTTTTTCCGCCTAATTTAAAAGTTATGGCAGATATTAGCAAGTTTCTTGCTTCTGGTCGTTATGATGAATGTATTACTTATATTAAATCGGTAGACCAAAAGAATTTAAAGAAGTCACTTAATTATTATATCGTTACATCAGAAAAACTCATTAATGAATTCATGATGCACCGTTACAAGATGATGAACGATATGCACGAAATGATCTTCAAGGAAAAATCAAAATACTTCAATCAAGCTCGTTACAACAAATGTGTTAATGCAGCAAATGAAGATGACAAACCACTGAACTTTTATGTTCAAAAACTTAAAAATGGATTTTAATAATATTTAAAGAGGATATTAATATGGAACTTTCTCAAAAAGAAATTGAAGAAATCAAGAATTATAAACCACTCGATGAAGATAAGTATATTATCAATTATCTTAGTGATACTGATATTTACAAAGTTTCTATGACTCAATGTCTTCTTCATAAACGACCAAATGAATGGGCTAAATGGAAGTGGAAACTTCGTTCTAAGGATGTTCATTTGGGTTATTTGGTTGATGCAGTTAACCGCGAAGTTGACCATCTTTGTACTCTTAGGTGGCAACCGTTCGAACTTGATGCATTGTCCAAGATTTATTACATTAAGCCTGACTATGTTGATTGGCTCGAAGACTTCCGTCTTAAGAGAAAGTACATTAAGATTACTCGCCGCGGTGACGATCTTGAAATTGAAGCAGAAGGCCCACAACTCAAAGTCACATGGTTTGAAATCTATGTGATGGAAATTATCCAGGAACTTTATCTTCGTCAGTTTGAATTTGATTTTGAAAAGGCAAAGCAAAATCTTAAGGAAGCAGTTGATAAGTTTAATGCAGCAATCGATTCTGGCTTAAAGTTCGGTTTTGCTGACTTTGGCGCTCGCCGTAGACATTCTTTTGCATGGCAAGACTATGCAGTTGGTTATATGGCTAAGAACTGTAAGTGCTTTGTCGGAACTTCTAACCTTTATTTTGCCATTAAATATGGTGTAAAGGCAATTGGAACGTTTGCACACGAAATGTATGCTCTGTTCCAGGGACTTGATGATGTTCCTATTCGTCAGTCTCAGAAGGCAGTATTCGATGCATGGACACAGGAATATCGCGGCGATCTTGGTATTGCACTTTCTGATAACTTTGGATTTATTCCATTCCTTCGTGACTTTGATAAGTTCTATGCAAAGTTGTTTGATGGATGCCGCCATGATAGCGGTGACCCGATTGTCTGGGGTGAAATGTTGATTGCTCATTATAAGGCACTCGGTATTGATCCGACTACTAAGACTGGCTGCTGGTCTGATTCTCTCGACGTTGATAAGGCAATTAAGATTGCACAGCATTTCAATGGTCGTATCAAGATTAGCTTCGGTATCGGTACTTATTTCATGGCAAATCTTGTAACTGAGACTGCTGGTATTAAGCCGCTTTCCATGGTTATGAAGGTTGTTAAGGTTAATGGTAGAGATGTCGTTAAGCTTAGCGATTGCCCGGAAAAGAATATGTGCGAATCCCCGGCATATGTCGAATACGTTAAGAGCGTATTTGAGTATATTCCGCTTGACCAGTGGAAGGGCGGAATGGTCGTAATTAAAACACCGTAATCTGCAAAAATATTCGCCAGATAAAAATTAAAAAGAACCATTTACAAAAGTGGTTCTTTTTTCTATATTATATTTAGTAAAACATAAAAAAGGATAAAAAAATGCTCAAATTACTTCTAATCTACTTTGCCTCATACATCGGCTGTCGTTTAATCATTCGGTTCTTAAAAGAACAGAAAATGATTGATGTCAAGGATGACCCTAAGATTGCCTGCGTTCTTATCGCTCCGCTAATGTTTGTCGGTTTAATCGTCACTACATTGCTTGCTTATATTTGGAAATGGTCTACTAAAAAGAAAAGGGAAGACGAATTCGTAAACAAGTATAATAAGAAATTACCGGAAGTATGGTATAAGCTCAATCGGTTCCTTGGAACTGGTAAGCCATCTATTCTTGATAATGCTTCTACATTTGATAAAGAATATGATAAGTATATCGATGAACAGGATTTATTTAGTGATTTCAGACCTGCTTATGATAAGGTAAAGGTTGTTAAAACTGAATCTACTGATAATGGTCCTAAAGACGTTCTGACAAGCTATCATGAAGCAATGGATCTTGTTAGTCAGATTGCTAGACAGACACAGCAACCTGTTATTACTGCTTATCAAAGACCAACGGGTTCTCGTTATCGTTTAACTCCAAGAAGAACTGATACTATCAGAAAAACAGATGATCCTATTAATGAAGTATTCATTTCTCTTATGAAAGAAAAGTGTAGAGGTTACTAATGCGAGACCCGAATCGTCTTTACGATTTTTATCAAAAACTTCAAACTGTCCATATCACTCATTTTCCAGATTGGCGTTTTGGACAGTTTATGTTCAACTTCTTCGGCTGGTATGGACAAGATCCATTCTTTTTAGAAGAAGATAAATTCTTAGAACTTCTTGACAAATTTGTCAAAGGAGAAAATCCATAATGATTAAATTACTCAAAGATACTAGTAAATCAATTACTGACGCTAATTATAATGAATTTTCATATGCTTTAACAGTTTTATCTGTTATGGGTATTATTGTTTTAAGCATTATTACTGGTGTTGATTATTTTGCTACAACTCCAGTAGAAATGGGTAACCTTTCACTTATCGCACAACCGGGTGATAAAATTTGGTTAATCGGACTTATCATTGTAATAATTTCTATTGTTTTCGGCGTTTTTACATTATTTGCTGATTCACACTATAAGGCAGATGATGATCGAAGATTCTTAGTTGCTGGGTATTTTTGGGTATTTGCTACTTGCAGTGGTGCATTGCTTATAGTAATGCCATTTATTCTTCTTTATGATATTACTAAGTATTTATTCTATGCAGTTAATTTCTGTCTTGAGCATTTCTTTATGTTATTCGCACCAAGAAAAACAAAAGAAAAAATGATTGTTCGGGAAAAAACAGAAAAAGAAATGATAAATACCTATAACAACTTTCTTAGAAACTAAAACATAGGAGCATATCAATGCTTATAAAAGTCATCTCAGAACTAGTGATAGTATTCTGTATTGTATTAGCAATTATGGGAATACCATCGCAAACTATAACAAAAACAGTAAAAGAACCGGTAAAAGAAACACATTGTTGGTGTGGAGGAATTCCAGAATCGCTTAAGGATCTTAATGCTAAATATCATTTGAGTACATATGATATTGAACAAATTGATACTAAGTTCTATGCGCCAAAAATGATTGAATACCAGGAAACAACATCTATTATTATTCAATGGATTGATAGACTTTTAATTGTTGTTGCTTATTTGGGATTGATTGGAATTATAAGTGCTATTATATCGGCAAATTCCAGTAGTTATTGGTATTATATTATACCAATAGTAGAAATACTAACTTTTATTTTCTTATTTCCAAAAAATCATAAAAAGAAAAAGATTGAAGCAATGACTGATATTAATGATAGAGTTAGTAGAATACTTCCTGACGTTATCAGTAACCTTAATAACCATTTAAAAAGGAACTAAACCATGAGAACAAAAAATCATAGATTAAATTATGATGATTACTATACAGTAACATCGATTGTTGGAGCAATTCTTTTGATTGCTCTATTAGTAACTGGATTTTCTATAGATATTTACTCTAATAAAGCGAATCATGAAATCATGGTTGAAAAACGTGCTAAGTTATATGAACAAAGTATTCTGGAATACAAAGGTCATTTAGCTGCAGAAAAAGTTCGTTCATCATATAAAGAACAATCACCGCAATGTTGTAAAGCAATTCCTAATAAACCACTTCCAATGTCGGCCGTTCCAATGGTCTTTAAATAAGGAGAATATATGCAGAAGTTTTTAAAAGATTACTTTTTCAAAGGACAAGAATGGTGGGTTGGAGTCGTTTCGATTGAAATAATTTTCCAAGTCGTTGCTTCATTATATCTTCTTATTAATGGTCTTGGTAATTTACAACGAAATGCATGGCCAAGCACTATCTTTATGCACAATTTTTTGCATGAACATTGGTGGGCTATTGTATTACCTATTATTCTGTTCATTGTTGGTGACCTCTGTCTATTCTTTGCAATGGATAAATATAGAGATTATTATTATGAACATAATGATAAATCGTATTTTGAAAGTATTTTCTATCTTGGTTGTAATATCTTGTTCGGTGGAAGTATTATATTTGCACCTATCTCAATTATATTAGTTATTGTTATGAATTCTGCAAGATTCTTCGCTTTCTTGTGTGAATGTGCTATAGCATTCCATAATAAATTATCTGTTAGTAATATGCTTAACAGTTATAGGAAGAAATCTCCAGAAAAATACAAGAAAACTATTATTGACGAATACAATAAACTAGTGGGGACACAACCATGGTAAGAAAAATTAATAATGCACTTTTAAATGGAGATGCTTGGAATGAATGGTATATGTGTTTGCTTCAAAGTGTTGCAATAATATTTTGTGGTTTCATGGTAATCATATCAGCCGCTAGTATTTTGGAACAAAATACAAATATTATTCAAAATAATTTTTTTCTTTATTTCAAAAGAAACGGAATGATATGGCCATATGTAACAATATTATGTTCTTGTACATTTTCTCTTGTTATGATGGCTATTACTGCCAGTAATTATGATGATTGGTGTCGGCAATATAAGGAAAAACAGAGATTATTAAAAGATGATACAGATTATAGACCAGCCGATGATTGGCAAGATATTAAAGATGGAACTGCAGCATCTATTAAACTTAGTATTTGTTACTGGAGTTTTTTAATTTTATCATTTGCCATTATTCCGGGTTTAATAGTTTTGGGAGTAGTTTCTTCTATTATTGGTATATTCCATCTTTGTGGTCATTTTATTGATTATATTGCATGTAAGACAATTTATAGACCAAAAACTCCCGAACGAGGAATGATTAATGAATTTAATAAATTACTAAATGATTGATAGAGAAATATTAGGAAACAGTATGTCATATCCACCTTGTCCAGTTCCACCTCCACCACAACCTAAAAAACCAAAATATAAAGGTTATCCGCAGGTGGAACGTATTAATGGCGAAAAATATTATACTTATAAAGGTTTAGTTCATACTGAAAAAGGTTATTTCAAAGTAACCAGACGTGATGAAGGTGAAAGTATTTTTAAGAATCTTTTGCCTTTATTACTTAATGAGTATAATGAGCTTTTGAAACCACATGATTATCCAATTATCGGTTATGCTGATTTTTTTAATATTAAAATTCCAGTAACAACTGAGATAGAAAAATCATTTATTAAAACCGCAGCTGAAAGTCTTATGTGGCATATTAATCGACTTCCAGAATATAAAGTTGGAACGTATATAAGCACAGTTGTTAATACTATTCATAGATTAAAAGCATCAGAAATTGAATGGTTAAATAAACATATTGTCTATAAATTAGATAATGAAAATACATATCTTAATATAGACGGTTATTATTATTCGTAATTTGGAGAATATATGGGTCCAGGAACAGCATTACCGCCGATACCTAGAGAAGATCATACTGTAAGAGCTGCTTGTTTGTGCAATATTATTAAATATAGCACGAAAGAAAAGCCCGTAGACGAAACTCTCTTTAGTACGGTATTAGAAAATACTATTGAAGACTTTAATGATTATTTAAAGGAACTTGAACATCCAGTTATTGGAACTGTAGATTTCTACGGTAATACAATTCAATATTCATCTGAAGAAGAACTAGAATATATTAAAGAGTTTTCGGAACGATTTGATGCTCGAACCGCACCGATATTTGAATATTGCCATAGTAATCGTGGATGTTGCATTCCAGAGGTATATAATGCATTAACTGATATAAAAAATGATGAGATTAAGCGTCTCAACAAGCACCTTAAATATAAAGTAGATCCCAGTAAGGTTGCCTGCATAAAATTTTTATAATCAGGGGGTTTACAAGTGCGATAATAATTACTATATTATGCACATAAACAAAAAACAATAAAACAATTCAACAATTAACATAAGGAAACAAACTATGTCTTTCAATATCTTCAAAATCTTCGCTCACAAGGCTCAGCGTGGTCTCGAAGGCCTCATCTCCACCAAGGATAAGATTGAGGAAATCCGTTATCAGTATAATAAGAATGCCGCTCAGTATATCAAGTCGGCTGAAGATATGCTGGTCAACGCTAAGGAACTCAAGGCCAAGTTCGAGGAACTCGACGAAAAGACCGCTACTAGCAAGCGTGTCTATGAATCTCTCATCGCTGCTGACAAGCTCGATGAAGCTAAGATTAAGTATATTGTTTACAAGGGCATGAAGACTGCTCGTGACACTATCGAAACTGCTTGGCAGAACACAGAAAAGCAGTGTGTCCAGGTTCGTGATACTCTCAAGAACATCGACACCAACAAGGCTCTCATCGAAGCCAAGCTCACTGCTCTCCAGGTCCAGATCGATACACTCAAGATGTGCGATCGCAACAAGATCGGTGATTTCGGTATCGATTGCAACGCTATGATTGCTGAAATCGAAAGCGAAGTCAAGACCACTCAGTTCCACATCGAAGCTAAGCAGGAAATTGCCGAAATCACCGGTAAGGGTGGTAAGGGCACTCAGACCATCGAAACTGTCGCTCTCGACACTGAATTCGAGGAAGTCGTCAAGGCTTACAAGGGTGTCTAATAAAAAAGGATTTATCCTATTCTCCTAAATAAAATCACTAAGCAGGGTTGACAACAACCCTGCTTTTTATTATATTTTATAAAAAACTATAACCAAAGGAAAAATAAACATGACTACAATCACTACTATCATTTTCACTGTCATTGCAATGTATGCAGCTGGCATTATCGCACTTTATGTTGGTCATAGAATGGACCATGTTCCGTTCCATCCAAGTGTGTTTGATATTGTCATTCTGTCACCGCTTGCAAACATCTTGTGGTTCCTTATTATCGGTAGACTCTGCCACTGGACCAAGAATGATATTGTCGGCGATGATCCGTATAATCAAAAGATGATTCAACCCAAGATTGATCGTTTGCTCTTGAAGTGTGATGATATGTTTAAGGCTTAATCATGGCTAGTAAAGAAGAAAATATTAAAATTTTTAATCATACTCAAGAATTAATTAATAAGGATAAAACCTTACAGAATTCTATTAAGTATTCGATTGAAAATTCGTATTTTCTTGCCGATAATATGACGATTGACTTTTTCTGCGAGAAAAAAACTCCAGGAATTGTTAAGGTTACTAAGAGTAGTTCTTTTGATGCGACAAGAAAATATACTGGTAAAGTAGCAGTTCTCAATTTTGCGTCTGCTACTAATCCTGGCGGCGGTGTAACAAAGGGTTCTAATGCACAAGAAGAATGTCTTTGTCGTTGTTCTACACTTTATAATGTTTTGTCTGACCCGAAATTTGACAAAATCTTTTATAAACCACATAAAGAACATGGAAATGCACTTCATAACAATGATGCAATTTACACACCCAATATTCAAATTATCAAATCGGACAATTATAACTTATTGTATCGTCCATTCTCTGTAAATGTAATTACTTGTGCAGCACCTAATCTTCGTGAAACACCTGCAAACGCTTACAACCATGAGCGTGGCGAAAAACCAAACGTTACTGATGAAGAATTGTTTGATATTCATTTCCGCAGAGCAACTCATATTCTTAACTTAGCTGCATTTCATGGTGATGAAACAATTATTCTTGGTGCATTCGGTTGTGGAGCATTCAAAAACCCACCTGAAATTGTAGCTAAGGCTTACAAGAAAGCTTTGGAAATCGGAAAACTCTTCTTCAAGAATATTGAATTTGCTGTCTATTGTGGAAAGGATGATACTAATTACAAAGTATTTAAAGAAATACTAGAATGAGGTATCTATACATGAACTTAGATGATGTAAAAGGTATAATGGAAGACATGGGCTGGCATGTTCTTGGTCCTGAACCACATGATCAAAAATTTGGTAAATGGATTAAGACTATTCCAGGCGCTAATGATTCAGTAGATGCAACTATTAAATCTATAGAAGCTGGTATCGAAAAGATTGAAAAAAATCTTGATGATATTGATAAAAGATGCAATAGATTTATGTCTGCACATGACCCATCATATCCAAGACAAAAAATTAAAGGTAATTTTCCACAACATTATCCTAAAGCAAAATCAACTCCTCCTAAAAAGAAAGTTGACCCAATGTTTCAGGAAAGAGAAAAATCAGATGCTGGTAAATTAGCTGATAAATTTACAGAATTATTAAAAAAGAAGTAAGGTTTACAATTTAAGTAAAATTTACTATATTTGTGCCAGACATTTTAAAAAGGATATATTATGAATAAAATTTTTAAAGCCGTTTTGGCACTTTTGGGGATTACACTAGTTGGAGGTGTAATTATCAAGGAAAGAAATACATTTAATGACATTAGAAAGCAACTTCAAGAACTTCGTTGGTTCGAGAAGGGAGAGGGAAAGTAAAAAATAAATTTACATTTCGCTTTATATTTCTTTTCTATCTTTGATAATATAAGATTTAAAATTTAATATAAGGATAAAATTATGAAAGAATTAACTCAGCAAGTTGTAAATTGGACCAAGGAAACATTCGATAAGCTTGGTAAAACAGATATGGTTCTTGGTATTTCTGGCGGCAAGGATAGTTCTGTTGTCGCTGCTATTGGCGTCGCAGCACTTGGTAAGGAACATGTTCATGGCGTTTTGCTTCCATGTGGAATTCAGAAAGATATTTCTTGTTCCTATAAGCTTGTTGACCATCTTGGTATCGATTATGATGTTCAGGATATTGAAACATTAGTTAAGGAATCTCTTGCTCTTGTTCCGGGTGCTGATAAGTCCTATGACGCAAAGACTAATGTTGGTGCAAGAATTCGTACTAATCAGATTATGGTCACTGCTCAAACTCATGGCTGGTTGATGGCCAATACATGTCAAAGAAATGAAGATGTTGTTGGATATGCAACTCTTTGGGGTGATTCTGTTGGAAGTTTTAGCCCACTTGGTATGTTAACTGTTTCTGAAGTTATTGAAATTGGCGATGACCTTGGTCTTCCTTATGAACTTACTCATAAAACACCAATTGATGGTCTTCAGCCATTAACAGATGAAGAAAAACTCGGATTTACTTATAAAGAATTATCTGATTTAATTAGATTTGGTATTAAAGGTGAACATTATGATTTAATTATGCAAAAATTTAATGCCAATAGATTTAAACTTGAACTGATTAGATTACCAAAGTTTGATCCACATCTTCCAGATTATTTTAAAGACAATTTTGGTATTTAATTATTTTAAAAGAATAAAATTATAAATATATTATAAAAGAATAATATGTGGAAGTTTTATTCTTACGTAAATAAAAATTTTGGAACGGTTAAAATACGAAACTTCCACAATAGCGTGTTTTAATCGTTCTTTTTATTTAATATTATGACAAAAATTTGTGGAATTTATAAAATAACAAATAAAATTAATGGCAAATGTTATATTGGTCAATCTAATGACATTAATAGACGATGGCGACAAGAATTATCACCAAATGCGAAATTAAATCCTCATTTAGCAAGAGCATTTGAAAAATATGGGACAGATAATTTTGAATTTGAAATTATCGAAGAATGTCAACGTGAATTATTAAATGAAAGAGAACAGTTTTGGATAAATTTATATAATTCAACAGATAAAAATTTTGGATATAATAAAACTTTAGGTGGTGATGGCAATTTGGGTAGACATTTTATAATGTCTGAAGAACAAAAAGAAAAAATTAGAAAAGCCAATACTGGTCGTAAATTAACAGAAGAACAATTAATTAATATTAGAGAAAGTAATAAGTATAAAATAGATCCTAATCAGATAGTTATATTTTGTTATGAAACGAACAAATATTATCCATCAATAGGCAAAGCAGCTAAAGAATTGGGAATAGGTAAAGAATCAATTAGACATGTCATAAATGGTCAAGATAACCATGCGTTAAATTATAGATTTTGTAAAATAACTGATAATATAAATGAATTTATTGAATCTTGTCAACAAATAGATAAATATTTACAAGAATATAATATAACATTAAAACAATATTATTGTAGACAAGCAAAACCAAATAAAAAACAAGTTCTTTGCATTGAAACTCAACAAATTTTTGAATCTGCCTCTGAAGCAGCAAGGCAAATGAATTTAAATAAACATTGTATTATTTGGTGTTGTAATGGTAAATATAAACAGACAAATAATTATCATTTTAAATATATTGAAAATAGGGGTTGACAACATTATTTAGTTTTATTATATTTTAAATATTGGGCTCGTCTGGTTTCGATTGGGTGATAGAGATATTAGTTGCAAGTCAAGGTCTCAGACGAGGGTTCTTGTAAAAAAGTCTGAAAAAGATAAGTGCTAACACTTACGCAATGGCTGCTTAATTTATAGCAACACTGAGCCTATACCGTTCATCCATTGGGTATAAAGTTCGGTCGCATAATGGATTAGGAAATAATTAAGTCTGTGTATTATTTCTGAAGTTTACAGGCTAGTTTACATTGACGCCGACCTTCAGGGCATAAATGTAATGAATAAGTAAATTCGAAGGAAAAACTTGTAGGAACGGATATTAAAGTTACTTAAGACAGGGGTTCGACTCCCCTCGGGTCCATTAAAAGTGTTGACAAATTAGAATTATAAAATGGATAAGTTTATATTATTTCTAATAATCACTATTGCTTTTGAAATAGTAATAGGATTACCTGTATTTTTGATTGGTGTTTATATATTTGGTGCGCATCCTGGTGTAATCGGTTATTGGGCATTCGGTAGTCCAGTTGTAGGTGGTATTATGGCTTTTTGTTCGGAGAATCCTTAGATGAGTAGTTTTGAACCACATTTAATTGCTGGTTTAACGGTAGGTACAATAGCTACCGGTATTTTTAGTGTAGACCAATATCCAGATTGGAATGCTACTTTGATGTTACCTTTCCTTGGTGGTCTTTGTGGTGCGCTGACGCCTGATATGGATATCAAATCTCATTCCAGTATGTTCATGTATTTATTATATGCAATAGGTGCAACATACTTGTTCTTTTCTGGAGAACCGTTTTGGGGATTTTTATTACTATTGTATTCCATTATCCCGCAGTTTTTCAGTCATAGGGGATTTATACATTCTGGAGTATTCGGCATAATTTCATCTCTTGGTATATTTGCTGCATCGTATTATAATTTTAATAATCTTTCATTATGTATAACAATTGCGACTGGATATTTCTTTGGATTTCTTTCACATATTTTATTAGATGAAGCATAATGATTATTAAGGAAAATATGAAAACTGGAACAAGACTTTATATCAATATAATAAATCGATGCAACATAAAGCATTGTTATATAGAAATTAATCAGAATTATTAAACAAATAGTAAAAAGAAGGAACAATATGGACGAGAAGAAACTTAATTCACTCATTACTACCCTGCTTAAGATGGCAGCAACTCAAGAAACACCTAATAAGTACAATTCTGTTGTTGCAGCACTTTTACAAGCAGAGAATCTTAATTTTGTTATTATGGACCATCGCGGTGGAACAGTAGTAAGTTATACTAATGGCCAAGGCGGTATTACTATGTTGTCTGATACTCCGGTTGGTGAATAATATGAATTAATAGCTAATAACTAAAAGATAGGGTTGACAATAACCCTATTTTTTATTATATTTTACAAAAATTTGGAGAATTCTATGTCAGTTAAAACACCTATTTATATCTACAATAATGAAAAGAAAAAGAATCATTCTGTCGTTACAGCAATGATTGGTTCTGAAATCAGAGCAGCAATTCAGAACTGGCGAAAGGAAAATAAACTTCCTATTAATTTCAGAATTCCTACGCTTTACATGTATTTTACAAAGCCGATCATTAAGACTGCTGTTGTAGAAGGTGTTACAGATATTGGAACAACAAATCATCTTTTTGAAACTTGCCTTATCGATAAGGTAGTATTTATGAATCCGCTTGAAGAAGTTCAAACGGTTGATACACGTAATCCTAGATGGAAAAATATTCTTGATGGTTTACAATTAAAGGATTATGACATTATCTTCTGGTCACCTCTCGGAGGTTCTGTTGGATTTGCAAATCCTACAAGAGGTAATGTAGATATTATTCAAAAAGAAGTCGATACAGCGGAAAAGATGGGTTATTATAACCATTACGTTTAATAAGGAAACCAATAATTATGTCTCACTATCCTGATGCTAAATATCCTATTTCAGATGAAGAGATGTTATCTCTTTTACATAAATATCCCTTCTTGCGTTTTCGTAACGTGTGGACAGGTAAACAGACATATCATGGTAAAAGCAAGAACTTAGAAAGCAATTATTATAAGTATTGGGATGGATATGGTTGGGAAGATCTTTGGAAAAACCGTTATCTTCCAAGGTTATTTGCAGAATATGATACATGGGACAAAGAAACACAAAAACGTTTTGGTTTTACCCAAATAAAAGAAAAATTCGGTGGTTTGAGGATTTATACCACATTTGGCAGCGATAAACGCCTTGAAACTATTGCCGAATGGTTATCGGAATATATTTGTGAATATTGCGGAAAGGAAACAAGGACTGAAGAAGGCAAAAGAGTTATTTGGACAACCGGCGGTTGGATAACTAATCTTTGTGAACACTGTGCAAGAGAATATATTTTAAGAAATGCAGAAGGTGAATTGTCTGAAGAGGATATTCAAAAATACCTTAATGAAATGAAATGTGTACAAGAAAAACCATTCGGTTATATTCAATTTGGAAAAGATAAAAATCTTCATGTAAGCTATAAAGAAATTGACGATTGGCTTGAAAAGGATAAAGAAGAATATATCGATAAGTAGAATTTATGTCTAAACTTTTTAGTAAGAATGTGAAAATTTTGAAAAAAATTACTAGGGTCATCAATGCCCATGTAATAAATTTCTATATTATAGACAAACGTTATAAAATATTAGGTTTTATGGAGTTCAGTAGTAAGGGAGTAGTTTCAGACTATGACCCTTCTAAAGTGGACATAGATGAAAAATATGAAACTGATATGTTTGTCCATGCAGCTGAATATACTATTCTTGCCAACAATCATGAACTCCTGACCAATCACATAAAGGAAATAAATGATTGCAGTTGAAAATACAGTAAAAGAAAAGTTTAACAAAATTCAAGAATTAGTCGATAGTATCGCATACGAACTCGACGAAGCACCAGAACTTCATGATCCTGAAGAATTTGATGCGACAATTAATGTTTGGAAAAAGTCAGTAATTGATACTATTCCACTTGGTTGTTCTGTAAAATTCAGAATGGATGTTGAAGAAATGCTTGAAAAATTCAAAAATATATATTAAAGATTATCCTTTAATCATGTGTAAGGGGTTGACGAAAGTCAATCCTTTTTCTATATTGTAATCAACAAAGAGGTAATAATAAAATGTTTGGAAAACCATTAGCATATATTGTAAGAATTAAGGACATCCGAGAAATTCCTGGGGCGGACAGAATTGAACTTGCTACGGTTATGGACTATACTGTAGTCGTTAAGAAAGGTGAATATCAACCTGGTGATTTGGCAATGTATGTCGAAATTGACTCGTTGCTTCCAGATGGTTTGTCTGATGAACTTCGTGCTAAATATACTGCTATCAAGGAAGGTCGAGAATTAGCAGATGCTACAAAGGAAGAAATTGAAAGTGCTCTCAAGACAATTCAAGAATCTTCGAAGTACCCATATTTTGAATTTCTCAGAGATAAGAAGTTCAAAATCAAGAGTATGAAGCTCGGAAAGTTTGGAGTTATTTCTCAAGGTATTCTTTTCAAGCCATCTGACCTTGGCATTACTGATGCAAAGGTTGGTAAGGATTATACTCTTCAATTCGGTATTACTGAAATTGTCCAAGACGAAGAAGAAGCTGGTCTTAATACCAAGAAAAAGGATAATTGGTTTGTCCGTAAACTCATGAAATATACTTGGTATCGTAACTGGAGGAAGCGTCATAACGTTTCTGAAACTTGGGATCCAACTAACCCTGGAAAGTCTGACGAAGAAAACGTCCAAAAGGTTTACACCAAGATGTTTGAACAATACAAGGGTAAGAAGTGGGTTAAGACCGAAAAGCTCGAAGGTCAAAACATTACAGTTTTCTCTGAAAAGGTTGAACCAAGTTGGTTCGATAAGATTTTCCATCGCAAGGTGGAAAGTAAGAGAATTGGTGTATGCTCTAGAACTAGGGAACTTAATAAGAATGGTTCTGGAAAACCTTTCTGGGACACGGTTCTCAGACTTGGTCTTGATGAAAAAATCAAGAAGATTCCAGGTGAATGGTTCTGCCGTGGTGAACATGTCGGTCCAGGTATTCAAAAGAATATCTATAACCTTCCAAGAACTGATATTATCTTCTTCGACTTTTACAAGAAAGTCTATTTTGAAGATACTATAAATAGAAAGGTATTGTTCAAGTGGGAAAAGTTGAATTTTGAAGATTCTGTTCTTTTCGCTGAACAATGGGGATTGAAGTTCGTTCCAGTTCTTGATGACAATTACGAATTACCAGAAGGTCATGTAAATGACAAGGGTGTATTCGTTTCTGGTGCTGATATCATGCTTCAAGAATCTGATGCAAATACCGTTTTCGGTAACAACCTCAGTCATAAGAGAGAAGGTTTCGTTCTTAGACTTCGTGACGACTATAACGTTTCGTTCAAGGTCAAGAATCCTAACTACAGTATTTAAGGAAATTCTATGGCAGAAACATTAAACGAAAGTGTAGCTCGTCAAGAGGCTACTAATGAGACTTTAACTAACCGTATGCATACCCTGGAGGAGTTTTATACTGAGAAGTATAATCTTTTAAAGGGTATTAGCGAAACGCATCCAGATTGCTTTAAAACGCCGTTTAAACTTGTTTCTTTTGCAGAGGCGAAAGAATCTATACCTACTGTAAAAGACAAGTCCAAAACGCTTAATATGCAAATTGACAAGCTTTCTGAATTTTATGTTGGTCTCATGAACCAATATGAATATATTAAAGATACTCATCCCGAATATCTTTAAAAAATAAAAATAAATCTCTAACCGTTTACAAAACCAACCGTTTTTACTATATTTGTGATAAAGGAATTATATGAAGGCTATTAGTTGTGGTGTAATTATTATTGATAAAGCATCTCGTAAGCTTTTGGCATGTCATCCTTCTTGTCACTCATATAGAGACGGTAATTGGGATATTCCAAAGGGACATGTAGAAGGTAATGAGACTCATGTGGAAACAGCTTTACGTGAATTAAAAGAAGAAGCTAATATTATACTTACCGAATCTGATCTTTATGACTGTGGTATGTTCTTATATACCAAGTATAAAGATTTACATCTTTATGTCGCAGAAACTGACATCAATCTTAAAGACTTGAGCTGTTCTACTACTTTTAATTTCGAAGGAAGAACTCCTTTGGAAGTAGATGATTACAAACTGATTGATGACACCGCTACCCAAACATATTACAGAAGTTTGGGACCGCTCGTAGCCGATTGCATTAAACGCTACAAAGAGCGTGACATAAATAAGGTATGAATTTAGAGACGTTTAAACAAGTTGAGGAAAAAGCAAAAACAGATTTATCTATGCCTGATACTTTAGAGGCAATTATTAAAAAGAATAATATTTTGCCAGCCGTTATTCAAGAATGGATTAAATTGTATCAAGACCAGAAATATGTTTGTGCAAGCTTAAATGTAGAATTGTTGGAATTATACGGTGATTTGACAAAGTGTTTCAAAAGACCTAGAAATACAGTGGAGTTACAAAAGAAATACAATATCTCAATCAATGAATTTTGGGAAACAGCAAAAGAAATTGATTCGCAGATTAATTGTTGTACTCCTTATGTAGCAAAACTAAAACAGGTTAACCAACAGAAATACTTTTTGGAATTCATCGAAAACACACTGAATAACATAAAGAATTTATCTTTCGCTATCAAGAATTACCTTGATTACAAGAAACTCATGATGGCAACATCGTAAAAATTTTCGCTATAAATATAACGAAAATGAGTTTAACAAGAGTTTAATTGGTTAGTTTCGCCAATTAAAACATGAATACACAAATGTGATTTATGTCTTAACAATGAAACGAAAAGAGACACGTAAGGTCTCGAAAGGATAGAATACTATGAATAATATTTTTGAAAATCTTCTCAAGGAACTCAATGCATTCGATGCATCTTTTAATGACACTGCTGAAAAGGTCAATGTCCCGCTCAACATCATTCACGAAGAAGATGGTTCGAGCACTATCGAAGTTGCAGTCGTTGGTAAGACCCGTGAAGACATCAAGCTCAAGGGCACCATTGAAGACGGTAAGGCATATCTTACTATCGAAACTGTTGAGAAGGAAGTCACCGACGCTGAAAAGGATGCTGAAGCAAAGCGTGTTTACACAGTTCGTAAGATCAAGGGTAGCGGCAAGCTCTCTATCAAGATCTTTGTTCCGGCTAACCTCAGCATGAAGGAACTCACCGCTAAGGTTGAAAATGGCCTTTTGACCATCAACATCCCGGTCTGTCCTGAAGCCCGTCCGGTTGAATTTAACGTTGGCTAATAACCAATTTTAAATCAAAAATATAAAGGTAAGTCTTAATTGACTTACCTTTTTTATTTTAAACATTTTCTTGCGCTGTATAGAAGAACTCTTCTGGCGTTGCATACTCAATAGCATCTGCTGAATCCATCATTGCAATATACTTAGCAATACGTTCTTCTGTTAAAAATGGATCTGTTTCCAATGACTGTAGAACTTGCTTAGCTTCTCTAAAAGAGCCTGTTTGAACAAGTGAAATTACTGGCGCTAACTTAATTCCAATCTCTAAAGGAGTAATTCCTTTAAAGTCTGTCTTAACGCATTCTTCTCTGAATAAAGCTATAAATTCATTACCTACTGTAATGTTATAATCGATCTCACCTGCAAGACCATCAATAGAAGAAATACGTGAAATATTTGAATTCATTTCAATATTATAGCGATATAGATCTACTATATTTCCTAAAAAATCTTTAACTATATGATTTTCAAAATCTTCAGCTATTTCTTTAGAATTATTAAACCAGAAATTTTTATTATTATAAACACATTCATCGTCAACAAAAGTAATACGTGAAATATATTTCATATTTACATCCTCCAAAATATAAAAATCTTCTTCTTTTTCTCCTAGCTCTTCCATTCTCTTTTTAATTAAAGATAAATTTGCTGCATGATGAGCTATCATATTAGTTTCTTTGTTTACTGCAAAATATTCTCGCATGATCAACTCCATTAATTTTGTGGATATAAATTTCCATTTATTTTTAAATAGTATTTTCTTGTTGTTTGTAGAGTAGCATTTGCTAAAGATGCTTCTCTTGTAAATGGTGAGCCTTCTTGTATATGTGTTGATAACAATACATTTTCAGCTATATTAGCTGGACTAATAGTATCTAAATAATTTAAAACATCGGCGCCGCCCCATTTATTCACAAATGTATATGTATTATTTTTATAAAGATAAACAGATGGTGGATTTTGTAATCCAGAAATGTTTAAATAATAAAATGTATTTTCTTGTGGATCTGATGGATAAGAAGTAGATGGTGTATCTGAAGAAAATCCTACACTATATCCATCTTTTAATTTAAATAATGAACCAAGTGGAGTTGTGCTAGTAAACCACCAAGATGGATCAGACTCTAACACTGCAGGTCCATTTTTTAGTGTTAATATAATAGAAGCTAAATACTTATCATCCGAACCTGTTGGATTTAAATGACCTATTGTACCTGAAACTGCATCAGCCGTTTTTTTATAAATTCTTTGCGATACATTTGTATTAGATTTATTATGCCATATAAAAATCGTATCTTTAGCTGTACCCCAAATATCAGTTTCAGATAATATATTTGCTGTTAGTGAAGTTGTTTGTTTTATACCTAGATAATCACCACGTACAATGGCTTGACTATTAACAGTAATGTTATTTCCAATCCAAGCGAATTTATCATATTGATTTAATTGTAAAATTTGTTGTAAATCTGTTTCTGTTAAATCATTTCCAGATACAGGAAGTACTTTTTTATATTCATCAATACACTGATCATCTTGACTATTAACACTATTAAATTCTTTATAATTTCCATTTTCATTTTGAAAATATGCAGGATAATAACTACTTATAGTAGCATCATTATATGCTATATAGTACTTATAACCTTTATATAATGTTATATTTAAACCATTTACATATCTTGGATAACCAGTTAATGAATATATTTCAGTTTGAGTATCTTCACCGTCACCAATAATTTGTGCTATTTCAATACCATTAGCATAATAAATATGAATTCTTGCACTTGTACTAGTAGTACTAGTACTATGTTGTGATGTAAAAATTTCAAGTGAATTGATAACTAAATTTTCAGTTGCATTAACTAAATCAATTTCAATAGCTACACATTTATCACCAGCAACTAATGTTCTTTGTGCATGATCTCTTAACCAAATGAGTTTAAGATCATTTGCATTATTAGATGGAGACCAATATACAGCTTTAATACTGTGAGCATTACCTGCAGCATCACACCAGATAATATTTCTGGTTCTTGCTGCCAGATTAGTCTGACTGGGGTGTGTTGGTCTAATATGTTCTAGTTCACCGGCCATAATACCTCATTAAACAATATCATAAACGAAATAGTATGTATTTGCTTCTGTGGCTGTTGGAACTTCTGTAACGTTAATTACACATGCACCTATATCAAAACCACCAGCAGTCTTTCTTAACATATAGTTAGGTCCGTTTGTATTGTCAAAGCTTGACATTGAATTATAAGATGCAGTTGGAACATTTATTATTTTTGATTCATTTCCCTGTGAATTAACAGTAATATTACCATAAGAATTAGCACCATCAGGAGCAAAGTTAATTTGTATAGATGTACCATTTAAATCACCAACATTTCCACCTTGAACATTCTTTAAGAAACCACCACCATTACTATTTACACCCAACCAGTTAGTACCAATTGCTGTAGTATCTGTTAAATTTGATACTCTAGATTGTCCCATTAAAGTAGCAGTAGTATTTACCGCTAAAATATTAGTTCCGGTAGATTTAACGATAACATCACCAGTAACAGTTCCGCCAGATAATGGAAGATAATTATCATCTAACCAATCTTTAGTAGCAATAACATCTGTTTTTACACCTAGTTTTGTACTTACAGATTTACCATCACCTGATAATGTTGTAGTGTCTATATTAGCTGTTGCTACGAATGTTCCATTAGCTTCTGATTTAGAATAAGATTGGTCTTGGAAATCACACCAACCACTTACATTACCAGCATTATCTGTTCTTAATACTAAATACTTATTTACTAATGAAGAATCTGGTTTAATAACATACTTTGCAAATTCAGTAGATAATTCAGTTGCGCCGCTTGTTTCAGTCTTCTTATAGTAATATGTTAAATTATCAGCATCTTTTGTTATAAAACCAGTAACAGTTGGTATTTGTGCAACAGCTTTATCATAAGCATTAGCGCTAGCTTCATTCGCGTATGTTTTCGTTGCATAAGAATCTGGAACAGCAGTCAGATAACCTTGTCCAGTGACCCAAGTCTTCGTAGCCATATCAGTTATATCTGATGCAGAAGCATAATTTCCCTTTGGCTGATATGTAGTAGAAGCATCACTTGTTGTCAAGTAATTAGCCATATCAGATTTAGTTTGATATGTTTGAGCAGCAGCAGTTGAATCAAGTTTTGTACTTAAAGCATTAGTAATTTCAGTTGCGCCACTTGTTTCTGTCTTTTTATAATAATTTCCACTATCTGTTAATTGAGCAACTGTTTTAGGAATATCAGTTTTTAAGGCATACTCATCAGGAACTTCTTTCAAATAACCTTCAGTTACAACCCATGATTCTGCTTGACTTAAAGCATAAGCGCTTGCACTATCTACATAAGATTTAGCAGCATAATCAGCAGAAACAGCAATAGTATAATTTGTTCCATCATTAGTAATATGAATACCAGTACCGTCAAGCAAGTTAACTGTAGCGCCTTGTCCATTTATACCATTCCAGACGTCAAACTGATGATCACCAGTCTTATCTGTAATTGTGACAGAAGTACCGCCTTGTGGATGTTGAGAAGTTGGTGAAATCTCAGAAGTCGTTACTAAAGGAGATACTCCATCTTGTCCATTAGTACCTGGAGCACCACTAGGAATAACGAATGCAGATGTATCAGAAGCACCCCAACCTAAAGTGACTTGTGTACCGCCTGCAACGGTAGATACATTATCGAGATAAACTGATGTACCGTTAGTTCCGTCTTTTCCGTCCTTACCATTAGTACCACTAGGAATAACGAATGAAGAAGTAGATGGAGTTTCATCATCACCCCAAGCAAGGGTAACCTGCTTACCACCTTCAACATCAGTTACCGACTGAAGAACGATTGATGTACCGTTTTCACCATTTTGTCCGGGTGCACCTTGTGCACCAGAAATGTAGGCTTCACCTGGCGTCGTAGCAGAAGATGCGAGTGTCCAGCGAACATAACCATCATTTCCAACATTAGGTTTCCACATTAAGTCGCTTTTTACAATTGTTCCACCACCTTCACCAGCAAGAGGATGTCCGGAAATAGCAGAAACACGTCCTGCTTCATCATATTCAAAGACGTTTGGTGTTATACTTGGATTTTGAATTATTAAATCTGCCATGAATTATTCCTCTGTATCGTCTGCTTCAATTAAAGACTTAAGTAACCAATTTTTAATATTTATAAGCTTTTTGCTATGTGACACATCAAGCTGCTGAACCATTAAACTAGCAGTATAGAAATATCCACTTCTAATTAAAGAAAGAATACTTGGAACTACGTTAATAATTGGAAGCATATCTGATTGTGTAATTTCTAACAATTTTTCATGCAAATCTCTATCCAGATATGGTGCAATTTTGTAATTCCAATCAAGACCGGATATATGACTTGCAGAATTAAATAAATCATAATATGCACCAAAAAATGCATTATTATAATTTTGTGAAATCTTTTCTTTATTATAAGTAACTAACATATATCCTCATAATTAATTTGTTCTTGTTCTAAAGCCAACATATGGTTTAATACCACCAAATTTATCCATTGAACCAGCATTTGCAAAATCATAATATGGTCTGATAAAATCAAGTGTTGTTATATTTTGTAAACCTAACCATGGTTTTGGATTACCAATATCTACAGATGTATTCGAACCCATGCCTAAACCAAGAACATTATGCCAAATTCCGCCATGGTCATTAAGTTTATCAATTCTTATACATACATAATATAATTGTTCAGGATACATTGTACCTAACTCTTCTATTGGGTATAAGTTTCTTGTATTCATTACTACCTGACCACCAGCTGTCGGAATTAATCCATATTCACTTTCCCATAGCATTTTTGATTGACCAGCAACACCTTCATAAACTGCAACAGAAACATATTCGTTAGCATCAGCATTACCACCATTCATATATGCTTGTGTTAATGGACTAAATTCATATTCTATTGCTGGTCTAAATAAGTATGAATATTGCATACTACCAACCAAATCTCCAACAGTATTTAAAGCACCGAATGGGATAGTTTCAGTCATACGACCATTAATAGAATTAACTAACTTATCAAATACTACTGGGTCAATTGGAGTATCTGTAGAACCATTTGTAAGTGTAAGCTGATTATTGCTATTTAATGTGAAAATCTGATTATCATACTTAAGACCAATCTTTCTATTGTCATTATTGACAGAAATTGGACTATCGCCAGTATAAACATTCATAAGAACACTAGTATCATTAGTGCTTACAACTTCTTCAACAATACTTGCTGTAACGTTCAAATGAGCAGTTGCTGGAATTTCGCTACCGTCATAAACAACACAGTATTTTCTTGTTGGGGCAACAGTATGGTCAACTGTAATAGCAATAGTAGCATTGCTAGTTCCGACTTCTGTTGGGTAGTAATTTTGAGTAGAAACAAGTTCTGTGTTATCAGTAGCACTCAATATGAGCTTATTTAATAAGTAAGCATGTGTTCCTGGATTATTACCTTCAATAGTTTCATTGATACAGAAAGTAAATTTATTTGTCGTTTCTGGTAATGTAATCAAACCATTTGCATCAACAACAATATTGTGATAATTAGTTCCGTTAAATGGAATTATTGTACCAGCAGAAATTACAGTATTATTACTTCTGTAAGTATCATACATGTATTCCAAATCATTAGCACTTAAACCAATATCCCATGTATTTGTTTCTTCATTATATTCAGCAGAAACACCATTACTTCCAACAATTTCAGCACCAGAAATGAAGTAATAATCCTTATCGTTGTATGTTCCAGACTGTGCCATTGCATACTTTGCAGAAATGTCATAGAATACAGGTTCTGGAATTTCACCCTTCTTTACGTAATCTCTTTCAACTGTTGCTGATAAATCATCGATTGTTGCAGAAACTTCATCAATAGCACCAGATAATGTTACACAAACATCTGCAATTTGATCAACGGTAACATCAAATTCATCTTGATCAACTTTTGCAGAAATTTCATTAGTCCAATCATAACCATAAATCTTATGATCACGTACATCGATTAAATCATTTCCTGCACTATATGGTGTAACATCCCAATCTTCTGTTGCACTGGTATATAATTTCTTTCCAACTTCAGTTTCGATTTTAGTAACTACTTCTTCAAATTCATCGGCATCTACTTTTTCACCGAGCTCAGGCGTCCAATCACGACCACTTATAGTATTATCTTCTGTAATTGCAATGTTTGCGCCCTGCTTGTAAGTTTTACCAATATCTGATAAATCATATCCTACCCATTTAGTTGTATCATTATCTTTTTCAAGAACATAAGACAAATTAGGTTCAAAATTATCTGCTGAAGTAACCCAATTTCCAGAAACAATCTGAATTGCACTTACAGAACTAATTGCAGAAATCTGTTCTATTGTCAAAAGATCTTGTTTTTCATTGAGTTCAGTAGTCCAGTCATGACCATAAATCTTATGATTTTGAACGGTAATATAATCATTACCTGCACTATACTGTGTAACATCCCAATCTTCTGTTGCACTAGTATATAATTTCTTACCTATTTCTGTAGCAAGTGCAGCTGAGGTTTCTATGAATAAATCTTTATCAACTTTTTCGGCAAGTTCAGGTGTCCAATTTCGACCACTAATTACACCATCAGGAGAAATATTAATATTATCACCCTGTGTATAAACAGTTCCAGATGGTGCTTCAACCCATTTGTTATCTTTTAATACAAGATTTTTACCTGCGAACTGTTCAGCTGCAGAAGTAATATAGTCGCCCTTTACTTGGAACTTATTATCAATACAAGCAGAAATATCTGTAAATTCTTGTTCAACATCTTCTGTTTTTGCATAAGGTGTTAAGCTAGCACTTGTTAAATAATTTTTACCCAAAACCCACTGTTCAGTTGCATAACCGTCAAGTGCATTAGCAGGAAGATAATCGGCAGAAACAGCAATTATGTAATTTTTAACCGAAATGCCCTTGCCACCACTATATTCTGTAGCACCAGGAATTTTAGCAATTTCTTCCTGAACATATGCAGAAGTAGCATATGATCCAATAGGTTGATAAATTGTATCAGCACTTGCCTTTGTTAAATACGGATTTAATGCATCAGGTGTAAGATAAGTTCCTAGTGGCTGATAAAGAGTATCTGCACTAGTCTTAGTTAAGAACTTATTATTTGCCCAACTTTCTTTAGCATAACCGTTAAGTGCATCGGACTGTAAATACTGTTTATCTTCTACCCATGTTTTAACTGTGTCATCGGCAGCATTTACATATGCCTTTGTGGCGAAATCTGCAGAAACAGAAATCATGTGGCCATCAACCTTAATACCGTCCTTACCAGAATATGCTGCGGCACCTGGAATATCATCAAATCTCTTATTGACCCATGCCGAAGTATCTACAAACTCTTGATTAACATCGTTTGTCTTAGCATAAGGTGTTAAAATATCAGTATTAACACCTAATGGAGTTCCACTAAGACCATTACCCTGAAGAGTAGCATCATGTTTTACTGAATTTATAGCAAGTACTTTACCGTTTTTTATAATCATATGCAGCTTTCCTTTTTCTATTATTATTTATAACCCAAAATAATCGGATATATTCCAATTTTATCTTATAAATAATAGTAAGGAGATTAAATTATGAAAAAAATGGCAGAAGCTATTAAAGTTATTAAAGAAAACGGTTATAAAATCATAAAGGAAGATGTTTATACATCAAATTTCCAGCTTAATCAACGAATTAAGGAATATTTGGAAAATGATAAGTTCGTTATTGTTCTTCTCATTGGTATGTATGGACGTCAAGTAGATTTCGAAAAGCAGGGTAGACGCACAGTTTTACGTAATTTTAGGGGTTTTAACCAAACTGATGCTGCTTATCTTTCACCATTGGCAGAAAAAGTTCAGAATGGTCAAGTTTTGACTCCACGTGAGATTGCTTTTGTAAAGTCTCGCTTAAGAACATACAAAAATACCCAATGGTCTGAAGTTCTTAAGGAACTTGGCTATGTCAGAGAAGAAAAGAAACCTGGTCGTAAGATTGAACTTTTCTTTGATGAAATGGAATTTGCACCGATTGACGATGATGAAATCGAAGCTGCAGTTCCAAATTCTGAAGAAGACTATATCGCAAAGGCTTTATCTTTAGCTCAGGAAGATGGCGGTATGCTCGATGATGAAGATTTACCAAGGGCAAAGCAAATCGCTGCTGATCTTTATCATCAAGGTCTTATTGCTCCACAAGACGCTGCTGATAGAATTAATGAAGAACTCTAATATTTAAAAGAATACTCCTATGAACTTAAAAGAAGCTATACAAATATTAAAAGAAAATCATTACAAAGTAAAATCTCCTGTATTGAACGAATCTGAAATACGTTTTAATACTGCCGATGATTATCTGGCATATCGTTCTAAACTTATAAATTCTTCTTGGGCACAGAATACTGTCCAAATAGGCTGTCAAAATACCATTCTCTCTGAAAAAGAACTTAATGCCACTGGTAAAGATATTGGCGAAATTGTCATTGAACGATATTGTAAGGATTTTGAATCTAATAAAAAAGACCTTCAGGAATCTTGGAATTTAGGTTGGGAATCAGAAGACCCAAATCCAATGACTGAAGATACTTTTAAGAAATTAAAGAGTAAAAAAGCAGTTTATGAAGAATGTAATGCTATTTACCAAAAAGGTGCAATAATGCATGCATTTTTAAATAATTTTTAATTAAGGATTTAAAATGAACTTACAAGAAGCAAAAGTAATACTCAAAAAGAAAGGTTATAGACTTCTTAAAGAAAATCTTACATATACACCTGAAGATATTTTTGAAGAAGTCTGGAGTAGATGTTATTCATATTGGGATGATTTACATGCTGAAAAGCATGACCTTAGAGCAGCTTTCATTTGTGGATATAAAAATGAACTTTCGAAAAATGAAATGAAAATGGAATTTGAAACAAGAGTTGGAAATGAAGCACTTGGAGAATTAGAAATTGCATATGATGATGGTCATGACCTTAGTGAATATACTACTGATGATTCTCTTCAAGATAAACTTTTTGATTTTACAACCGATGAATACTTCAATGCATAATTAAGAGGCAATCATGAATTTATTAGAAGCAAAACAATTACTTAAAAAATCTGGTTATATTGTATTAAAAGAATCTAATAATAAAGAAATAACAATTACTCCTGATAAAATTTTCCAAGTCCTTTATAATAAAGCATATAAATATTGGGCAGATTCTGATGTTAGTGAATCTGATTTACAAGGTGCATTTGACCGCGGCTTTAAAAATGATATAGATTGGGAATCTTATAGAGAATATCTTATAAATGAATATGATAATGAAAAAGATCTTGACTATTTAAAATCTGCATTTAATGATGGTCGCATTTTCGGACATTGTGCTACAGACACGCAAATAGAAGCAGAACTCGCTGACCGACTTGATTTCTAAATTATAATATTAAATAAAAAACCTGGATTTAAGTCCAGGTTTTATTTTACTTAAGCTTAATTACACGATAATATTTATCAGTATCATAGAATCGGTCAGCAATCGCATACTGATTATTTTCTTCGTCTTCTGCTAAAACGATTCCACCATCAAACTTAGCAGTTCCAGAATATCCAATTAATGCCATTGGTGTATCTTCATCAAATGTCGCAACACTCATTTTAATAACACCATTAACAAGATATTCAGTGTTATCAGTTGAAATATTAAAAAATGGAGTTGAAAATGCGCCAAGTTCTTCTAATTCATTTTTAAACGCATTGTTAATAAGAATATAATTACCTGCACCACGACGAGTACTTGTTCTGATAGTATTACATTCCTTCATTAAATGAGTCAATAATACGCCGCAACGTTCATCTTTAGAAGCTGTAGACTCTGGATCTTTATGAATTTCAATAATCTTAGCCAAATCCATACATGCATGAATTACATCTAATTCTTTCTTACTTTCATCACTTGCATCTTTCCAATCTTTTTCATGGATAAGCTGTCTTTCAAGACCCAATGTTAATTCTGGACGATCCTCTTCTCTACCAGTAAATAACAGCTCTCTTGGAATATATCTTAAAACGCATGCACAGTTTTTAAATAATCCGTCTTTCTTCTGAACTTTAACTAAGTCTTTAAATGTCATTTTTTAACCTTTGTCTTTCTTCTCTTGTTAATAGCCTTTGATTTGTACTTCCCCTAAACTTTAAATTCAAATCTCTCTGTTCAAGAATAAATGGTCCGTCAACCAGAATATCAACCATTTCTAATAAAGAAGAAGTTAATCCATTTATATTTTGACTCTGACCTTCTAATAAATCTTTTTCATAAACATAACCAGTAAATAACCAAACATTTTTACCTGGACATGCCTGCTTAATTTTTTTTATTATTTTTAAAATTTCAACTTGATTATTTAATGAACAAGGCTCGCCGCCTAATATACTTATACCAGAAATATATGGTTTATTACATAATGTTATTAATTCATTTAATTCAATTTCGGTAAATTTTTTACCATAATTAAAATCCCATGCAACAGAATTAAAACATCCTTTACAGTGAATATCACAACCACTTACAAAAAGACTAACTCGACAGCCATCGCCATCAACTATACTCATTGGTTCTATTTTTGCATAATTCATATATTATTTTCTCTTAAATTGTTTTAAAAAATTATTTCCATATTTTTTATTAATATAATCTAAATATAATTTTATTTCTTTTTCAGTTAATATCTTTACATTATGTTCAATCATACATTGGTGTTTTGCTTCAGCTAAATGATTTAAATCTTTATTAAATGGACAAATCATTTCATTAGTTTCATCTTTTTCTTTAAAAAATAAATTACCTTTAATTTCATGTATTTCATTATTAACTAAAAAATCTGGAAAATAATAATGTATTTTATTATTATATTCATATTTTAATTTAATATTTGGTTGATATTGAAATTCTATATTATTATCAGTTAACCAAATATAATATGCAAGTTCCCAACTAGAATCAAATCGTTTATTATCATATATATATTTTTTCCTAGATTTTTGACGAATAAAATGATTTTGCATACAATTTTCCACGCCAAACTTTTTAATACATGTGTTTTTTATTTTTTCTTTAATAATATTTGATTGTGTTGGATGCTCAACACCATAACGTTTATATGATGTTTCGCGAAATTTTTCTTTGAATTCTTCAGTAGATGAATATGATTTTTTACCATAGGTTTTTAAATTGGTTTCTTCCATTTTTTCACGTATTTCATCTGACGCGCCACCAATACCACCATATCTTTTTATTGTTGTTTCTTTAACTTTCTTTTTTGATTCTGGATTATGCATATTATGTTCATAACCCGTTTTGTTTTTATATGTTTCTTTCCCTTTTAATTGACATTGCCTTGATTGTCCTGGATATTCAACTCCAATATTAATTAAATTTGTATTTTTAATTTTTTCTTTTATTTCTTCTGCTTGAAATACATTTTCACAACCATATTTTTGAAATATCGTCTTTTTTGCTTTATTTTTTATTCCTTCTGCTTGAAAAGTATATTCTACTCCGTATTTTTTAATCATTGATTTTTTATATTTTTCTTTATATTCTTCACTTGTATGGCTTAAATGCCCTTTACAGTGTTTACATAAAAACGGTATAGTCAATGATTTAAAAGACCTAATAGATTCTTTTTTACATAATGAACAAATAAAAATTGCTTTTGTTCCATTATATGAATATTCTTTATGTGTATTTTTTAAAATATTAAATTCTACTTCTGAATAAATTTTCAAAATCATACTAATCCCTATTTATAGACAATTTACCGGATTGTCTTTAAATATTTATAAAAGTTAGATATAATCCGGTAAATTATATCAAATATGGATTAGTAACATATCTGTCCTTTTATAAATATTATTTTATCCTTAAAAGTCTATAATAATTTTCTGTTCCTTCCATATCGGTATTAATTGAAAAATAAGTCTCGGTAGGACTAAGTGCTGCAACAGCACCACATAAACACGAATTATTAGAATGATATGCCATAATAGCTTCTGGATAATTTGAATAATCATCAAAGTCCATTTTAAAAGTATCTCTACCGACCATTTTTAATACACCTGGTGCAGATTCAGTAATAAATGGACAATCTATAAAACCAGATGTTAATTCGTGTAATAAATCATACATCTTAGTATTCAATACAATAATATTACCTTGACCTTGACGTGTAGTAATAGCAATTTCATTACAAAGTTGCATTATCTTAGAAACAATTGTTGCTGCACGTTCAAGTCCAGAATCATGCCAAAAAGGATCATTACCTATTGGATTTTTCATTTCTGTAACTTTTGCAACCTGCTTACATGCTAAAACAATTTCTTTATGTAAATCTGAAGAATCATTACATAAAGGTTGCCAATTTGGCGTATGACCATACTTAGGTTCAAAACTGGCATATGTATAACCTTCTCTTATATCAGGTTTATATCGCATTACAGTTGGTGAACTATGTTCAAAATCAATTCCTCTTTGAACACCGACAAGATCCATTATACTCATTTTTTATTTTCCCTATCATATTTCAGTTTTAACCCGAGAAGGACAAATATAAGTATAGTTGCCAAAGTATAATTTACATATTGTGGATATTGCCACATTCCACTTATATAATTGGTATAAAAAATATAAGCAGCACTACATAAATTACCTATGATTGACAAGATAATAAAGAAAATACTTATATCACCTGTCGACTTAGTTTTATAAGCTTTAATAACTTGTGGTAATGAACATACTGCAAAAGCACCAGCTCCGCAAAAACCACAGATTAACATTAAAGTATCTAACATTCGCTTCCTTTTGTTTAAAGATAGAAAAACCATACGGTTTTTCAACCCGTATGATTTTTTCTAGTTGTTTTTATTAAATATTATGACGGTCTCTCAATTCTGCTAATTTTCCATCATTCCAAGACTTAAAAATAGTCTTCTTAGGAGAACCAGTCAAATATCCGGTAATTCTTCTAACACGAATAATCTCATCTTCGTTCTTGTTACCGCAACATGGACATTCATTATTGATGATTCCATGGAAATGGCACTTAGTACAAGTATCACTGTCAAATGTACAAGTGAAATATCCTAAGTCACCATCATACATAGCATCAATAGTTGCCTTGACTGCTTCAAGATTCTTAGACAAGTCACCATTTAACTTGTAATAGAAAATGTGACCAGCATTTGTAATCTTGTGATAAGGTGCTTCCATCTTAATCTTGTTTTCAAGAGTAGTTTCCAAAGAATAGTCAAGCATGTGGCTATTTGTATAATAACCTTTACCGAAAACTCTCTGTAAATCTACATCAGCAAGCTTCTTTTCGTTCTGGAAAAGATTTTTATCGATGTTAGCAAAACGGCCTGCAACTGCTTCAGCTGGAGTAGCGAAACAAGACCAGTTCAAATGAGTTTCCTTCTGTGTCTTATCAACAAATTCACGAATAGTCTTTACAATAGAGAAAGCATAATCATCAATTTCATGGTCAACACCATAAGTCTTACCTGTCAAGAGTAACATGGTTTCAGCAAGACCGACGTAACCGATTGACAACGAAGCCTGCTTAAGAACTTCACCAATCTTATCAGTAACTTCATGCGGTTGGTCATCAGATGTGAGATAAAGACCCTGTTGCATAGTGAACGGGAAATTCTCATATGTCTTGTTAGAAATCAATGCAAATCTATCAAGCAAACTTCCCTTTGCATCTTCAAGCATTTCAGCAAGCTTTTCGAAGAAAATAGTCTTACGTTCTTCTTCATCCTTTGCTGCAATATGGGCTTCAATAGCAAGTCTAGGAAGGTTAATTGTATGGAATGCAAAGTTACCTCTACCAGTTGTCTGTTCAGCGCCATTGATATTACCAATAACTCTGGTTCTACAACCCATAGTAGAAATGGTTGTATTTTCAATGAGCTTCTTCAACTTCAACTTATTTCCAGAAATTTCTTCAATTTCCCAGTAGTCGCCTTGACCTACATCATACTGATAAACAAACTTATCAAACTTCTGATCTTGCATTGGAATAATTGTTGCTTCATCTTTACCGCGAACCTTAACACCAATAGCATTTTCAAAAATTTCAACTTCCTTAGTTTCATACTTGATGTATGGCTTATTGAAAGAGCTATCAACCTTTACAAAGTTCGGGTAGAATCTACGAGCAAGACATTTAATAGACTCGAGATACAAATCATAGTTAGGATCTTCTGGATTCTTTGTGTAACCTTCCATTAACTTGAAAATCAAGATTGGGAAAATTGCTGTCAATCCGTCACCTAGACCTTCCATCTGAGACTTAATAAGATTCTTGCTAATCATACGACCACAATTAGAAGTATTAAGGCCAAAGTTCAAAGAACTAAATGGAACCTGGTTTCCAGAACGAGACTGTAAAGAATTTAAATTACCAATAAGACCTTCCATAGCCTGATGAGTATCATCATCTGTCTTCTGAATTGCCTTGATAACACAAATCTTAGGGAACTTAGTATAAAGAAGTGCAGAAGGCCAGTTCATAGAAGCTGTTGCAACTTCATCAAGATTGGTCATTTCTTCATGTTCTGGATTGTATTCTATATATCTTTCTAATTCTTCCTTAAGATTCTTTCTAAATGAAATATCGACAAACGGTGCTAAATCGAAATCGAGATTATCATCAGCGATACCACCATATTGCTGGTTGGACTGGAGCTGAAGGATAACTGCTGTCAATGCTGCTGCAGTCTGGATTGACTTCGGGGAACGTAAGAAACCAGTTCCAGAGTCAAAACCATTCTTCAACAACTTTCCAACTGGAGCAAACAAGCAGTTGAATGTCAAATTATACTGGTTAAGGTCATGGATATGTAAATGTCCGTCCTTATGTTCCTGTGCATACTTTCTGTTGATGTTATTCAACAAGTTATACATCTTATTCGTTTCAGATGCAATCTTACCGTATGTTCCAGCAGGAGTAGCACCAGACTCGTTTGCATTGTCTCTTAAAATATTCGAACTTTTAATATCAGACTCTGTAATTTCCTTAATGGTCTTTACAATTTCTGATTTTGTTTCACGTGCACGATTACGTTCGTCTCTATATAAAATAAATGCCTTGGCAACTGTTCCGAATCCGCTATTCATCAATGTTTTTTCAATAACATTCTGAATATCTTCAACTCTTGCTGACTTGGCATCATTTGCGGAAATCTTCTCGACTACTTCATCAACTAATTGGTCTATACCTTCTTCTGTATATTTTTCATTTATTGATTTAAATGCATTTTCTATGGCTGTATATACTTTTGCAATGTTGAATTTTCGTCTGCGATTATCTCGCTTAATTACGTTTTTAATCATCTATTTCCTCTTTATAAACGCTCAATAAACATTTAATTCACAACACTAATAACTTTCATTTTCTTTATCGGTTTTATATTTATAGCACAATGAAAAATGTAGCCTTTACTATTTTAAAGCTACATTTTTGAGAAATTTTTTCACTAAGATTTAACATAAACTTCAACCGACAAATATAATTATTTATTATTTTTTACGTTACAAATTTCATATCAAATATAAAAAAAAACTATGCAAAATTTTGCATAGTTTAAATTAATTTGTAAATTTTTATTTAGAAACGAATTGTGAAATTAAACGCTTGATAACCGTTAATCCAGAGTAACCAGTTAGGAGAAATTTCAAAATATTTGTAGTGATAACTAGAATACTGAGTATTCCAGAAATCTATCTCCTTACAAAATTCAGAAGTGAAGAAGGGTGAACATGCAAATGACATGCCACATAGTAACAGTAAGATTCCAATTATTCTTTGCATTTCTTTTTTTCTTTTTTAGTTTCTGTTTTTTCAGTTTTTTCAGTAGTTGCTGGTGCTTTAGATTTGACCATATTAGGTTGTTGTTTTACCGGAATATGTTTATCTAGGTCTACGTCACCAATCGCGTCCAGAAGCACTCTTAAACGCGTTACAATCTCTTTTTTGTTCTTACTATATTCTATCATACCTGCTAAGTCTTTCAGTCTCATAGACCATCTATAATAGTCATAATACTTAATACAGACTTTCTTCAGGTTAAACCCAGACTGCAATAATTCGACGTCTGGATAAGCTCTGGCAAGCAAATGATGTGCGATCATATGTTCCCTAGGGGTCAAATAAATCCAGTTCGTAGGCACGTCTGGACCACCTAATGACTGAGGAATTATATGATGCTTATCATATAATATCGATGGCTCTCGCCCTGCCGCTTTGGCAATAATTGCAAAGTATGTTTTTAAATAATTCATTGATAAACCGTAAATGTCTGATCACATAACTCTGGATTTTCGTCATTAACAGTCGCACATTTTTGATACATTTCAGATGCAGAAACAGTATCATCTTTACTACATCCAAAAATCATGAGACTGATAACAAATACAAAAATACCAAAAATTACAAATATATCTGCTTTTGATTTTAACATATTTAATCTCCTTTTATATAATATAATAAAAAACTAGTGCTTTGTAAACACTAGTTTAAATTTAATTTTAATTTTTATTAACTTACTTTTTATTTGGCCGCTTGAAACCGAAAGTCTTGAAAGTTTCATCCTTCTTAACAGTCTTATCACCTTTACGTTGTTCCTTATAGTCACAGCGGTGCTTTGCTACAGACTTACTGAATAACTTGGTCAAATATGCGCCAGTTCCAAGAGCATGTTTATTCTTAGCCTTGACAGTGCCATCCTTATCTGCTAACCAGTCAATAACCATCTGGACAGTTCCTGCAGAAGTAACCTCATCTTCGTCATTCAAAGTATATTCTACGTTGAAATCACTGACGTAATTAGCAGTATTAGTGTAAATCCATAGATGCAATGTATATTTAACATCATAAAGCGGAATGTTCAAACCATTCTTTTTATAGTCCTTCTTAAATTCGTCAGTACAATGTTCTTCAACATATTTTTCTACCGGAATACCCTAAAGTTTAAATTTATCTAAATAATTTTTACCATATTGTAATTCTATATAATTCAAATAAGTAGAACAATCAGTTAAAATTTTAACATTATATTCAAGCATTTTCTTATATTTAGCATTGTCTTTTGTTCCTTCTAATAAAAATTTAGAATATAGATATGGATTTTTAATTTCTATAATTTCATTATTTACTATAAAATCAGGATAGTATTTATGATACTTATTATCACCATTCCAAAAGTATAATATAGCAGGTCTAGGTTGATATGTAAATTCTATATTGTTATCTTTTAACCAAATATAATATGCTAATTCCCAAGAACTATCAAATTTTAAATCATTATATTTGTATTTGTGTGTAAAATATAAAGTATCATATTTATCTATACAAGTTTTTATACGATTATCCTGTAATTTATCATTCTGCATAGGATAATTTGTACCATATTTTTCATTACTTGTTTTTATTCTTTTTTCTATTCCATTTTCATCTTTTATTAAAAATGAATTTTTAACATCGTATTTTTCAATGTTTGTTTGTTCTTTTTTATCTTTAATTTCTTTTATTTGTGATATGTTTGTAATTTCTACTTCATTTGGTATTTTATATTCAGTTTTAAGTTTTTCTATATTTTGTTTATTTCTGCTTTCAAAGGTTTCACTTGCAATTTGATTTAATTTTTCTCTACCTTCTTTAGAAAAATACTTTCCATCATAATTATTATGTCTAACTTGTTTTCTATCTTCAGCATTGTTTGTTGAAGCACAACTATATGAACAAGTTTTACGATACCCGAGTGAAAATTTTATAAACTATGTTTCTTTTCCGCAAACTAGACAAATTCCTTCATTTTCTTTTTTAAAGAATTTATCGTAATAATCTTTTGATGATAATTTGTGTGTTTGTGTTATATGGCTAATTAAACCATTATTGTTTACACTTTCTTTTCCACATATTTTACAAATATATGTTAATTTCATATTTCCTCGTATTTAAAATAAATAATAATGTAGACTGCAGTCTACATTATTATTTATAAGAAATATGATTTATAATTTAATAATGGATTTCTTCACAAACTTGTTTCTGATATGGTGTTCTACAACCAGAATGTCTGTCACGAAAACCGCCTGTTTGTGTATCATTACAAGCTGTTTCATAATGACAAATTTCTTTCGGCTGCATAGAATTATCTGAACTACAGCCTATAAAATTGAAAATAATACAAACAAAAATAATTTTTTTCAACATGTTTTTAGTATTTCCTTTTTAATGAAAATTTCTGTAATCTAATTCAACTCGCCCATTCCAAATAACATTCCAATTATAATTTTCTTTGGCTGATAATGTTGTTATGATGATTTTATATGTTTTTGGACTCCAACAAGTTAAAGAATGTATATTTGTGTAAGAAAATGCTTTTATATCTAAATAATCAGTTGTAATTTGTTGTTTATCATTACAATAATCAATATATTGTATTTTTAGATTGTATTCTTTATTTGAATTGTTATAGAATGTAACACAAGGATAAACATTTCCTCCAAAATCCCATTCTTCACAATGGTCAGTGAAATAAATGTTTTCTATGGTTATATTATCATACAAACTAACATTTGAATACTTTGTATAATTTATATTAGTTTCAATTTCGGCTTCATTATTTTCTTCAACTGACATTCCAGTATCATTGGCACAACCAATAAACAACACCGTTAAAATTAAAAGTATGTATTTCATATTAGAACCTATATGTTAAACCAAGTGAGAACATATTATCATCAAATTCTTTCAATCGTTGTGTGCTACTAATCATTTTAGAAATCATTGTTACATTTACATTAAAATGTTCATTTATATTAAATCCAAACTTATATTTAGAATAGGTGTCATTGAATGTAATGCTTTCAAGCCTTTCTCCACATCTCCAAATATAAGAATAATCAAAACTAAACTTCCAAAAATCAAACCCAATATTCGGACCGAAAGTAAATGCCATAGAATTTACAGTTTCATCCATATAAATGTAACCACTATATTCAAATTCTGTGTACAATAAACCAACACTAAACTGTGGTCTTATATTGAAAAATTCATTACCAATTTTAACCCCAATGTTATAATTTGCTTCTACATTGAAAATCGTGGTGGAATTATCTTTTTGGTCTTTACCACTACCAGCACCAATACCAAAAGTCAAATCGTGGGCAAAATTTATATAGTTTGTTAAATCAATAGGGTTTGTCTTTTCGCATTTATCATAGTAAGTCTTGTAGTAACCATCATCACATTCCCAGTTTGTACTATTATCATAAGTCCAGTGAGAATCCGATGGTTTATCTACACATTCATTTGTATAAGAATTATATCGTTCAAAGAAACCGCACTCTTTAATTTCTTCACAACTATATTCAGTTTCAAAGAAACCATTATCACAATGCCAAATTCCTTCACTACTCCAATGTGAATTTTCAGGCTTTGTTACACAAGTATTCGTTGAATAATTGAACTGTGTTTCTCCTTCACATTTAAAACAATACTCATTTTCAGTATCACTATGATAACCATTATCACATTCCCAAGTAGCACCTTCACTATAAACCCAATGAGAATGAGCAGGCTTTTCAAAACAAGTATTATCTTCACTATTCCAATGTTCACATTCGGCTTTCTGTTCACACAATAAACCAACTTTTACATAACCTTCATTACATACAACATCACCTCTATAATTCCAATAGCCATTAGCTGGTGGATTTACACACCAATTATCTGTTTCAACATATTTTTGGTTTTCATTACAAACTCTTTTAACTTCGCAACTTCCATATCTTTCTACATAACCGTTGTCGCAAATCCAAATTATATCGTTATCTTGATTCCAGTGAGAATTTTCGGGTTTAGAAACACAACTATTATTTTCTTCATTGTATCTTTCATCTCCATTACAAGAAACTTTTTCTTCACAAAGACCATTAATAGAAACATAACCTTCATTACATTCATATTCTAAAGATTTTCCAACCCAATGAGAATTTTCAATCTTGTATTCACATTGATTAGTGTTTTCATTATATCGTTCATTTTCTGCTTTACAAGCAGGTCTTTGACTTAAATCATTCTTATCATTATTTAACCAAATATACCCAGAATCAGGACTAACACAGTAATCATATTCATCTAATTTCTCGTATTTCTTACATTTCTTTTCAGGAATACATTTCTTTTCTGTTGTTTGTTTATAATAATTTGTATGACATTCAAATTCAGATGTATTAAGATTATATGATTTAAAACCATCACATTTTTCTTTAATCTTACAAGTTTTTACTTCTCTAATCAAATAATCATTATTATTGTTTTCATCATTATAAATTATAATAGTTTTATTTTTAAATGTTGTATCTGGATTGGCACAAACAACACTACCATTTTCTAATTCAAATGGAACCGTATGGTCATCAGTACATACAAAAGTTGACTTTGTTGGATTGAACTTATCATTAAAAAACACCAAATCTAAGAATTTAGCATCATTCAAATCATTTCCATAAACTTTATATTCGTCACCAGTCAAGTCTTTATTAATAAAAATTTCCGAAGCATAAGCATCAATTCTTTGGTTGTTTTTATCCCAAATACGAATCATAAATTCTTCAGCTGAATCTAAAGAATTTCCCTTTGTGGTAATTCTACCTTTAGATAAGTTCCAAGTAACTTTTACCCCATGCGTTTCTTCATAACCACCAATTACTTTTGATGTAGGATTTAATTTTCCAACAGTAGTAGTTAAAATTTTATCAGCAAAACACAAAGAAACCAAACATAGAATCAAAATCAAAAGTTTCTTCATAATTTAATACCTCTTTTTAGTTGATTTGTTTAATTGTTAGTTAAAATATAATAAATAAACTTATTCTTGTAAACCAATTTTATGTAAAAAATATGTAAAATTATGTTTACAAAACTGAACTTTTATAAAAATTATCCAAAAAGTTAGGGATAGAGCTGCAACTCTATCCCAAGTAGTACGAGGGCTACCTGTCCTTATTTGTTAGGTCTTTTATAGCCAAATGATTTAAGATTATATTCTTTTTTGGTAATCTTATCACCAGCTTTTTGGTTTTTAAAGCCACATCTATATATAGCAGTTGATTTACTATACAATTTAACTAAATATGCTCCAGTTCCAAGTGAATGTTGATTTTTAGCTTTAACATTACCATCTTTTTCAGGAATCCAATCTATTACAAAATTCGCTATACTAGCTTCATTTGCTTCAGTTTTAGAATCTATATCATAGTTAATTTCAAAATCATTTACATAATTAGCATTTGAAGTATATATCCATAAATGTAAATTGTATTTAACATTGTATAATGGTATATTAGTTCCATTTTTATTATAATCTTGTCTAAAATCATCAGTACAATTTTCATTTATATATTCTTCTACTGGTATGCTAAGATTAGATGCTCCAACTACATTACCTTTATCATCAACAGGTATTTTATCATTTTTTATTATATCTGATAATGTAGATACATTTCCAGTTGGTGATACAGAAGGCAAAGCAACATCAATCTTAAATCCAATACCTACTGGGTCAGGTTTATCATCACCTTTCAAAGTAGTAACTGTGTAAGGCTTTTTAGGATCGTATTTATTACCTTCCGAATAGAAGCTATCAACTTTGTCCTGATCAACCATTGTTACAGGATGAACAAGTGTAATGTCAATATCCTTTGCTTCATTCATGAATACCATAATCGTATCAGCTGCAACGTTTCCAGCCTTATCAACATATCTACGAATTACAGAATTAATTCCCTTTTCAAGACGCTGTAATGTCAAAGTATCTTGTTTTACACCATTAACAGTCCATTCAACTGGAATAGCATTAGTATTGAACTTTTCCATTTCATAAGGTGTAAGAATCTCTACTACTGGCGGAATATCATCGAAAATAATATCTACCTTAGAAGTAGCCTTATTACCATAATCATCGGTATATTCATAGCTTACTGTATAGGCAATATTACCTTCTTCATTCTTAGTAATCTTTTTATTGTCACCTAAGTAATAAGAAACTGTTGTGCAAGAATCAATCTTATAAGAAACCTGATAATCGCCGATTCTCTGACCTGTTAAATTGTCAGTCTTATAAGTAATAGTTAATTCCTTACCATCTTGCTTAACTGTATATGTTACAGTCTGAATCGTATCAACCGGATTCATCTTCTTATCGACAATCTTAGTCAATGTAACATTTCTACCGTCGACCTTTACAACTTCCTTGACTTCATAAAGACCATTACCGATAGGTGTAACCTTGGCAACGCTTTCATCAATCAAGTAATTGTATTCAACAACATTCTTAGAAGAAACATGAACAGTATCAAGCTTTACATCAATCGGGAAAGTCTTTTCTGTCTTATGAACAGTATCACGAACAGTAACTTTCAATTCATTATCTTTCTTATTGACATAAATCTTATCATCCTTCTGCTCTTCGATAGTAATATAGTCAATCAAGGCATCAGTAGACTTTGCATTGGTTAAAGTAACTACTGGAGGTGCATCATTGAACAATACTACAATAGAATCGCAAACAGTCTTCTTGTCATTGCAAACCTTAATCGTTGTGTCCTTATGAATACGTGGATTATCATAATGTGTAATGCAAGAATCGCCTTCACAAATTGTCCACTTATATTCATGATCAGGGTCATTAGTCTTTACTGTATCAGGCGGTGGATTATGATCCCATTCGGTAATCTTTACATCTTCAGGTTCATCGAGAACTCTGATAATTACCTGTGCCGTATCTGAAAATTCGCCATCTGTTACAATAACAGTAACTGTGTCCTTTGTCTTCTTTTCATAATCGATAGGAGTCTTGATAGTAATTGTTCCTGTAGAATCTATAGAATAATTTGTAGTATCGGTAATTGTATACTTCGGAGTAGTCTTATCTTCATCCCAAGCATCAATCTTACAAACCTTTCCAGTATAGTTTTCCTTTACAGAACAAGTTGTATCTTGAACATGGACTGGTTCATTAATATCAGTTACCTTGATTACATAGGTAGCAGTATCAGCTGCACCACTAGAATCCTTTGCAATAACAGTAATCTTAACTTCTGGAGTTTTCTCATAATCAAGAGGATCAGTAAGCTTTAATACTCCATTAGAATCGATTGTAAAGCCTGGTTCCTTAACTTCGTAAATTACCTTATCGCTATCCGGATCAACAGCAGTAATGATACCAACAATACAGCTCTTGCAATTTTCAGGAACTGTAAGAGAGTCATTCGGCTGTAATACAGGCGGTTCATTTACATTATTGACATTAACAACAACTATGGCAGTATCAGTAAATACTCCATCAGTTACAAATACCTTAACTGTATCAGACTTAGTAACTTCATAATCAAATGGGTCTACCAGTCTAAGAACACCAGTATTAATATCGATGCTGTAATGCACACTATCATCGCAAGAAAATTTAACAGGCTTTCCATCCTCATCTTCTCCTTTGACTTTACCGATTTCACCGGTTTTACCTTCATCTACAACAAAAGTTGTATCTTTGGTATGAACAGGCTCATTTACATTGTCTACTATAATATTTACAGTCATTGTATCTTTTGCTTTACCATCATCAGCAACGACCTTAAATGTAAATCCTGTTTCTTTTTCGTAGTCAAATGTTCTGGTAGAAGTGATTACGCCATTAGAATCAATTTTGAAAGGAACAGTTCCAACGATAGAATAAGTAATCTTATCACCATCCTGGTCAGTAGCCTTTACACTATCCTTAAATGGTTCATTTTCTTTTACATGGAATGTAGTATCATGAGTATCGAACTTAGGACCATCATTGCTGTTTGTAATATTAACAGTAACAATAGCACTATCCTTCAATGCTGGATTAGTCTTATCCTGGACCAAAACCTTCAAAGTATAGGTCTTTTGATCTGTTTCATAATCAAATGTCTTCTTAGCCCAAATTTCACCATCAGAATCTACTCTGAATAAACTTGTATCACCTTCAAGCATACTGAAAACATTTTGAGTAAATGCTGTCTTAGTATCTGGATCTTTTGCAACCAACTTCTCAACCATAAATGGATGAATAAGATTTTCTGGAAGATTAGTAGTTATATCATCAATAGTAGGTGCTTCATTAACGTCGATTACAGAAATAGGGATATTACGAGTTACACTTACATTGCCAGTGTCAGTCAATGTAACCTTAATAACATCGATTGCAGCCTTTTCATAATCTAATGATTCACCAATAAGTGTCAACTTACCAGTCAAGCTATCCAATTCATATCTATCAGTATATGCGCTATCAAGATGGAAACGAGTATTTTCAGTTCCATTTAAAATCTTGATTACATCTACTTCACCAAGTTTGGTTTCCTCGAACTTATATGTCTTTGTAGTATCAAATTCAACATGACCTACTGGAGCATCAATAATTTTAATTTTTAATTCACCTTCGGTCTTACCATCAGGAAGAATAGCACCAGAAATACTGTCAATCTTAATTACAAGATATTCATTTTCTGTCAATGTATCGACTTTAACATTTACCTTAATTGGATCACTTGGAGTCTTTGAACCGATAGGAATAGATACTTCTTTTGGCTGATCAGTGCCACAAACAGGGAATGTAGGTGGAATAATGAAGTCTTCAACAGTTACACCATCTTTCAAATCAAAACAATATCTAAAATATACAGCAATAGTAGCAGTATCGCTTAATTCAATAGGAATAATAACAGTAGAATCATTTTCTCTCAAACCACCATACTTATCAAGCTTAACATCGATTGTATCAGGGTCGAATTTAACAAATCTGAAGTTTTTACCATCAATATCATTTCCAATTTCAAGCTTATTAGTCAATAACTGACCAGAAATATTAACATTTCTTCCTAAGAAAATTGAATCAGTAGAAATAAATGAACCTTGAATAGGAGCATAGTCCATATTATCAAAACTAATAACATTATTAGAATAGAACATCAAGTTACCACGATATTGGTCCTGATTCAATACTACGCTTCCACTGTCAGTATCATAAACAACCTGAATTGTAGCATGGTTTCCATAAATAAAATTCTTTACGAAAATCTGTGTCAATCTACCGCCATCTTGCATCTTAACATATAAATGGCTTGCATTAGTTCCACCAAGACCAAACTGAATCTTGTCAATTAAAATCTTATATGCACCTTCGCCCTTAGGAACAAAAATAGTATCTGCAGCATCATTGCCACTTAAAACAATATCATTCAACTTAACATCAGCACCAAGATTATCCCAATCAACAATCGGCATATAAAGATTTGTAGGTGCAGCAGGAACGCTGTCCTTACAAATGTCTGTATCAAAAGAATAAGTCTTATGATCTTCAATCGCAGATAATGCATTAGTATTTGCAGTTCCACTTAAGCAAACAGGGCTTGCAATCTTAGAACCATTTACATTTCCAAGATCAAAATCGACTGAGCGAACTGGTCCAGTAATATTATTTGGACCATCTCCCATAGAAATACTGCCATTTGCAAGAATCGGACCGCCCAAAGTCAATCTTGCATTAGAAGTAATATTACCTACAGTACCATTCCAACCTGACTTGTCTGGAATACGAACATCGTTTCCCATTTTGATAAAATCATGACCATATAACTTATATTGAAGCATATAATCAAATTGATCCTGTTGACTTGCAGAATCTTGTGGGATAGATTCAAAGTTAAACGGCTTATAGTCTGCAGAAAAAACGAATGCAGCTAAAAATAGTAATATTCCGATTATCTTTTTCATTTTTATTACCTTCTTATTAAAAATTCTATATATTTATAGTTTTCTAATCAATTCTAAACAAATATAGAAAAAGAGCTGACTTTTGTCAACCCTTTTTATTATGATTTTATTATAAAATTATTCTGTTATTGTCCATGTCCAATCAGCATCTCCAACTTTTGTTGCAGTAATTGTTCCAGAACCTATTATATTTGTATATGTTCTTGTTTTTGTTACTACTGATGATCCACTAGTTTGACTGCTTTCTGAACCTGCTTGTGTTAATATATAATATGTATAATTAGCACCACCTCCACGTGTCGTATGATACGGAAGAGCGATAGCTATCATATTATAATCTTCTATATTTTGTGGTACATCAATTGTATCAACACAAGTATATACACCAAAATATGATGAAATAATTAATTTTTTATTATCGGTGTCTGTGACTTCTTGTAATGTTATTCCAGTACCTTCTGTTAATTCTAATTTTGCCATAAAAATTCCTTTTTATTATTTATCTTTAATAAACAAGATAATTATTTTCGTAAACTACATCCTTACCATTATAAACAATACTATCAGATGGGCTTCTACTATCATCTTCAGACATATCTTCACCAACCAATACATCATTATGCTGAGAAGCAAGATGAACACCACTACCATAGCTCGATCTTTCTGGAATTAATCCACAGTATTCGTCTAATAAGAAGTTAATTTCTGCATTCTGCGACCAATCATAAATATCCTTATCTTGGAATAAGTAATTAGTTCCTAAGACAATAATAAAATTAGTCGCAATGAATAAATCATAATTTTTAAGTTGTCCTTTAGGTCCTGATGGATTTGGTAATGGACGTAAATCAGAAAATAACTCATCCAAATTTAATGCAGATTGTAAACCAGCATTTAATAAATTTATGTAAATACCATTTTTATCAAGGTTAATAGTAATATCAGTTCCGAGTTTTCCTTCTAATATAGGAGTAGAACGAATATCAAAAATTCTATCTTTACGTCTTATAAAAATCTTAAATCTAAATTTTTCTACCTGTGATTTTCTTAACTTTACATTTAACTTATTTAGATTAAAATAAGTATTAATCATTGTATAAGTGCTATCGATTATATAATCATCCCCATTTGGAGTAAATCTAGCACCTAATGCATCATAAGGTAAATATATTCTTGATAATTGTTTTAAATTTTTATTATATTCACATTTATCAAATGGAATATCTCTATAACAATACCACAAATAATCGAATCTTCTAAATTCTAAACCATATGGATTTTCACCAAGTGCTCCTGGATTACCGTATTTCAACTTAGGAGATTTCTGGTTTTGAAAAAGATAATCAAAATGTATATTCGTATTAATAAGTAATAAATAATATAACTTTCTTAAACATCTTGTAACTGGACGAACTTCATTAATAATGGTAATTATAGTCTTAGCCATACCGTTAAATTCTTTAAATGTAATGCCAGCTTGTGAAGTCAAATCAACATCAAATGTAGATGTTAAATAATAATCCTTAACTCCTGCATGCATTGCGACATCTTCAGTAAATCTACGAACTGCATGAATTTCATCTTCTCTATAATATTCTGCATTTTCAGAAAAGTTCGTAATATTATTAGGTGCTGCCCAAAGCTCGACAATCGATGCACATAAACCCATGGTATTTAAAATAAATTGTATACCAAGATACGTTCCTTTAATCTGGTTATAATAAGGAATAAACTTATAGATAGAACGAAGAAGTCTATATGCCTCGTCTTTATATTGTTGTGGTAAATCGTTAATTTCCATCAGTTTCCTTGTCCTTTATAGTTCTTGCCGCATCCAAGAAATATACATATTCATTTAAATTTGGATTTACTTCAATATTAAACTGCTTTACATATTCACTAAGCAAAGGAGTTTCTGTTCTGAATGGGTCATTAAAATTATTTATTCTAGCAATTTTTTCAAGTGTACTTACAGCATTTCCAGTAGACAAACTTTCCTGCGAAGTATTCAAGAAATCTTCTGTAAATTTTACAAATGCCTTATATATTTCATCAGTAAGATATTCAGGAGTATAAGAATTAAATTTATACTTACGACCTTCATCAGCAAATATAAATGGTCCTAATGTAGCATCAGCATAAGTTGCATTCTTTACAAATTCTTTAATTTCATTATTATCAACATCAATCCATGCTTCAACATTGATATTTCCTTTCTTATTAATATGTGTAATATAAAAGGTTAATACTCCCTGATCTGCATAATATGTTAATGTTGATTCATCAATAACACCAATACTATCATTAAATAAATTTACTGTCGGCTGATAAGCCCATAAAAACTTATTTGGATTAGTAACCCTAACTAATACTTTTCCTTCAATATTTTTTGAAACAATCATATTTTTTGGATAAATATCAATAAAATCAATAATAAGATGCTGAATCTTCTCATCATCATCAAGTGTTATATAATCCCATTTTCCATCTGTTGTATATTCAGTTTTATTTGCTGCAATATCCCAGACTGCAATCGTAAGCTGATTTTCATTAAGGTTATCAACTGAATAGTTTTTATCTAATGTAAAAGACAAAACATAAGTATTTCCTGTCTTATTATAAGATAGTTTAGAAATACTTTCAGAAATTATATGTTCTGATTCATTTCTAGCGCATTTGTAAAGAACGTCATCACCACATGTTATTGTTAATTGACAAACGTCAATTAATGTATCAGAATTAATTGTAAAGCTACACTTTCTGTTAGAATCAATAACTACATACTGAACATCTTCAGAAACAAATTCAGGACCTTTCGTATCGATGATAATATCACCAATAATACTGGTCATGTAAATGATACCGGGAGAAGAATCTAAGAAGATTGTTCCAGTTACTTCTCCGAGTGGAGGTGGATAATCATTCTTATTTTTATTTGGTAAATGTCCTGGAGTCCACTCTTCAGTAGTTCCATCATTATAAGTAATATATTTAAAAAACCAGTTGGTAGCTGATTGCATTTCCTCGACGGAATCAAACTTTCTATATCCGCCTTCCTTTGTAATAGTTTCTGATTTTTTAAATGACATAATTAAACTTCCCAAATACCAATAGTGTCAAATGATTTCTTATCCAATGTAGTAAACTTAATTCTTGGCCAGTCTTTCTTGCAACGAGATGCAGCAGAAGATTGTAAGAATATCTTTGTAATAATTGGATTCTTCAAAATTATATTTGTCTGTCTTTTATTATCAATCGCAATATGATTATTTAATTCAACCTTATATTTCTGTAAAACTTCACAACCTTTCTTGATGATATACTTTATAGCATTAGAAATATCTTCTGTTTTACAAGAATCAATAAAAGTTTCATAGTCATCTGTCATTAAAACTCTTTCTTTAAATGTCTGGAAATCACTAACCAACATATTTTTATCATCGTCAATCAAACCGATATTCTTAGACGTAAACCATTCATCAATATTATGATAATTCCACAAAAACTTCTTATAAGCAAGCATTTTGACTTTCTTGATTTCATCCTTGAATAATTCAGAATAAGTCATAAAATCAGTCCAATAACCATCTTCGCTATCTCTTATTACATTATTAATGAATTCACCATAGGATTGTAAACCTTCAACCCTAATCAAAACATCATTTCTAATTAACGGGTTATTAGATGAAGTAAAAATTTCATTCGGATTCAATACAACTGGATATTCCTTAGAACGGGAAATATCTTCCAAAGTTTGTATTAAATTATTATATGTAGTAGAAATATACCCATTTACTACATTCTGATTGATTACCGATTCTAATTCTTTCTTAGAGAATGGTATTGCTACACGATTAATATTAAATACAGTTTTATTAGTTATCATCTTACATTATTTATAATAAAAAACCGCTTGTTAAAAGCGGTTTCTTTTTAAATGTTATTTCAAATTAATAGCCGAGAAGACCGATAATATATGGCTTCGTATTATTCGGGAATTCTGACAATTCCAACTGAGTTGCCATAAAACTTACATTTTTCATATAAATTTCACGGTTTACTTCCTGTTTCTTGTCAATCTTTTCGAATAATTCCTTATACTTTTCTCTCAAAGCCTGATATTCTTTGACATATTCTTCTCTATGCTGAGTAAACTGAGCATTACCAGCCTTATCGTTAATTTCCTTGCCTTCAGCATCACGGTCACGATACTTTTCGATAAGAAGCTGACCTTCAGAGAACATAGCCGGAAAATCTGGTTCCTTACGTTCATCATAAAGTTCACTCATCAACTGAGTATACAATGGAGCCATTGCTTCGCTATTCTTGTACATGAACCAAGAATACTTAGCATTAATACCATCTACAGTCAAACGGGTATTAAATTCCTCAAAAAGTTGCTGGAGCTGGAAATTTGTAATCTGTACTTCTGATACTTTCATTTTTCACCTTTATATTGTTTTTTATATATAATTTATTTTTTGTGTAAACTGTCTAAATACGGAACTAAAACTTTTTGCCAATCCTTACATTGATGCGTTTCGATTAATTCCTTTTCTTTATTTGGAATTTGAACCAATAACATTTCACCAACTTTAATATCCGTATGTTTCTCTAAAATTGCCTTATAAGTATTTAACTGTAACTCATAATGGTTAATATTACAATCATCCATCATATCGAACGGAGCTTTGAGTTTTTGATACCTATTATTGAAATCCCATTTCTTGTTTGTCTTCCAGTCAAGGATCGAAACACATTTCTTATGCTTATTATAACAGAGAAAGTCAATCGTTCCACATAACTGCCAGTCACGATCATAAACAATTGTTTCATTCTTGATAGGAATATAACGTTCTTTCAAAATAGACAAAGCTTTCTTACATCTTTGCTTTCTATATTCAAAATCTTCCTTCATTCCAGGATATTTTGCAAGAACATTCTCATCAGGATAGAATTCCTTATTTTGCCAACCAAGTTCCATAACACTATGAACATAAGTTCCTAACTGACAAGCATAGTCACCTGAAGCTTTCCAAGCTGCTCTTACTTGTTCTACAGTCATTCCCTTATATTGACTGTCTTTCTTTTTGATTGCTTTTTCTGCAATTAAGTCCCAGTCTTTTTCTACTTCAAGTTGACTGACAAATGTAGTAACTGATGTATATTTCGTTCCGTAACTATCTGTATATTTGTGCGGAACTTCTTCGAAATATATATCACTGAATGCTTCCCATAATTGTTGATATACGTCTTTCATACTTACCTAAATCTATCCCATTCATGTCTAATATGTTCCATCTGTTTATGGAAACCTTTATCAGCCCATGATGGCATTATTTCCTCAAATTCTTTAAACGTTCCGCCAATCTTCTTAAACCAACATGCCAGACCTAAAATCTGCATATGTCTACCACCAGCTTCACATGTTTCAATCTTTTCATTTATATATTGTTTTGCATTCGTTAAATCGATTGAACCATGCATCTTACGATACCATTTTGCTCGTTTTTCAAGTTGCTTAAGATGTTCTTCTTGTTTCTCTACACAATATTCATAAGCCATTCTAAATTCAAACCCGATTGCACTAGCAGGGTCAAATAACTTACCGTTATGACAACTGTAATAATAAGGTGCTCCTTTATATTTTACACAAGGAACCTTAAAGAACTGTGCTCTAACGAATGATGCCTTATCTGCATGTGGAAAATAATTTACAAGAAAATGATATGGACTAAATGCTTGATTAAAACATTTATAAAACATTCTATTTATATCATATTCTTTATCAAGAAACAAAAATACTCTGAACTTCTGGTTTGTTCCATCATAAGAATGTGAAGTATGTAATACATAGAAATATTCTCTAAAACTATCTTCAAATTCCTTTATGCTATAATTCGGATCATCATAATCTAAAATTAAAACATCAGTAGAACCAATACTTTCAGTTCGTCTTTTAGTGTCGCTAACCGTACAAATTTTCCATTGCGGTATCATGTCTTTCTTTTCTACTACAATTGGATTTTTTATACAATTCAAAAAATTCTTTGCAACTTTATCCGACCATACTAATGGCTTCATGATATTATCATATTGATTTTGTATTGTCTGGATTGTTCTCATATTCAATAACAAATATAGTATTTTTCTATTTTCTTATTTATTAAATGTAAAAATATTTTAATTTTTTAAAATACAACAAAAAGACCAGACATAAGTCTGATCTTTTTATTTAAACTATTTCTTATTAGTGCTTACGTTTTCTAAGAAATGCTGCTGCTGCCTGTTCAATATCAGATTCAGACATTTGAACCGGAGATTCTACTGGAGTAGCCTGAGCTGGGGTAGCTGGAACTGCTGGATCGTTTTTTGCAACTTCGGCAGGGACCTGCGACGGTTTCTTTTCGAGTCCAGCAAGATGTGCACCGAACATAGAACCGAGAACAGTCTTAAGGTCAATACCAAGAGAATCAGTCAAACCACTAGAAACTTGTGTAAGTGTCTTGGTAATATCACCAGTGAGCTTAGCTGTGCCACTTTCACCATACATATTGATATTGCCAATCTTTTCTATCGGTTTTGCAACGGCACTTGCAATAGCTGGTAACTGTTCGAAATACTTTTCGATAGTTCTGAGCTGCATTTCCTGTCTTGCTGCATCACCATACTTCTTCATAGCTTCAGCCTTCTGATCAAGTGCCGCTGCTTCTGCAAGACCTTTAGCCTTTACAGCATCAGCTTCTGCTTCACCCTTAGCCTTAGTTGCTGCAGCTTCAGCGAATGCTTTTTGCTTATCAGCTTCAGCCTTAGCCTTGATAGCTTCAGCCTGTTGCTTCTGTGTGAAAAGTGCTGCTTCAGCTTCCTTCTGTTGTCTATAAAGGTCAGCGTCAGACTTCTGAATTTGTGCCTGTTTTTCTGCTTCAGCCTTCTTCTGAATTTCTGCTTCGAGTTCCTTCTGTCTAACAGCTACCATTCTTTCACGAATTTCAATCTGCTTTTCCTGCTTTGCAACTTCAGCTGCAGCTGCTGCGATGTTAATAGTCTTTTGCTGTTCTTGCTTCTGAATTTCATAAGCAGCATCAGCTTCAGCCTTCTTAGAATCAGAAATTCTCTTAAGGTCAGCTTTCTTAACTTCTAAGTCGTTTTGCTTCTGAGCGATTTCGAGATTAGATGCAACCTGTGCGTCATTTGCTTCCTTAGCTGCTTCTGCCTGAGCAATCTTAACGTCTCTTTCTGCATTAGCCCTAGAAATTGCTGCTGCTTTCTGAATTGCAACTGCCTTATCAACACCAAGGTTTTCAATAACCTTTGCCGTATCAGAGAAGTTCTGAATATTAAATGTTTGAATAACAATACCGAGTTTCTTTAAGTCTGGAGAAGCGTTTTCAAGAACCTTCTTAGAAACCTGCTGTCTGTCATTAACAAGCTTAATAAGTTCCATCTGACCAACAATCTCTCTCATGTTTGCTTCGAGAACTTCAGTAATCATCTTCTTAATTTCATCTGGATTCTTATTTAAGAAGTTCTGTGCAGCAACCTTAATATCAGCAGTTTCATCAGAAATTTTGACCTGAACGACCGCATCAACTGCGATATTAATATAATCTGACGTTGGAATACCAGATGTCTTAACATCGATTGGAATAAGCTTTAAGCTTAATGTATCGACTTGCTCAAGGAACGGAATTCTAAATCCTGAATGTCCGATAATTGTCCTTAGTTGTCGGAAACCAGAGATGATTTTAACTTCATCTGGTGCGGCTTTGATATAAGACGCAAAAAAGAGAATACTTAAAGTAATTACTGCAATTCCGATAAGTATTGGGACGATAATATTAGATGTCATGTTTTTCCTTTATTTTATTGTTTTCTATTAATTTGTTAAGCTCATCGATACAAATATCCTTAGTTGACTTTGGTGGAACATAAGAGTTTAAGTCAATTGGATCAAATTCCCATGTTAAATAATTATTTTTTTTCGTCATGGAAACAAAAAAGTCTGTAATTTCTGGATGTTCTTCTTTAAGTTCATCATACTTCTGTGCAATCTTATTCTTTACATCAGCAACACTAAAACTCTGCTTTTCAAAGTAATCCTTTGAATCCTTATAATACCAGAATGTTATACCTTTATATTTGAAAAACTTTTCAACATCATCATCAAATAATGTCTGAATAATCTTATTCTTATCTGCTACTAAGGTAGGTGTCTGAATGGGAACGTTTTTAAAGCGTTCCATTGTTGCCATTCTGACGCAACTCTTTATGCAGCTACAGATAATGAAAAGTGCAGTTAAACCAACAATCGTCCAAGCGATTACTATCATTTTATATCTCCTTGTAAGTTTTTCCTAAATATAGCAAAAAGGGTGACTGCCGTCAACCCTTTTTATTTAATGTTGTCTGAAACGATATATTAGAGGCTCAAATCACCATTCAAAGAATCGTAATCGAAGTCTGCATCTCTCTGACCAAGCTGTCTACCAACGATGTTACTAATTGTTTTAAGAACTGTATAGTAAGAACCGTTACCTCCGAAAATTTCATCCTTAGCATTCGGTGTTTCAAGCAAGTCAGCAATCTTTTCTGCCTTTTCTGGATCGAAGTCAATGTCACGACCAGCCTTCTTAGCATAATACCAATCCCAGAATTCACCAATCAAAGCTGCTGGGGAATCAGGATTAATGAATCTCTGTAACTTGCTATTAGCCTTGTCATAATTTCTACCAAAGACTTCCTGTGCAGTTTCTGGTTCTTCAGCAAACAATCTAATAAGAGCTTGGAAATTTTCAGAATCAACAATTGCAGAAACATCTTCACCATCACGATTCTTTTCATAATAATCCCAGAATGTGTCGATTAATTTATCATAATCATCCTTGCCTAAGTCAACACGGTTACGAACGTCGCTAACATCCTGTCCAAGTTCGTCTTCAAGAACACTAATCATTGCTTCTAAGTTAAGTGTCTTAGAAGAACGAGTAGGTGGTTCAGTTCTTGGTAAACCTGGTAATCCAAGGCCACTAACTAAATCCCAGCTGATACCATTTTCAGTTGTAAATTTAACAAACTGACCTAATGTAGCACGTTTACCAGTTCTGTCATACTGTTTCTTCCAGTCAGCAAGCATATAAAGCAAGTTTTCTGCAGTATCATGACCAAGAACACGGTCAGAGGCACGAGACATTTCATTTAATTTTGCTCTTTTAATTGTATAACCACAATTGCCCAAAAGTTTTAAAGATTCGCTTAAATTCATTTTCTCTCCTTAATAATTTTATATTATTTATAAAAAATTAGAACTGTAATCCCAACTTTTCCTGTCTCAAATGAATTCGTTTTATCATGTTTATATGTAAATTCTGTGCTTTTTCCGACATTGGGTCATCTCTAGTAGAAGTAATATGTCCAGATAGAGTTACTTTTGTGGTATAAAAAATCGGAATTTTATAAAAACCTAAAACATCGCCAATCCAACGGTCTTCATCGCCCCAAGTTCCATCAAAACAAGGGTGAAATATCCTACCACCATTTATTTCTCTCATTAAATCTACTGCTTTCTGAGAAAGATAAATACCACAACTATATACAAAATTTAATGGATTTTTACAATCGAAACCTTCATCCCAATTATATTCTTTCGTTATATTTTCTTGCTGCATAAATCGGCGATGATCATTTTTACCAACACCGAGTAAAACACAGTCTGCACCGATTTCAGGAATAATATTCAAATCACCTTCTGGAACTTTATCACCATCAAGAAATAAGAAATCTCCTTTATAATCAAAATATGCTGCACCGATGTCTCTACATTTACCTGCCAAGAATCCGGTTCCTTCTGTATTATAAACAGCTGGAACTGTTGTATCTGGTTTATACCTATCAAAACAAAATACATGATTAAACTCATGTATCTTGTCTTCAATTAAATTAATTTTATCTTCTTGATTTTTATTAATTACTACTATATTCATTAGTTTCTCATATCAACTAAATAAACAGTATCATAATCTACACCATTTACTGTTGTTACGCCAAATCCATTAACCATAAATTTAAAACTAGAAAAATATTCATCATATGAGATTGGACATACTTCATTAAAATTTCTATGAACTTCACCTTCATGTAAAAATCGTGAATATTTACCATAATTTGCATTATCAGGAGATCTGTACATTATTGTTGCAATATCTGTATTATAACAATATTTTGTTCTAATTTTATTTGCTGTTTCCCAATAATTATAACGAGGGTCTGTACTTTTATAAAAATTAGAATATTGCGTTATAGTTTTTGGTGCGTTATATGATATACCTGTTCCTGGTATTATTTGAGGTACCCAACCCGTAGTTTGATTATATGTCCATGACCAGTCCCATTCTGACCATACATCATTCATTATTGTACATGGTATATTATTTGAATCATAATATTTATCAGCGCACCATGACCCATCACTAATAAAAGAATGTGCACCACCGTCATTATCTATTTTAACAGCAACTGCATTATAACCATAATCTCTTAAATGATATCCAGAACCTATTGGTCTTAATATATAATTAAAATTAGTTCCATTTTGACCATTAGCCCAGTTCCAATAACAAATATCTTGTAAACAAATTTCTGGATTATTTGAAGTTGAATAACCTTCACAAATATAACCGCATGAATAAATTATAACTCTAAGTCTACGACTACTTCCAGAATTTTCTGTTATAAAAAATTTACAACCATAATTTGTTCCTTGATTAGCATCAAATGCGGTATATGTTCTTGAAATATATAATTCACGATTAAAATGATTTGTTAAAAAAGCATAATCTACGTATATACCACCAACACGTGCCATATGTATTGCATATTGATTAAATTTATATAATCCATCTGATGAAGTATCACCATTTATATAATATGTTTTTTCTTGTATTTGGCTATTATAACAATGAATTCTGCCGTTAGCAATTCTAGCAATTGTTGTATATGAATTTGGTGTTGATTCTGACCACCATGGGTCTCCAATAACACCATATAAATTAGCAAAACCAGAAAATTCTGTTTTACTATTTTTTCTGTAAGTAGGTTGATGTTTTTGATATGTTTGGATATTACCCATCAATTTATCGGATGTGGATTTAAGCGTTGAAAATGTTGTAGTATTAGTGTTAGTATTTTCAGTTACTTGGATTGTTGCTCCTGCAACATATTTTTTACCACCAAAACCATCACAACTAATAATATTTTCATTACCAACAGTATTAACTTTTATAACATCATCACCTGACTGATATTTTGTATCTGTTTTAGAAATAACACCATTTTCGATTTTAAGACAATTATCTTCATCATCTTTATATACAGGTGCTAAATCAGTAACTTTAAATCTTGCATTTTTACCTGCATCTGGAATAACAACTGGTATCTCGGCATTCGTAATATCAGTTTTACTATAATTATTTAATTTTACTAATTCATTTTTAGTATTTTTTTTCCATCCTGCCATAATTTAATACTCCGTTGATACCAGTGATATAGTTGTTTTTGAATTTGTTGAATCTATATAAACTGCTGGAATAAATCTAAGTGTAGAAAATAAGCCAGTATAATTACCATCATCTACCATTGATAAAACGTTTCCACAAAATGGTGGTAATGCAGCACGTTGCGCGCCATCATTTCTAATATAATAACTAGGAATAAAATCCGATATCAATTGCTCAGTATAACCCGTTGAACCTTGGTTTTGTGTTCTTTTAATTTTTGCAACAATTCCATAATTTGTAGATGATGCATTTGAACTTATAGTAGCCCCTGATAATAAACCTTGTTCATATATAAATGCATCAGCATTATATGACGTATCATTTTCAATTATTAACTCAGGTTCTTTATAATTTGTTCTATTTACCATATTAATAATTGTTTCTTTATTATTATGACTTTGTAAAAATAAAGCAGACATTGATAATAGTACAATATTTCCTACATCAACAGCAATATGAGTATAATCAGATGTTCTTATTTTTGTATATCCTGTCGGTTGTTGTGAGGATTGATACCAACCACGACTAGTACCATTTGTGCAATAATATTTTTTAGTATCAGTACTATCTAAAGCAATTCTTAATGTAATTCCATCATTATCTAAACATATTACTTTATAGCCGCCAGTTCTATCACTATCTGCAACATGAACAAAAAGTGAATCCATTGCATTTCCAGCTAATTCTAATGTGTAATTATTTTTAAACGTAGCTGGATTTAATTTTGAACCATAACTCGATGTAAACGTTGGTCCCCCATCCGTTTCTAGGTTTAATGCTAAAATATTAGTATTATTTGTTAGTCTTAATCCTCTTCCTGCTTTATAGGTTTGTGGAGCATCACCTACATAAGACACTTTTCCATCAGCAGCGATTTCAATATTATCGCCAGGAATATAACGGGTATCAGTAGCGTTTACTCTTCCTTCATTAGTTATCTGAACATTCTCGCCCGCAGTTAATTTTTCTGCACATTCTGAAATTTCATGCTTATAGTTATTGTAAGTAGGTTGAATATATGGGATATAAACACTATTACCACTATCATTCATTTCTTTTAATTCAGATAGTGTTTTAGTTTCAAATGATGACAATTTCTTTCTTTTAATTTTTCCCATAAATCCTCATTAATACATAGATTCAATAAAATAATAATTATGTTTATTATTAATTATTTCATGCATACAATAAAATCTTTGAACCGTGCAAATCATCCAATCATCAGAACCACTACTACCATTGTTTACTGTAAAAGGCAATGAATGAGTCTGTCCTTCACCATTTACAATTCCATCTCCAGATAAATCAGTATATAATTTCCCGTTAACTATATTACCAATAACAACGAAATGTCCTTTACTTACATTTTCTTTTTTATATACTAATCCATTATGATAGAAATAAAAATTTGCACCTTCATTATCATCACCATTACCATTAAAAATATATAATGCATGCATTTTTTCACCCATATTAACTTGAACAAAAACATTCTCTCTATGAGTTACATGTTGAATCCACCATGTATGCATAGTTAATGCAGCAATATTTGGCATATTAAAAATAAGCTGAGAATAATAATCGCCATGAATACGACTTGCATAAGGTGGATATGTTCCGTCTACTTTTTTAAATGATAATACATCATCTGGAGTAGCTAAAATCCATCTATCTGTTGAACTATCAGTCCAATATTGCAAAGAAATATCTTCGCTAAAAACTAAATTAAGACGATTGTTTGGAACATTACCTTCACTTGGTTCTCTACCAAATGTTATAGCATTATTTACAAATCCTGCAAAATTACCTTTTATTGATTTACCGCCATCTGAAGAAGTAAAATATGTAGAAGTACAATTATAAGTTGTCGCACCGTTATGAACCTGTGATACTTCTGAACCGTAGTTAAGATTAAGATTTACTTTATATTTACCATCATTTTGTCTTGAAATCGTTAAATTTGTACTATCTTCTTCAAGATCTATTCCTTCTCCTTGTGGACCAGTATATACTAATTTATTATCTTGGGTTACGGTAATATTATCACTACTTTTCAATTTTGTATCAGTAGAACGAATTACATTATTATTATCAATAGTTACATTAGTTCCAGCCTGTAAAACTTGACCATTCAATTCTTTAGAATCAAATTTATAGTTTTCGGTTTCAGTAAATGCTGGAACATATGCTGTATTGCTAGACTGTTGAAGATCTCTCAAAGTCTTTAGTTCATAATCTGATAATCTTTTATCTTCATTAACTGCCATACATTATTTATAATAAAAAGAGAAGATATGAAATCTTCTCTTCTTATAAAAATGTCAGAATTTAATTAGTTTTAAACTGTTTTAAATAGCTTTTACCATATTTTATTTCTATATAATCTAATATTGGAATTATATCTTTTTCTCTTAATATTTTTACATTATTATCTATCATACATTGATATTTTTCAATATCTAATGTATTATTAAATGGGTTAATTAATTGATTATTTTCATTAAAAAATTGATTACCCTTAATTTCATAAAATTGATTATTTACTAAAAAATCTGGATAATAATATTTTATCAAATTATTAACTTTATATTCAAGTGGCATATTTGGTTGGTATTTAAAATTAATATTATTATCACTTAACCAAATATAATATGCTAATTCCCAACTAGAATCAAATTTTATATTATTAAATGTATACAATTTTTTAACTTTTGATTTAACTTCAGGATTTTGTAATGGTATATAATATCCAGTTTTATTATAATATGTTTCTTTTGCTTTTTCTCTATTATTATAATTTTTATTATTATATTTTTCTTCTTTAGTTTTATTTGCTATTTGATGAATTTCTGGTAATTTAAAAACATTATCAACACCATATTTATCTATGATTGTTTTTTCTGCTTTTTCTTTAACAGATTTTATTTGAAATCCTGTTCCATAGCCGTTGTTATCTTTACAAGATTGTATTCGTTTTTCTTGATTTTCTTTTAACTTTGATAATTCGATCATCTTTTTATGATGAATTGGATTTTCCATTTGATTATAATAACCTGTATTTTTAAATTCAGTTTCTGTCTTTATTTTATAAACATTAGGATCTGCAGATGAACAAGATTTTGAACAATGTTTTCTAAAACCTTTTCGTAATGAAAACCATTTTGTTTCTTTTCCACAAATAGGACAAATACCTTCATCATTTTGTTTTAAATATTTAATATAATATTCTTTTGATGAAATATGATGCTTTAAATTGATATGTCCTGCTAAGCCAGTATATGAATTAAATTCCTGGTTACATATTTTACATTGTAACATATTAAACCTCTAGTATAAAAATATAGTTATGGGCATCATAACTATAATATTTATGAAATAAGTAAGGGAAAGGTTGCCGCCTTTCCCAAGTGAACTAGAGGTTTCACCTGTCCTTATCATTTTTATTTATTTTTCGTAACGACCATTTTTTTGCTGTCTCTTGAAGTTTTCTCTGTTTTTTTCATAATAAAACTTCCAAATATCTTCTGGTTTCATACCTAATGCCACATAAAGTTTAATAAACTTAATCATTAATGTATCAACCATATCATAAAGAACAGTGTATGGAACTTTTGGTTCAAAAGATTCATAAGTTTTCCATGCTTTATATGGTAGCTGTTGCATAATCTGACCAAATGCAATAATATAATCACCAATAAGATATTTAATACTAGTTTCACCAACTGTTCCAGTCTTATAATCTTCTACTGCTTTATCATAATAAAATTCAAGAGTTTGACGTGGTTTTAAATTTATATAAAGTAATGTATTCATTAAGAAATGAACAGCATCTGTTAATTCAAATCTTGATAAATCTGTAATTTCATAATTATCTTTTTGCATTTGTTCATCAAGTTCAAATAATTCGGTTACAACACTACCTAAATGATAAATTGACATACCAGACTTAATAAATAAATTTTCTTTAGAATCTGGAGTCAAAGTTCCACGTTTCTTTCCAAGCATATTTTGCAAAGATTCTTGCATATCAAACATTACTTGTAAAGCATTAGTTGGATAATTTTCATCTACATCAGGAATTTTAATTTCTTCTGCTGTTAACTTTTGTCCTTCAACCTTCTGCTTAAGTTGCTTCTGAAGTTGAACGAATGAATCCTGTTCTTCTTGAACATTACCATACATGCTATTTGTATCAATCATTTTAATTTACCTTTGTTGTTGGTTTTTTAGTTTTTGTTTTTGTTACAACTTCAGGAGTTTCCTGATTTGCTGGACCTCTCATATATTCTAATGACTTAAGAATTGCATTAGATTCATCATTAATGAGAATGTCATTTTCTTCTAATTCTTCTTCTGTAAATCCAAGTAAATTCTTGAGAAGAAATCTTCTTGAAAAGAGCGGAATATTTTCAGTATCGAATCTTGGTGTAAACTGTGAAAGTGCACCAATTACTTCTGCAATATCCTTGGCTCTCTGTAAATCAACTTTCTTTGGTTTTGTATCTGTCTTTTTTGTCATAATAAAATCCTAAAATAAAACATAAGACTTTTACATCTTATGTTTTACATTTTTTATTTCGGAGAACTAAAATTTAACCGTTTGCAAGTCTTGCAAAGAAGTCTTCTTCATCTTCCGCTGCTTCGACACTAGAAGTTGTTGGCTTTGTTGCTTCAAATTCTGGTTCGAAAAGCGGTTCAGTAGGAACTTCCTTTTCCATTGGAACTTCTGCTGTCTTCCTTGGTGCTGCTTCAAACATATCGTCATCATCAGCTTCTACAGTCTTACCTGTATTAACAGTTGCAGTATAATCTGTTCCATCTTCAAATTCTGCAAACAAATCTTCACCACTCTTGGTCTTGTAGAACTTAAGGATGTCTTCGTAAGAACGGAGCTGATCCTTCTGCTTTTCAATATCCTTCAATGTGAAGAGCTGAGATTCAACGACATCAAGTTCTGCATCAGTCATTTCGACGAGCTTACCATCCTGACCAAGTTTGCACATTCTACGAGGATTGCTAAAGTGCGAGCTAGAGTAGTTAGGACCGTTAGAACCCTTAACACCTTCCCAAACAAAGTTTGCACCTGCCTTATCTTCACCTGCAAGAACTGCCTTATCGTTCGGACCCCACCAGGAGAACGGATTGATACCTGGAATTACACCAAGTTCGGCATCATCCTTATCAGCCATTGCATCCTGAATCATCTTCATGATTGCACGACCATATTCAAGACGATAAACACGACCTTCGGTTTCTGGAGCGTTCGGATTCTTAACGATATAAACGTTAGAATAGAACTTTGGCTTCCACTTATCCTTTACACGGGAACGAGCTTCATCGGTTCTACCATACTTATTCCAAATCTTTGCGTTATAATCGCAAATCGGACATGGTTCATTCCACTTCTTAGCACAGTCACAACCGAACCATGCACCATTAGAAAGCTGGAACATATGAGAACGGTTTTCTACCCAAGGGATTTCTTCATCCGGGTGTGCTGGAAGGAATCTAAGAACAACAGTAAACTTACCGTCAGCACCCATCTTCGGCTTAAATAAGCCTTCGATTTCGTATGACTTCTGCTTGTTGTCTTTCTTACCGATGTTAAGGTTATCCATTGCACTATAAAGTGCGTTCAAGTTATTTCTCTTTATTGGCATAATTTATTTTATCCTTTTGTTTTTATCCCAATTGACCATTCAATTGACGCTCTAAATATAGAAACATAATTTTACGTTTCTATCAGTTTACATTTTTATCTGATATTTCTTGATTTAATTTTAATATCATCTTTGTAAACATTATAAATCTTTTGTAATCAATACTCTTAATCTTGTCCATATCTATTTTAAACTTCCCTGCCTTAAAACCCTGGATGTAAAACTCAGGATCCAACTGGCTTATACTATACATTTTGTAGGCTTGATTTTCTTGATTCGCGTCCAGATCATACAAAGAGAATCTTGTGTCCATAAATTCATTCAAACCAGAACCTTTCTCAGCAATTAAACTCTGAATAAGCTTGATTTGAGAATCTATAATAGGACGTTTTTTGAAAATCATATTGTCCTTTAATTTATTTATAGAATTTATTTCGGGCATTTCGGGACATTTTTTGTCACAAAGACACTTCATCATGACATACATTAACCAATGTTCAACATCGATTAAACCGCAATTAATCTCATTTACGAGCTTAATTCCATAATTTGCCATATATTCTACTCTAGGACTTTCATGTATATACTGAGAAATAAGATAGTTCTCTAAAGTATCATCAAAAAAATCGTTAAAAACTGCTGTATTGAACCGTTTTGCATTCCACATCTTCTTAACGGTTTTATACAGCATATAAATTTGATATTTATCAACCATATTAGACAAAGAAATTTTCTAAATCAGATGAACTTCTATCTACTAAATACTTCTTTTTTAACCCATTCATAAGGGAATAATAGTTCATTTCGTCTAAACACTTAATCAAGATATTTGGTTCAAACCAATCCTCGACCAAATAGGCCATAGAATCGACAATAGTAACAATCTTATCCTTATTAAGCTTATAAAGAACATTATTGAACTTATTATATTCCTTGGGTTCATTCTTGATTACCTTAATCATATATTTAGGTAATCTGGAATCAGAATCGATGTCATCAAAGTCTATACCAGCGGCTTTAAGTCGCTTGTAAAAAGAATCTTTACTCTCAGATTCTGTTACTTCCTCGTTTACTGATAAGTCTGATACGTTTATCATAAGTTACCTTCATTAAAATTCAAAAGTGTTTAAATTATTCTGCGTTACTTCAATATTAGAAGCAGAAACAGACTGTTGCTCTTGTGGTTGATTAAATATATTGGCACCTTGTGTTGGAACTGCAGCATTATTAAATGTCTTCAAGTCAAAAATACGTTGCTTACCAATATCGACACCAATCGTAGCTAACGGACACTTTGGTTGACCATATCTGGTCTTCAAAAGCTTGACCAAATACATACTTCCTTCCTTAAGTTCTGGAGACTGTGTAACACCAAAGATAACGTCTGCCTTCATTGTCTGGCCGAAAGAGTCAGCTGCATCATCAAGTCCAATTTCACCCTTACCATAACCACCTCTGTTAGACTGTGCTGCAGAAAGAACCGGAATATCCATTTCCATACCGATACTTCTAACCTGTGCACAAATTTCTCTTAACTTGGAGTTATCATTTTCATTTGCATTTGGTCGTCCATTAGGAATCATACATCCGATATAGTCAACAATCAATACATCAGGAACGAAACCACGCTTGTCTCTAAGTTCTCTAATCAATGCCTTCAATGCAAGTGCATTAATACAACCTTCTGAATATTCCTTAATAACAAGCTTATTATGACCAATCTGTTGTGTATTCTTCATCCAAAGCTTCTTATATGCATCCTTAGACAAAGCTCTAAGTTCTGTTTGGTTAATATCAAACAAATTCTGCATAATTCTCTGACCAATCTTAACTTCAGAGTCTTCGAATGAAACATAAAGAACTCTCAAACCTGCAAGTAATAATGCAGATGCAATAGAACACATAAACAAAGTTTTACCAACGTTGGTAGGAGCCATAATCAAAGAAATAGACTTAGGATGTAAACCACCACCAATCATTTCATCAATTGCTCTACAACCAGTAGGATATAATCTTTCATTCGTAATAATGTCATTAAAGATTACTTCTGGTTCTTCGAAGAATGAGAAACCAACCTTAGTATCAAACGTAAATGTTTCAGCATAAGCCATTTCATCAGCAAAACTGCCTTTAGACTTACCTGTAGAACAATATTCGTTATAATCCATACATACTTGTCTACCTAAACGTTTTCTAATGAAATTCTGAATTTCATCAAGAATATATGGAGTATTAACGTCTTCATCGTTAATAGACATACACTTTTCGAATTCATCTACTGTTCTCTGGTCAGACAAAAGTCTTTTAACTTCAATCGCATTAGGAACTGCAGAAAACTTAGAATTATATTCCAAAATGGCATTAACGATGTATTTGTGGTCAACATTTGTGAACCAACCAGTATCAAGTTCTGGAATTATCTTACCAGAAACTTCGGGATTTGCATAAATTGTCTTAATAATTATTTGTTCAAATTCAATATCAGTCATTTTTTACCTTTATCCTTATATATACCAGGATAATCGTAATCATTTTTATGCAAATATAGAAAAAAGGTAACTTGTGACAGTTACCTTTAATTTTTATTTAGATTTTTTCTTATTCTTCGTCTTCATACTCTTCAGAATCAATAATTTCTGGAGCATCATCGACGATTTCCTGTTCACCATTAAGCATCTTCATGACGTCCTGGTTAGAAGAAATAAGAACCTGATCTTCGAATGCGAACTTATTTTCTACATAATGTCTGAACTTTTCATCCTTGTATAATGGAATCCAGAATTGTGCACAATAAAGTTCTGTTTCTCTCCACTGCTTAATGACTTCGCCAGTTTCCTTATCGACATCATAATCAGTTCTAGCATAATATCCTGGCTTCGGCTTGAAGACACAACCAGATTCCATGGCTTCATCAAGCAAACCGTAATATGGAGAAATACCACCAGCATGCAAGATAAGATATTGTGTCTTAACGAATTCCTTAGCAGAACGACCCTTTGCAACACCTGCAGTAATAATCTTACCGAGAATGTTCTTTTCCTTGTCCTTTTCTTTCTTAGCACTAGAACCAAGCATAATGGAATCAGCATTAAAGATAAGTCTCATACCACCTGGAATCTTATACGGATCACCATACATTTCGAGAGAAGCATAGACGTGGTTCATAACAAGAGTAGTAAAACCAGCACCAAGTAAATGGTTAGCAAGTTCATTCTTGAATCTTGGAGTGCTACCCATATCAGCGGCGGAACTACCTTCTGCACCTTTATCAACAGACTGTTGGGTAACAAGTGGACCCCAAGAGTCAAACAAAATAAAGGTATTACGTCTTTCTTCTAAAGTCTGACCATCAGCCAGCTTAATAATAAATTGCTTAATTGCTGGAATAAGGTTTGTCGGACCGAAAACACCAACTTCCTTCATATCAATACCAAGTTTTGTAAGCAATTCATAGTTGACACTGTTTTCTGTGTCGATAATAAAGCAGTTCATACCAGAATCCTGAGCGGACTTGAGAACCGCATAACCAATCATAGATTTACCCCAGCCAGAACCTGCTGCAATCATACTAATTGAGCCTTTCTTAATACCGCCTCTGATTTTACCAGAAAGCAATAAGTTTACTGAGATACAGTTGGTGCTTAACCATTCAATCGGCTTCTTTTCTGTAGTTAACAAATCTACAAAAGCCTTATCCTTCTTCATCTTCGCAAGTAATTTATTTGCCATATTTATTTTCCTTATTATTCATCGTCATGCGCTTTCCATTGATAATTGATAAAAATCCACGCCCAATCTTCATCATTTTATTATTATCAACTAGTTTATTTATATAAGTAAATATAGAAAAATGTTTCCAAATTTTTACGTTTGGAAACATTTATTTGTATTTTTTATTTAATTTTTAAAGCCATTCATTAAGAACCTGACCACCATCATTATACAAATCCTTATACGGATTTCTGACAGTCTGAACAAAATCTGTGTCCTTACGTTCAGCTTCCTTCATAAGTTCTCTGTCAATAATTGCTGCTGGAGCTTCATTGACAAATTCCTTAGCTTCGGTAATCTGAGCTGGCTGGAACAATGCTTCTGCAGGCTTTGTTGTCTTAGATTCTTGAATAACCTGTGGTTGCTGAACTGCAACATCTGGCTTATTCATTTCATCAATAACGTTATTAATTGCAGAATTACCTGCTACATATTCAGAGTATTTAATTTTATGTAAATTCCAAAAATGACTAGCACGTTGTCTACCATTAGTAAATATTTTATTACATATAGGACATTGCATTTCATTTATTTCACTCATTTATTAACCTCATCTATAATATTTCTTAATTTTTTAAATATTTCATTTTTATTTATATCATAATCATACTCTTTTATACGAATTAATTTTATATTTTTATTTTCACATAAATAATCTTTATATGCATCATGTTTCCATATTTCTTCAGCAGTATACTTAAAATTTATTTTATCATCTTTTTTGTAAAAACGTTTATCTGCATGCCAATATGTTCCATCAAATTCTATTCCTATTTTTAATTTAGGTATATAAATATCTAATTCTAATCCATTAAGTACATTTTTATCATTTTCAATAATATCTTCTATATAAAAGGATTTTATATATTTTAATATTTCTTTTTCTTTTTCCGAATATTGTTTTTCTAATGGATTACATATTAAACAAGGATTTGTATTACAGTATAATAATCTTGCTCTAAATGTATTAAAATTAATTATACAATCATTATTACATATATTACAATGATAATTTACAAAATATTTATTATGTAAATTTATTTTTCCTAATTTTTTATCATTTAATATTTTTTCATATTTTTTACTTGTAGCAGATTTACGTTTTTTACTATATTCTATAGATTCTGAGTAATGATTTGCATTATATTTTTTAATTGAAGTTTCTTTTATTTTTTCTTTACATTCATCTGTTTTTGTATAACTAGTAACTCCATATTTTTCTAAACATGTAGTTTTTAATCTTTCTTTAAATTCATTCGTTTTAGAATAATCTTCTAAACCATATTTTTCTAATGATGTTTCTTTTCGTTTTACTAAATATTCATTCGTTTTAGAATAATTATCAGTTCCGTATTTTTTTAAACAAGTTTCTTTTATTTTTTCTTTTATTAATTCAGATTGTCCAGCACATTTATTTGAACAAAATTTATTATATCCATTAGATAATCTTCTAAATTTTGTTAATTTACCACAAATTTCACATTTACCATCATTTTCTTGTTTAAAAAATAAATCATAATATTCTTGTGAAGAAATATTATGAGTAATTCTAATATGCTTAGCTAATGCAATATAATTTTTATAATTATTGTTACAAATTTTACATTCTAACATTTTTGATCTCCTAATTTTTAAATGAATTGGCGTTCATTTATAATATTTATAATAGAGTTAGATAAAAACGCCAATTTTTATCAAGCATGAGATCAAAAGAATGCCTGTCCTCTATTTATTAAATTTATTCAGTTACCTTTGCTTTCTTAGTGTATTTACGTTTTGGCTTGACTGGTTCTTCAACAACTGTAATACCAATATCCTTAGCCTTTACTGGCTTAACTGCCTTCTTAGGAGTTGCTTTCTTAGCTGGTTTCTTGGCAGGCTTCTTTGTAGCCTTCTTAGTTGTCTTCTTTCTAGTCTTCTTAGGTTCAAGTGCTGCGACTGCTTCACCGATTGTCTTCAAGGATTCTTCATCAATAACACCTTCAACCGGAATTGGCTTAGATGCGATGATTCCAAGTTTATCGGTTGCAGCTGAAATAACATTACCATGAGTATCGACTTCATCAAGCTTTTCAGAAAGTTCAGTAAGTTCATCCTTTTCTGCAATAACCAACGGTTCTGAATTTTCAGAAGTATACTGGTTATCATAGTCTGGTTCCTTAATAGGATCTGGACCATTTGCAGGCGGGAACTTTTCAAGAATCTTAGCTGTGTCTTCCATGATTTCATGGTCACGCTTTGCAAGAAGTTCCTTACGTTTTGCTGCAAGTTCCTTCTTTTTCTTAATGTTTGCTTTTGTGATTGCAAGCTTGATACCCAAGCCAATTATTATTGCGGCAATTGATAGAATGCCAATATATAGATAGTTCATTTTTTATTCCTCACTTTTGTTTATACGTTTGTGTGTATGATATTTATATTTAAATGTTGCGATTTATCGTAATTACCGGGAAATTCTGTTCTTTATAGAACTCCAATCTTTCATCGTAATGTTGCATACAATAATTTTTCTTGGTTTTTCCAGTTCTTGTTTTATAACTTAAATCGTCAATAATATCGTAAATAATGACCTTATTTTTAGTCTTATGAAGTCTCAATCCTCTACCAATAGACTGTAAAACTTGGATTCTGGATTTACTATTAGAATAAAGAACGACACTGTGTAATTTCGGAATATTGACACCTGCTGCCATAGTTTTATAAGTAGCAACAATTATCGAACCTTCTTCATTTTCAATTCCAGTTCTAATATTTTCTCTAGTCTTAGTCTTAATATCACCACTAATTTCACTTACATTTCTATCAGGATATAACTTCTTTAAATATTCAATAGTAGACTGTAAATGTGCCTTATGCGTCAATAAAACGAGCATATTGTCCGTAGGTTTCGAATGGTCAATAATAAACTTGAGAACCGAATTTCTATTCTCATATTCTTCGACCATCTTTACTTCTTCTTGATACGTTCTATTCTTATTTTCTGCAATAAATTCATCTGGATATTTTAAGAAAATACCAGCAACAGACATTTTAGCCAAATATCCTTCATCGATAAGCTGAGAGGATTTCAATTCGAAAATAACGTTACCAATAACAGAATTAATAACCAACTGGTCAGATAATTCCTTAGGTAAAGTACCAGTAGTTCCTATCTTATATTCTGCATTGAATGAAGCTTTCAAAATTTTAGAAAGAACGTTTGCTTTTGACTGCTGACAATTATGCACTACTATTCCATTTGCAATATAATTTTCATTATTTTCTACTGAAAGATTATATACAATTTCTGGTTTTTCTATTTCTGTAATTTTTTTAATTTTCATAATTTAATTATTAAACTTTTTTATAATTTCTTCATTAATATCTGTATTTTCTAAAATAATAGAATTTTTCCAAGTATCACCACAATGAATAAAATTATATCCTTGATTTATACATTCGTTTTTAATTATTTCATATTTTTCTTTTTGTATATTATACATCATTCTATCAGGTTTAATTTCATAAATTGTATTTGTTATAGGATCATAAAAATCTGATATATAAATATGTTCTTTATTATTTAATGTATATTTAATTCTTTTTGTTTCATACTCAAAATCTTTATGAAAATAATAAAAAACAACTTCCCAACTACTTCTAAATTTTTTATTATCATATACAAATAATTTATGACATAATCTATTTTCAGTATTTGGTGTAAAGGTTCCATCCAAAATTTTTCTTTTCATTGTTTCTGATTGTTTTTTAATATCTAAACTTCTATCTGGTCTATTTTTATAAGAACTTGGATTATTATCACCCATTCTTTCTAAAGATAACTTCATTAATCTTTCATCATTATCTTTATTTTTTCCATAACACCAGCCATGAACACCACTTTTTCCTTTTAATCCTTTATTCCAAGCTGAATGTTCTTTTCTATATGTAGTTAAATAACTTTCTAATTTATTTGGATTATCTTTACAAAAATTTTCATGTGCAACTCTAGCTTGCCACGTATTAAATTCTGTATTACAATATTTACATATTTTATTTGGCATAGGTCTTCACTCCTATTTAAAAAAATTGTAAAGAATATATCCTAAAGTGAAGAACAGATATATCCTTTACAATTTATAAAATAAAACTTATTTTTTAGAACCGTCTTCACTCGTTTCTATATTATTTATAATTTCAATATCATCATTTTCATTTAACTCTCCAGCTCTTACCCAACCTCTATTAGTAGTAAAAACTGGATGATTTTCTGTTAATTCTAATATTTTACCGTCTTCTAATTCTAATCGTAACATTTTTTTATTTCTGCTACTAATATGATTTTGATGAACTTCTAAGACTTTATTAGGTTCATATATTTTATTTTTTTCATTATACGTTATTACTAATTCACCTGGTTTAATATCTTTAATCTGTTTTTCACCTGATGGTGTTAATATTAATGTATTTTCATTTACACATTCATCAACAAGAATACCATTATATTTATCGAAGAAACTCTTATCCTGTGTCTGTAAACTTTGCCAAGTGGAAATCAAAACTGGTAATCTATAAGTTGGTTTCTTACCAGAATACAATAGTTCAACAGAATCTTCGATATTATCCCAACCGTAATCAATAAAGTCGGTATACATCTGTTCTACGAGCGATGTATTAGGAACAATAAGCAATAAATGCTTCAATTTCTTCTTTTCAAGCAAATATCTGAAAATGCAATAAATCATCAAAGATTTACCAGAACCAGTACAAGAAAGCAAAATACCTTTCTTATTGGTTAATGCTTCATAAACTGCCTTAAACTGATATTCTCTTACATCGAATTTTTTTACATATCCATTGATAGTTTCTCTTAATTCATCCTTATCAATTTCATCAGTAAAATCATCGAAAAAATCCATTTTATACGTATATTTCTTAGTATCACACCACTTCATAAGGTTAGAAACTAACCCTATTGGAAGCAACTGTGTAATAGGAGAATAAACACGAACCCGGCCATCCCAGAGTCTATTGACATACCTGGGGTTAAAACGATAGCCGGCCGCAAATGCTGAAAATAAATTATTTATCTCATGGTTTATTTCTTCATTACAGTGTAATTGAACATAACTTTCATTATTTTTTTCTATAATAATATCTGTCATAATTATATATTCAAATATAGCTAATTTTTGTTTACAATAAAGTTTTTCAGATAATTTTTTCCATATTTTTCTTTTATATATTTAATAATTGGTTTTATATCTTTATTCATTAATATTTTTACATTGTGTTTTAACATGCATTTATATTTTTCATTAAATAATTCATCTCTATCATGATTATATGGACATACCATTTTTCCATTTTTTATAAATTGATCACCTTTTATTTCTATTATCTCATTATTTACTTTAAAATCAGGTTTATATTTATGAATTTTATTATTATATTCATAATCAAAAGAAATATTAGGTTGATATTCAAAATTAATATTATTATCTTTTAACCAAATATAATATGCTAATTCCCATGATGAATCAAACATTACATTATCATAACAATAAAATTTACAACCTTTAATAAAAAAGTCATGTACATGCATTATATTTTTAACATTATATTTTTTCAAAATTGTATTATTTAAATTACATATTGAACAAATAAATGTATTATTTTTACGTAATGTTGATGCTAATTGTATAGATTCATTATTACATTGTTTACAAATAAATTTTAATTTTTGTGATTTTTTAAATTTATTTAAATCTTCATTATAAGAAATTTCTATTGGTTCTTTTTGATAAATTTTTATACGTTTTTCGCCGCCATCTTTTATATAATCAGTATTTTTAACACCATATTTTTCTAAACATGTTTTTTCATAACTACATTGTTTACATAAAAATAAATTTTCAAAATTTATCTTTTTACGTCTTAAAAATGATTGTAATAAATTTATTTCTTCCTTTTTACAATTTTTACAAATAAATTTTATTTTTTGTTTTTGTTGTATATATTGTTCTAAATTTGTATTATCATCTATTAAAACTGGTTCTTTATATACAATTTTATTTTTAGAATGCTTTTTTATAAATAATTCATCAGACATGATAACCTCAACTTATTATGTTTGTAAAAGGTTAAGTATTTCCCGATACTTAACCTATCTTTATTTATAATTATCTTTATATAAAAATAGCTACCAATTAAGGTAGCTTTTTTAATTAATCATCAATCATGTTCATGTAGTAATCATCGATGAAATACTCGATTTTTCTTACCCATTCAGCAACATTATCTGTCTTAGTGAGAGGAACTCCACCTGCATGTGCATGTCCACCTCCACGACCAAGTTTCTTGAAAATTTCAGTTAAATCAATATCATCACATCTAACAGAAATATTACCTTTATTCTTGATTGCAAACCACTTATAACCGTCTTTCTTGAGAGCTTCGATACATTCATAATGGAATCGGTCAGTTTCAAAGAATACACCGTTTCTAGCCAAATCTGTAATTTCAAGAGTTTCATACATTTTATCAAATTCTTTCTTAGCATCGATAAAATATCTCTTTTCTTCTGGGTACATTACAGTATTTCCAGTAATGAAACGTCTGATAAACCACTTATGACCCATTTCCCAGAAAAGATTATTGAAATATACACTTGCTGGAATCTTTAATCTAAACATGTCATAATCATCAATAATATCGACTAATTTTTCAAGATATGAAACATCTTTGAATTTACTGACAAATTTATAGGCAAGCTTAGTTCCAGAATATAACGTATTGATAATAATATCGGTATCGTTATTCTTATCGACAACTGATTCATGATGGTCAAGAACTAATGTAGTTGACAACTTTCTCAAATCATTGATTGTCTGAGCAGGATAAAAGTCTGTGCAAATGATTGCATCATACTTTCCTTCATATTGACGAATGTCATCAAGAAGTTTCCATTCTGTGTTATAAGTTACAGGAACTACAATAACATCTTCATAGAAATTCTTTAAGACAATAGAAGCACCACAACCGTCCATGTCATAGTGTGTGATATTTAATATTCTTAATTTTGGATTATTATAATTCATAATAAACAAATATAGAAAAACGTATTGCTATGTAAACAATACGTTACTTTTTTCTAATTATTCTAATTATCGAGACATCGATTTCTTTCTATCGAATTCATTTGCTTTACGCATGAAATAAGCTTCAGCTTCATCTTCTGCTTCGTCAGAAAATTCAGCATCTTCTTCAACTTCATCATCAGCAACTGGTGTATGACGACGTTCAGACATGATGTTACGAACACCTACCAATTCATCCTGTGTCTCTTCGTCAAGACAATCAAAAGCTTCAAGCCAATCTGTCTTTTCGTCAAGAGTCATCTTTGCAGGAATTGCGTTAAGCATCTCTGTAACGTCAATTTCGTTATTCTTTGTAAAATACTTGTTTTTATACATTTTTATCTCCTAGTTATTTCTTATAATTCCTTTTTCATATAAAAAGTGCAGAAATGCATATAAATGTTTGCAAACACCTACATTTTTATCCGGGTTTCTTACTGTGTTAGCTATACTTGCATATCCTGGAATTGGCTCTACTTGAGAAGAATTCTTGGAATTTGGATGGCTTAAATTATATCTATAAGCATTACAATTACAAGAAACTTTACACATATTTTGTAAAGAAAATGGTAATTCATTATTTTCTCTATGAAATTTTGCCATACAAACATATGAGTTACCTGGATCAGATTCTGAAGAAACAGTACCAGTAGCTTCTAATGTATCAGTATCTTCACCTTTTATATTAAAATGCTTTACTGTAAGATTACTTTCCTTAGAAAATGGGAATACTTTTTTAAAATTATTGATTAAATCAATACCTTTGACCTCATTTAATAAATCTAAGTGTTTATTTACATAATCTTTAAAATTCATATATTATTTATATTAAACTTATCTACACACACGTTCAAATATCTGTAGAGACAATAAGCCTATTTAGGAAAATAGGCAAAAGATCATCTGTCTTCGACTAAGTGGATTTATTTGAAAGCTTATGGGTCGGTCATCCTGTACTCCAGCTACATCTTTCAATACCAATGGCGGCTTAAAGTATTACATGCTATAGTAATACGTCGATGGTGAATTAGTTTTTACCTGGAACCACACCTATGATTCCAACTAGCCTAAACTTATCCGACAACTCATTGAATTGAGCTCCGAGCCAGTAATAGGGCTTTAATGTAAAAAATATGAAACAAATATAAAAGGTTTATAAAATTTTGTAAACTTATTTTAAATAAATTCTGAAATTTCTTTAAAATAATATTTTATAATGTCCAGAAAATATTATAAATAAGATAAGATTAAAAAAGGACTTAATATGGCATCTAATATACCTACTGTAGAAGAATTTAATGAGGAACTACCAGTTTCAAGTTGGGATAGAAATACCGTTGCTGACGGTAACTGGTTACAAGCGAATACAATTGGACCATTAAAGAATCGTGATGATAAAATTATAGAATTATTACAAGACATTGAAGGTGCTGGTAATAGCTGGAAAAATTGGTCTGAAGATAATGATACATATTTAGAAGGCGATAATAATTACTATATCGGTTCCGGTAATTCTGCTCTTGGTGATGTTATTGTTATCGGTAACGATAATAAAGTTAAAAACTCTATTGTTTATGGTAACAATAATGATATTTCTGCAACAAATTCTACTAATGATATTCGAGTTGTTACAGGAATGACAAAAGATTACTGGGGTCGATATAGTCCAGTTTATGAAACAATACCAGATGTTCCTACCCAAGGTTTAGTTGTTGGTTCTGATAACTATAGCGATACATTTAATCCAATTATTGTTGGTACCCATAACAGTGCATCCATAGATGGAAGCTTTATTGCAACAAAGCAAAGATGGAATAAAGATGGTGAAATGACACCAAACTATCCTATTGCAATAGGTATCGCAAACAAATCTTATCGAAATTTTGATACTTCAATAGGTACTAATAACATCGCTGATGGTGGTTTTAACTACATTTATGGTGTTAATAATAGTGCTTATGGAACACAGAATGTAATTCTTAATACTAATGGAACATATATTTATGGACATCAAAACTATGCTTATGGTCCAGATTCTCAGTTGATCACATTATCTGGTAATGTTGATACAGAAATAGATGATTTGGTTCCAGATAGACGTGCTGTATACTATAAAACAAAGAATATCCTTTATAATGCAGCTGTAACAACAGTTGAACGTTATGGTGGTGATACTATGGTTACAGACTCCGTATTTAAAGATTGTAATGTATGGATTGATCAGTATACTACTTATGGTTCTAATATCTTTACACGTAATGAATTTAATAAGTGTTATTTTGTTTGCTCTGGTACTAAGAAAACTTCAGATTATAAGTTAATTAACGTTAACAAGATTGAAGGCGGTGGTATAACAGTAAATGCTGAAGATTTGTGGTGCATGTGTCATAATAATTTGAGATTTGGTTCTGTTAGATTTAGTAAGGGACCATGGAATAAACCTGTTGCTAGTGGCGGATATTATGATGGTATGAGAGTTGATTTAAATGCTGAGTTTATTAATTTTAATGACATATATTTAGAAAATGAAAGTCATGGTTTTGGTCTATCTGGTGTATACATGTATGACTATAACAAAATATACAATACAGTCACTGGAAATTATGTCAGCATTGGATATAGTGGATTAACACCTAATGCTAGAGGAGGTGCTTTTGTTGATGAAAATTTAATATACCAAAGTATTTTTGATATTAAATATGACACCGCTAAACACTCATTCCCACACGGGGAACAGAATCAAAAACAACACTTTAGTCATAATATCTTATTTGATTCTGTTTATGCAGTTGATGATGAAGATTTACAATCTTACACCATAGATACAAATGGAACTTATTGGTCAAATAATTCATATAATTCAAATGTCTTAATCAATAGTAACATATATAATTCTCATGAAATTGTTTCTATTGCAAGTAAAAAAGCACTTAGCGACTTTATTTCAATGACATTCTATTTCTATAAAAGTAAAGATGAGGATGATAATTATATAGGCTTTGATACTGAAGAGGAAGCTGATACGGTATTAACTAATGTTAGGAATACATTAGCACCATATACTAATATATCTGATATTGAGAGTGGTTATTTATTTAAAAATAAAATTTATGGAGAAAATAAATGGACAGTTACATTACAGTCATTTTCTTACTATACTGAAGACCCTGGAGTAAAAGCACAAGGAGAGGCTTTAGAAAATAGCTTAATGATTTTGGCTCCAGAGGTAAGAAAAGGTGATGTTAGAACAGAGAAAAGAAATTCTGTAAATAATGTTAAAGCTGGTATTAAAAACTCCGAATCTGTTGTAAGTATTGGTACTGACAATGAACTTTCCGCAACTATTTCTACTCACATCTTTGGTTTCAACAATAACCTTACTGGTGCAGAAAATTCAGTTATTATTGGTAATCACAACTATGAATTTATTACTCCAATTTCATATGCTGGTAAAACTATAGAGGAAGCAAGTGTAATTAGTGGTAATAGACCAGCATTATATGATACAGTAATTCTTGGTTCCAATAACACAGTTTCTTCTAATGCCGTTTCTGGTGAAACTGATTATGAAAATTTAAATACAATCGCAAGAAACGTTTACATTGGTTTTAATAATGATATTTTAATCAATAAATTGGTTGCTGATAACTATGTAATTGGTAACAATAATGATGTTCTTGATGGTAAGAATCTTTATAGAAACAAGATAATTGGTCTTGATAACATAATTAATAGTAACTTCAGTGACTGTAATGTTATTGGTGGTCATAACCAATTAGTTAATGAAACTAATAATATATTTGAAAATAATACCATTCTTGGCATGTATAACCTTGTTAAGTTTGGTTCTAACTCTACCTTGATTGGACATCATAATACTGCTGATGGCTATAATGGTGTAGCAATCGGTGAAGGACTTTCTGCAGCTAATTCTCAGATTGTTATTGGTCGTTTTAATGAAGCATTACCTGGAACTGATGATAGAGATGGTTTTGACGTAACTGCTGGTGCATTATTCATTGTTGGTAATGGTCATCATAATGATACAACTAATGATTTTGATACTCCAACACGTTCTAATGCAATGGTTGTTTCTGCTGATGGTACTGTTTCTGCAAGAACCTATAAAGCAGATCCTGGCACTCCGCTTGGTAAGTTATTTGACTTCTTAACTACTGCATCATTAGGAACTGGCGATTTACATTGGAATGCTTCAACAAGTACATGGTCAATTCAATAATTTAAATTAGAATATTATAAACCGTCTTGAATAAAGACGGTTTTCTTTTTATAAATATGTCATGGATATAACAATAGCAATAACAAATCATAATCAAGAAGAAACTTTAAGTAAAGCTATTTTTTCAATATATAATCAAACTGAAATACCTACAATGATATATGTATTATCAGATGGTAAAATGCCAGTTAATTTTTATAAAAATGTTTATATAATTGATAATAGTAAAAATCCTGGAAGATGCACTAATAGAAATTCTGTAATATCATATTTTCTTAATAATAGAACAGATGCATTAATTTTTATAGATGGCGATTCTTGGTTAGCAAATAAAAAAGTAATTGCAAATTATAAGAAATTATTAGAAAAATATGATTTAGTTTTTGGAACTAGAAGACATACATCAATCGATAACATAAAAGTCCCAGCATCCGATTTATTGACAGCTAATATGGATGAACTTTGGCAAAAAAGACCATTAAATTATGACGATCTTAGGATAACTTCTGGTGCAATAAAAGCATGGAATAATGCAAAAACATTTGATGAAAAAATGGATTTAATGCTTACTGGTATGATTGGCTGGTCATGTAATTTCGGTATAACTAAAGCAGGATTACTAAAACACATAGAATTTATGAAAAAAGAATACGGTATAGATAATGCCTTATTTGACAGTAAAACATTTGCTAAAGGTTGGGGTTATGAAGATGTAGCTATGGGTATAGACACCATGTATGCAGGTCTAAATGTTGGAATTTCAAAAGATATTGAAATTATGCATCAGGCACATGAAAGAACTGACGGATTATTTGACCATATTAAAGGAAAACATTTAATAATGGAAAGATATCGTAATTTATATAATAATTATCAGATATAAATAATAATATGGATAATATAACTAGTAGAACAAACTTTTTAAATAAAGAATTGGTCGATAATATTGCCCAATATGACTTAGGTTCTTTCTTCCAGGACGGATATGACTTTGGTAAAGAATCTTATCTGTTTGTAAGAAAAATGGATGAATGTCGTCCAGATATTATTTCATATCGTGCATATGGGACACAAAACTATTGGTGGTTTATCTGTTGGTATAACGGTTATATGGATATTTGGAATGATATTACAGAAAACCAAATCGTTAAATATCCAGCTTTACAGAAAGTAAGAGACTTTCTAAAATGGCGATTAAGTAAAACAAAAGATAATAGAAATAATAATAAAAGATAAAAAATACCAGTATAAAATACTGGTATTTTTGATTTGACCCTAAATATGGAGATTTTTAGGTGTTTTTAAAGTCCATTAATCATTGGGATAATCTTGTTATCACCAGGCATCATATTCGGTAACTGACCATTCCACTTTTCAATCCACTTGAGCATCAAGTATTCCTTTCCAGACTGAGACTTCAAAGTTGCCATCTTAATTGCCATTTCAGTAGAATCAGCTCTTGCCTTTGCGACCTTCTGTTCATTCTGATATTCAATCTGCTTAAGAACGTTCTTTTCCTTCAATGCATTCTGTTCTGCAACCTGCTTTTCTTCAATAGCTGTATTAAACGCTTTAGTAAATTGGAAACCAGTTACAGTGAAACCATCGATAATAATATGTGTATCTGCAGAATCAAGCTTTGCCTTCAATGCATTTTTCATTCTGATATTAATTTCTTCTCGCTTCTGCAACATTTCTTCAGGAACATACTGCGGCGTAATAGATGTAACTGTCTCCTTAATCTTTGGCTGAAGAATAGTCTGAACATAATTTACACCATAATTCGAATACACCTTACCAACTGCTTGCGGATCTACGTGATAGTTAACGTTTGACGATACAACAACTTGCTGAAGGTCCTTAGAACCTGCTTCGAATGTGCTTGCTTCGAGCTGTTTTTTGACTGGAATCGTAACAATGCTCTTCGTGAACACATTATAGAAGTGCAATCCTGGTCCGAAAGTTTCGCTGTACTTACCAAATTCAAGAACAACTGCTCTTTCAGTTTCGTCGACTGTCGTACAACCCGTAAAGAGTGCAAACGCCAACATAATAAAGATTGAATAGATTTTTTTCATAGATGTTTTTTCCTTTTTGTTAAGTGTTTGATCTAAATATAACATTTTTCAAAATAATTGTAAACCCCTAAACTATAAATAATAAAAGACTACTATTGGGACACGAAACTTATGGAATTTTTAGATTATAAACAAGAAGTCGAAAAAATTATGGAAAGAAAGGCTAAGCATCTCAATAAAGATGTTAAGCTTAATATGGAAAAAATGTTTGAAGCTTATATTAATGACGTTAACCCCATTGATTTTATTCGTTCTTCTATCTCACTTAATGAAAATTCTCAAAATAATGAATTTTCAAAATATTATGATAAAATAGTAAGAAATGTCAGAACTTTTGGTTATAATATAATTAAAATGCCAAGAGAACTGATGGAATCTGTTGTTAATTTTTACAATGAAGGCTATAATGCAATGGTCCCAACAAATTATTGCCTTGAACAGCTTAAAAAGAATACTATAAAAGTCGATAAGAAAAAGGCTGATAATATATTATTAAAAAATCAGCTTTTATTATTAGTTCACGATATTGATAATTGTGCACTTAAAGGTGTCGAAGTTACAAAAACTGAAGCTTTTGCTGTTTTAAAAATTAAAATCTTTGAAATGCGTAATGAAATAAATACAGATGTCAAGAGTTATATTAAGCAATTAAATAAATATTTCGCTCCATACGTGCGCCAGAACGTCGATAATGGTTCCAGGATAGATATACTAGGGTATTCAGTAAATCAGCGTTCTGTATATGCTACAGTCAAATTAAAGATAGATTTTATTGACTCTGATGGATTTAAAAATAATCAGTTTAGTGCAAAGGAAACAGTTAATATAATTAAAATGTATATTGAAATTTTCAGAACTTTTGCTGAACAGTATCAAAGTGTAATTTAATAGGTGACAAATGCTTGATTTTTTAGAAAAAGATAGAAAACATAGAAATTACTATAAAGTAAAAAATTTTGATAAAAATGCACCAATAACATCTGAAGTTATTTTAGTAACAAAAGCATATAAAGAATGTGATATAGATGCATGGGTTGATCATTATTTAAATTGGTGTGGTTTTAACCATATTATTATTATAGATAATGGAACAACATGTTGTAATATTCAAGAAAAATTTAATGGAAATGACAAAGTTAGCGTAATAGAAATGCCATCTAAATTTTTTAATATGCAGCAATATTTTTATAATAGATTTGCAAATAATAATATTAAATATACTTATCAATTTTTCTGTGATGATGACGAATATTTATGGTTTGATAAAACAAAGTATTCTAATATAAATGACTACTTAAAACATTTAAATGATAATGATATTTATCAATTCGGTGTTCCAAGAGTAAATATTTCTTATGAATCTTCTTGTGTTCCTGAAACAAGACAAAGTTCGATGATTGACGAATGCAAATATGTTAGTGAAGATTATTATAAGGAAGTTCTTGTTAGTATAAAACCATTTATTCATACAGCAATTAAAACACAGATTTCTAATATAGTATTTTCATATCCACATTTTATTAATAACTATAATATAATATTACCAAATAATTCAGAATTTAATCCGAAAGTTGATGGAACGAAAGTAAAATATAAAGTTTCTGATTCTGATATTAAACTCTTCCATTACTACCACCGTTCATTGGAAGAATGGAATGAAAAGATGAATAGAACTAGGATTGACTGTTTACCAACTATGAAATATAAAGATTATCCTACTGGTAAATCAATAGAATATCCTAAAAATGAATATACAAAATTATTAAATCCATTTAATCGATAATAAAAAATCACCTTCAAAAAGGTGATTTTATTTTTATCTTAAGAAACCGTCCATCCAAAGTTCATATAGTTTTGAAATCGGTTCTGTTAGTTCGATTCCTTCTTCGGATCGAACTGTTATTTTATGTTCTCCAGTTAAACAAGCATATTCCTGTTGGAACATCTGAATACCGAAGTCTCGAATCATTCTCTTCTTCCAAGCTTCATCTCTTCCAGGAATTTCATACCATTGAATCTTAGCAGGAACATAAGAACTTGCACCAGAAATAGCTTTCATCCAGATGTTATAAAATTCATTCATACCATGCGGTGTAGAAATAAGAATCATCATAGCATCCTTTCTACCAGATTGGGTAGGGAAAACAGACTTAATGAAGTCTTTAGCTTCTTCTTCAGGCAAGAACGCAAATTCGTCGACAAGCATCAAGTCAACGGATTTACCTCTAATAGCAGAAGAACCAGAAGCAGCGCAGAATATCTTAGTTCCGTTATCAAAACCGATACTTTCTTTTGACCAACCACCTCTATCAGGATTAATTCCCTGTTGTAACCAAAGTGGAAGTTTCAAAATAGCGGAACGAATACGAAGCATAATTTCTTTTGCTTGGTCTTCCTTGTTAGCAAGAACAGCAATAGTCTTGTCATTGTTAAATAATGCATACCAAAGAATATAAAGAGTTGCAATAGTAGTCTTACCACACTGACGACCCATCATAATGATTCTGTTATTTCTAATATCATTATTCTTGTCATAATACTTTGCAACAAGCATTTTTACAATTCTGTCTTGGTATTCTCTGAGTTTAATAGGAATTTCACCTTCGTCGCTCAAAATATAAAAATATTTAGAAAAATAAAAAATGTCCTTAGAACATTTTACATATTCGTCCATTTGTTCTTTGGTAATCTCAATTTCTTCGAGATGACCTCTAAGTTCTGCAGTTTTTTGCCACATTTTTACTAAACCTTATTTTAATTAGATGTTTCTATATTTATAGTTTATAAATACTAATATGGCAAATTATACACAAGAAGGGTATGACCCAAGTTTACATGGATATTGGAAAGGAACTGCTGATGGAGCTCCTAATTTCGGTTATCCACAAAATTATTTCTATGCAGACACAATACGTAGTCTGTTCATCGGGTTCGAAAATTTCTTTAACGAATTGAAAGTTATTCGTTATAATAAGTTTGGAGAACCAGTCAAAACAATCAATGTTCCTATTAAATTCGGTCCAAGAAACAAGTCTCATGACTTTAGAACCGAACAAGAATCTGGTAACAAATATTATATCAGTTTACCAAATCTTGCTTATAGACTTGATTCTATGCAATTTGCTACTGAAAGAGCAAAGGGTATTTATGAAACTCGTGCATTCTATAATTCTGATTTGGAAAGAGCAGGTTTGGTATGTGACCAGCAAGATAAGTTCTGGTCTGATGTCCAACCGGTTCCATATAATATTTCTGTTTCAATGGAAGCAAACTGTGAAAAAATGACAGATGCTGAACAGATTGTCGAACAAATCGCTGTAAGATTCCAGCCAGCAGCATTCTTTGATGTCAAGGAATTCTGGTTCTTCAATAAACGTAGAAGTATCAAGATGAAACTTGACACTATGAATTGGGAAATTCAAAGTGAATCTATGGGTGAAGAAGACTGGAGACAAATCAAGGTTTCGTTTACATTTACTTTGGAAGCATTCCTTTATAAGCCGATTAAAGATGCACAGATTATTGAAAAGATTAATACCTATATTACTTTAAATAAAGGAGATTATCTTTATCATGCTGCAACATTCGGTAATAAAGACGGTTCTTTAACTACTCCTTATGAATTTAGTAAGATTTATCAAACTAAGGTTGGTCCAACCTATGTATTAAACGGTAATCCAAAGACTGAATTTGTCCCGTATGAATATAAAGGAATAAAAACTTCTGCATACATAACAACTTATGATTATAGGGAAACTGATGAATTGACTACTTATGAAGAAGATGCAAAGCTTCTTACAAAAGTAACAAATATTTGGATTCCTGCTACAGAAACAGTTAGTGGAGATAAACCAATCTTGCACACACGCCCAATTTATGCATCTGCTGACTGTATTATAAATGAACAACATGTCAAGAAAGGTGATGTTATTGGTTATAAACCAATGTATTTAGACCCAGAAGATATAACAACTGGTTTTAATCCAGAAGTTTGGGGTGTTGAATACACTAATGAATGGCTTGTTGAAAAAGAATATATGTCATTATCTGGTTTCGGTTATAATGACGACCAAACAATCTCTTTTGGTAATAAAACTTTACGTGACCAATATAATGTTCCATATTCTGCCTATTATTCTCAATTCAATGAAGAAGGAAACTATACTTCTAATTCTGCAGAATATAAAGAAGGCGATTATGACTACTATTATAGAGTCTCTAAACAAGGCATAAAACCAAAAACTGATTTTGATGGTGGCAAATACTTCTAAAAATTTCAGAATTTAATATAAATCACTCCTATTTTGGGAGTGATTTTTTATTATAAAAATCAGAAACTATAAATAGTATATATGGCAGAGTTAAATAAGGCATTGGTGCAAAAAAATATTAAAGATGAGGACGAAAAGATAGCAATATTGCGTTCTCTTAAAGGTAATGGTTCTGGAAGCTTAACCTCTATTGATTATGTTTTATCTGCATGTCGACATGGAATAGGAAGCACTAATATTAACCTTGATAGTATAAGAATAACTCTTGTTGATATTAATACTTCTATTAATCAGCTTGTTGGAATAATGCGAGATTTTTTTGAAAAACCAGTTTCAACTGAAGCTGCTGCACAAGATGCACAATTAACAGAGACATTAACTCCACCATCAGAAAATGCAGAAGCTTTCGTAGGTGAAGGAACAACTGGTGTCGCTAGTGCAATGGACCCAATTTTAGCTTCTGCATTCAATGGTTTACAAACAGCTGTTGAAAAAGGATTTATTGATAACCAGGAAACAATTAGACAAATAAGTGGCGATCAGGTAAAAGCACAAACTGAACAAACAAAAGCATTTGTTGAAAATGAAAAGAAACGTCAAGAAGCAGATGCAAGACAACGTTTACTCAATCCAAAGGGAAATCAGAATCAGCTTATCTTTGATATGAAGAAATTCCCTAAAATACCAATGCCAAAATTCCCAGTTAATGGAAAACAGTTCATGTCTGGTTTGGGAAAGATTTTAAAAGGTATTTTAAATCCTGTCGCTTTAATTGCAGGTGTATTTATGCACTTGCTACCTTATATAATTTTAGGTATTGCATTCTTTAAAGGATTCTGGAATAAACTTGCAAAACCGATAAAAGAAAAAATTGAAGAAGTTACAAAGACAATAATATTCTATGCTGGAATTGCATTCTTGCTATTCAAAGGTCCTGCAATATTAATAACAACACTCACTACAGTATTCCATGTAATGAAGGTCATGTTCTTAATTGCTAAGTGGGGCTTAGAAGTTGCATTCCATATTTTAAGAATTACATTTACCAGTTCTGAACACTCAATGGTTGTTTCTATCGGTATATTCAAGAGAATTTGTACTACCATCGAGCATATCGCTGAAATGGCATTGAACAAATTAAAGTTTGTATTCGAAGGTATTAAACTTGCTGTTTCTATCGGTGGTTGGCTTATAATCATTGCTGCAGTCTTGTTATTACTCGGATTTATTATCCTTGTATTCGTCCTCTTTGGTGACAAGATTGTAGAAGCAGTTAAGAAGATTGTAGAAGTATTTGCTATGATTGGTGGTATGATTTATGATGCTATCATAGGAATTATAAAATTCCTAGCTGACGTTGTTGTAACAATCGTAGTTGGTCTTCTTGGAGGTTTAATTAAAGCACTTATTAAAGGTATTAAGTGGTTATTTAGTGGTGCACCAGACGAAGAGAAAGAAACGGCTTCTGAAACTTCTAAAGCAAAGACATCTTCAACAGTCAATGCATTTGAACAAGCACTTTCTCCAATAACTAATATATTAACTGATATTAAAACTGCTGTTGGCGAAATTAAAGAGAAGGTCACATCAGAAGTGATGAATCCCACAACTGACGCATTCAGTAAGGCTGTTGCAAAGTCTGTTATGACTATCTTAAAAGAAAATAATACTGTTGCAAGTATTAATAATGCTGACAATACACAGTCCAATATTTCTGCACAGTATGTTTCTCAGATGCAGAAAGATGATCAGAGTGCAGCAATTAAAACAACGCTTGATACTATAAATAGTACATTAGATAAGTGGTTCAAGTTTGTTAAGGACCAAGAATCATTTGTTCCAGCAGGTAAAGCAGAAGATTAATATATGGCATTAATTAGTTATTATAATCAGCCAACTGGTTCAAATATTATAGATTTGAACGACTCTCCTTACACAAGAGCACATACTGTTACTCTTACTGTTACTACATGTCAAGAAGACGTGGAAAGCATGAATAACTTTCTTGCTGGTAAAACTGCTGTTACTGGAATCATTGATGAAATTCCTGAAATTTCATATTCTACTACTTGGGGTGATTCACCTGCTGCAGTTCTTAATGAAAAGATTAAGAAGTTTACTCAGCACAAGTGGATGAAAATGTTTGCACAGCAAAGAAATACTTACAAACCGCCGTTAGTAACTGATGGTTGGACACAACAATTCCCTAAATCCGCTGAACCATTAAGTATATCTTTTAAATTCAGAGCATATCCGATAAATAACTATTATAATACCTCTGCATTTAATGATATTATTCGTTTATTAGTTTTTGTAACAACACCACAATATTTTAGACTTTCTGATACTATAACATCACAAGCACAATCTGTTTATCAAGCTTATGATAAAGGTGAAGAATTAGCTGGAATCATGAATAGTTTAAAAAATAGTCTTGGCAATGAAAAGATTTCATTTAGAGATATTGGTAATTCTATAAAAAATAATAAACTTCAAGGAAGTCTAGCATCTAAAGAAGTTAAACAGAACATAGATAACTTAAAAGAATTTATTGAAAATCTTGGCAACATGGAAGATAATGATACAGGCGGTTGTCCATTAATAAAACTTGATATTAATGGTTTAATTAAATCGTCACCTAAAGTAAAATGGTTATTAAAATCATGGTCATTTAAACCATCATTAAATACAACATATAATAATAATCCAATATATGTAGATTTTAATGTATCATTACAAACACAGTATGTATTAACTGATACTGATTTAACAGAAATATTATGTTAAACATCGCTCATTGGCGGTTTCATTACTGGTGCTGGTCTTGCTAAAATTTTATTCCATGTATCACGAGAATAAACTTGGTCTAATGCACAAGTAATTTCAAAATCATAATAAACAGGATCATTACCATCGCGTTCTTCTGATGGTTTATAACTCCATTCAGAAATATAAACGACTAATGGTTTTGCCATGTTAAAGATGACATTATCGTAAATATTTAGATGCCATAACTTTTCACCTAGGCTATTTTCAATATTCATAGTTTCATAAACACGGTTTTCATCATATTTAGAAACCATAATTTCGCCAATAGCATTGGCATTATCTTTAATAAATTTTCCTAATTTACGAATATCATTATTTTTTGCTTCATGTGGTGCTTTTGCTTCAAAAGCATCTTTTATTTTCTTTTTTGAAGAATCACCTAAAGTATCTTTAATTTTTGCTGCTGCTTCATTGCTTAATGATGAACATTTACCAACAAAATCATCAATAGCACCTTCTAAATCTTCATAAGAAATATAAATTTCTTTAGGGTCTTCCGCACCAGTCATAGTAACTGCATTAAGTCTACCAATTTCAACCGGATCTAATGTTACATTAGCATTTGCTGATCTAGTATCTGTAAAACTTGCTGTAAAAGTAATAGGAGTATATGCACCGCCCCAACCTAAATATTCTGTTACAGTTTCATTGTTTTTTTCAATCTTCATGTCAATTTTAAAAACATCATTCACCGATGCAAGTGCAGAAATATCTGCTAATGCGGTTTTAATTGCATCTACTTGTGCTTCAACAGTCATAGATTTAGAAACGAAATCATTACCTTCGCTATTTGAATTTGACTGACCTGCTGTAATATCTGTAGTATTCTTTAAAGCGGTTACAGAACTATTTGCAAGTTCTGCAACATCTTCACCAGTATTATATGCTGTTGCTATAGCACTAAATATATTATCTGTAGCTGCACCTACACTAAATTTATTACCATCATTAATTGATGCAAATTTAACTAGATACTTCTTCCACATTTCAACATTAGACTGTCCAAAGGTATCTCTGGTATAAATTCTAAACTTTAATGGTATTGTTGAAGGAGCATAACCAGCATAGACCTGTTTTGTCCAAGAACCAGCCTTAACTATATTTTTAAATCCTGCACCCTTTGCACCAATAGCATTAAATATTGACATTAAGTCATTAGTCATGAAATTAGATAAAATGTCCTGCCATTCATTACCAGGACCATCTTCATAATTAACTGTAAAACTAATTTCTGGTAAATCAGAAAGTAATCCATGTAACTGGATAATTTCAGGACCTGCAGGAGTATCATAAGTGGTTGAAAGGATAAAATGTGACAAGCCTGTTTTGCTGTCATGTTCTATCTTTGGTCCTGCAAAATTTCTTATTTCTGTATCAACCATTTATTATACCTTACTTACTGATTTTTCTTGCAAATATTCCTTTAATCATGCCATTATTTGAAACATATGGAATCTTAAATAATAATGCATGATTATCTTCATCAGCTTCAACATCTGCATTTGCTCTATCGATTGTAACAGGAACCCAATATTCAATAGTATCAAATACAGTATTTACTATTCTATCTAATTGATTAAAATTATCAAATAATACCTGATATAATGGAGAACCAAATGATAAATTAAATAAACGTTCATGTGGTTCTGTAACAATGACCATTTCAATCATCTGATCTAATGCATCTTTGTTCCATACTTCGACACCACGCATATCAGCGTTTAAATCATAATATTCGCTGTCAATCTTACTGGTTTCTAGCCAAGTATAATCTGGATTTTTATTTAGTTCTAACATATAATATTTATATACCTAAAATTAACAGATAACATTAGTATTACCAGTGCAATGCGGCATTCCAGTAATAGGACAAATAGGTAAATTATTAACCAACTGTTTTGCCTGATTTTTACCAAGCATAACGAATCCCAACTTAGAATCTACAGTTACATTACCAAATTCAGATGTAACAGTAGTATCACCATTTGTCTTTATTTCTGTATCGCCATGACATTCAATTTTGATATTTCCTTGTTCAGAATATCTAGCACCAGTATTGATAGTTAAAGAACCATCTGCACCGATTGTTATATCAAAACCGCTTCTATGATGGAATTTTGTTTCACCATCAAAACGGTTCAAAGTCAGATAATCACCTTGGTCAGTTTCCATAAGAACCATCTTATGAGGATAATTCTCCAACTTATTAATCATTATATTTTTGGTTTTATTCTTAGCAGTCATTTCACTGAATGCAATAGAGTCATAAATTGGTTTCTGAATGTCACCTTGGTCGAAATATCCTCTAACAAAAGTTCCAACTTCAGGAACAACGAAACTACCATTCGAACCACCGATATAACCAATATCAGGTACTGCCCATGGCAATGCGAATTCTGCTAATTCATCGTAATAACCAAAAACAAGAATCTTTACACGACCAAGCATTTCTGGATCTACGTTATCAATAACTTTACCAGTCCATCTGTCATGTGGATCTTGTGAAAATTTTTCGTAAGTGTCTGCTTGTTGTTCCTTAAAACCAGAATCAACCTTACTCATTATTTCATTAAGTATTTCATCTGTATTCATTGCCATAAATAAACCTACTTCTTATTAATATCACTTTCTTTTTTCAACTGGCCTACACCATTGATACCATCGTTTGCTGCGATTATATTTATTGTGTAATTAGACCTTGGATAAAAATTATGAACTAATCCGGTTACAATATAATCACCAGACTGAATAGTCCCTGGATTATAAGTTGAATCCACACGAACACTTATCTTATCACCAAGATAAACCATTTGTAATGGGTCAAAATCATAATCTGGTTGGTTAACTGCATCAACAGTCAAAGAAACAAATTGCTGGAAGAATGCACGTTTAATACTTTCATTATGTTGCGGAGCATAATCATAATTTTCATGCGTCTGTTTAAAGTGCATCTTAGAAAAAGAATATCTAAAATTCTGTACTTGTCCAGGTGATTTGTTACTCATCTGTGCAACTCTTATTTTATTATCATGGAATTCTTTATAACGCAAACATGCATCATTAAGAGTTACATTCTTAATATTCTTCGGAACTTTCGGTTTGATAGAAAGCGGATTTATGCTCTTAATATGATATGGATTGTAAATATAAGTTTTTACACCATAAGCACCTTGGTTCTGAATATAACCAACGTTATTAAACGTCATATCTGTAAATGTTCTATATCCGCTTGGCTTTCTATTCGGATTATTTCCTGTCGGCTTATACTTCATATCATATAAAGTTTTATGAATATAAGTATATTTTGTAGCACCATTACACATTGTATTTAATGTATTATAAACTGCTGTGCCTTCCTTGTTTACATAAAGAATCGGCATATCATCATCGCCAACCCATGCATGTTTTGTTACCTTCTCAGCAAACTCACTATAAGTTAAGCTACAATTAAGCCATGCCATGCTATCGCTTGGTTCTGTAGTTAAATTAGAATAAAATCCTAAACCACCACGTGTGCAAATTAAACGTAACAATTCTTCACTAGTATATTGCTTTTCAATATTAAGTGCATCGATTTCAGTTACTGGCCAAACACAAATATCATTCAAATATTTTTCTGCTGGATATATACAATTCAATTCATATACGTAATCTTTCTTATCCAAATCAAAAACATAGTTAATTGATTGAATTGTAAAATTTGAATTTACATATGGTCTTGGAATAACATCTTTATTCTTAACAATTGGTGTAATCTTAATATTGATTGTATAGCCAATCTGAAAACCAACAGTATTGAAAAGAGTACCAACATCAGACAAGACAAGTTTCAAAGTTGGAAGTTTTGAAAAGAAACTTTCTTTAATCTGAATCTTATCTATCTTGTTTGTCGGAATAGGATATGCTTTTTGAATATCATCACTACCATATAAAACTTCTATTACGTTATTAACAGAAGCTGTTGGACCAGACTGCGATGCAGATGATGGGTCTAATATGTTCTTATCATTTCCGTCTGCCATTACATACCTATAGTCATACCATAATCACTAGTTTGCCAACTTGATAATTTAAGTTCATTAACGATATAATATGCGTCGTCTGCACTCTTTGGTTGTTCAAAACATCTAAATCCTTCATCATTTGTAAACAAAATATATTGTGAATTTTGTGTCTTCAAATAAATGGAAAGTTGCATTGCCCCAACAACCATAAAAATATCTTTCTTAATTTCATACAATTCAGCAAATGGCTTTATAAAAGCCAAATCTGGTTCTGTTAAATTTTGTAAACGTTTTAATACTTCATTTAATAAACTTGGTTTTGACTTTAATAATTCATCAATATCTCTTGCACATTTACGATTAAAATGGTCATGAGAAGAACCAGTGCCAAATAGAGAAAATATAGAATAAATGATTGATTTATTCATTTGTCTATATGCTTTACTGTCACCTGATAATGTAGAACGAATGCCTTTAAATTCACAACGTTTACCTGATTTAAAATCTACAATATCACCTTTCCCGTTTGCAAATCCAAGATTAGAGAAACAACTTACAAAAAGAAATTCTCCTTTTCCTATAGCTGGTCTTGTAGTTGTTACATCTAATGCAAGCTTTATATAATCAGATTTTAAATATTCTGCCAAATTCGCACGTCTTAAAAAATCTGACCATTTAATCAGTTCAAATTCCTGAAAGTCGAATGTATTTTCTTCTAATTGTTCTAATAAATCAGCTGGATCGGCCATCAAAGTCCTACCCAGAATCATATCATGTTGTTCAATAAAATCTTCAGGTTCTCCGGATTTTCCGCATTTTTTCGGTGTCCAGAACTTAGTTAAGCAATCTTTTAAGTTATTTGGATTCATATACTATTTATAAATAATGTATGAGTTTATGCAATATTTATGGCTATTTAACGACCAAAACTATAAAATTATCAGATTCTTATCAGGTTCGTTTAAAACTTGATGATGCTGATTTTTGGAATGATAATAGTCCAAAAGAGAACAGATATGCTTTAAAAATCACAAAGCCAGAAAATGGTGAAATTGAGCTTTGTGAATGCACTTCTGTTACTTTACCGTCATATAAACCAAAAGAAGAAATCTTTGAATATGGTAATAATAGCAAAACCATTATCTATATGGACCCAACATCTTTGGGTGATTTAGAAATAGAACTAATTGAACATTATAGTGAAAATGGAACTCTTGCTATTACTAATCTGGTAAATTTATTTTTGTCAAAATTATTTGATGAAGACACATTCGAATATAAATTGACTGATTATATTCCAGAATTAACTGTATATGTTTTTAATAATATTTTTTCAACCGTTTATTTAAAATATGTATTCAAAGAATTAAAGCTTGTAGACTATACTAAATTTGATCTTGATTATAGCTCTGCTGATATTGCAAAATGGACTTTAAAATTTTCATATCGTTCCTTCTATGTTCTTTCTGGTGAAGAAGAGGCTTATGCAAAAGAAACTAAGGAAGAAGAACCAGTAACAGCACAAGAATCTCCTGCTCCGACAGAAGAAGTTACTGCTCCAGTTATTGAAGAAACTAATCCAGATAGTCCATTACAAGAATCAACTAATATCGGAGAAACGCCAGCAGAAAATGTTACTGATATTACTGTTGACCAGACAAGTCAAGACGTTGCACTTCCAGATTCAAATAATACTGCATTACAAAATGAATTTAATGCGGCTGGCGAAGTTCCAACTGGTCAAAATACTGTTACTGATTCTGTTACAGAACAAGAACGTCCAGAAACTAATACTGATAATGAAATAGTATTAGATAATGTTCTTATTCAGTCAAATGAAAAGAATAATCCAGTTGACTTAAAGTCATTATCTCCTGAAGATAGAACCGACGAACTCGCATATAGAATGATGCGAGGTGAACTCGATAATGGTAAACCGAGATATGATAAAACTTATGATGCTGGTTATACAGAAGAAGAACGTGCAAAGGCTCAAAGCATTGTTAATGAAAAAGATTGGGAAGGTCTTAAGGAAAGACATGATGCTAGAGTTTTAAATATGCTAAATTCTGAAACTGAATATGCTAATAATGAAAATACTAGTTTACCGAATGAAACTATAGTAACAGTAGGAAATTCAGACAATAAACCTATGGTTACTACAAAGGTTGAAACTTCTGTAACAGAAGATCCAATGAAACCTGTAAAACTAGACACACCAGTAACATTATATCCGGAACAGCAAGAAAATAATACAAGTAATGAAGGAAAAATCAGTGAAGAAAAATTAGCAAAGGCTGGCATTTCTAAAGCTGACCCTAACGAAAGAAAATATCGAGGTTTAACTTCTACTCAATGGGGTGAAATTGCTGCAAATCAAGATATACAAGATGGTTTACGTGAAGATAACAAAGGCTTAAATTATAACATGCTCTATGGTAATGGTGAAATAGAAAAAGATAAGTTTAAAACTGCTTATGAAAACTACATGTCTAAAAATAATAAACCTGCCACACAAGAGCAAACTGCATCAACAAAACAACCAAAACCTGAACCTAAACCTGTAGTAGAACAGACAAAATCAGAACCAGAACCTGTAAAAGAACAACCAAAACCAAAGGTTCAACAAAATCCTGACCTTATCACTTTAACAGAAGCTGATATTGACAAATATGTTCCAACCCTTTATAAACCAATGGCTAAAGGATATTTCAACAAGTTTAAAAATGAACAAGGAACATTAACTATTGTCGCAAATGAGCAGATGATTAATGATAATGTTCCAGCATTGTTCCGTTCAACTGCTAAGAATGCACTTAAGGAATATAGAGCAGATCATCCAATAGAAAATTAACCGAAAATTCAGAGTTTAATAATTATAAATAATAAAAGGAATTTTTATGGAAGAAACAGAAACTTTTATATCATATCTTGCTGGAACTAATGAGGCAGAATATCAGAATTTGTATACTTTCGCAGTAGATTCTCTTACATTTGCTAATAAGGTCCACATTTTCCACTGGTCATGTGATTCCGGTTTCCACCACACACATTTCCAGACAGTTTACGAAACAATTAGAGATTTTGCAGACCAACTCGTTGAAATCGTCTTAGCTACTGGAACACCATTCAAGGTTGCATCCAAGAACTACATGATTTCTGACGAAATCTACAATAAAGAAAATGCACTTAGAAAACTTCGCTTCTATATTGATGAAGTTGAAAAACTTTCTGAACAATTCAAGAGCAAAGTTGCATTGAATAATCTAATGTCTGATACAGTTCAGAAATTAGAAAATGAATATGGATTACTTTTAAAATTTACCTAAGGAGAATTTAAAATGAAATTTGAAGACGCAGTTAAGATTGTTCAGAAGAATGGCTATCATCTTGTTAGAAAGACTGGCAAGAAACAGGTTTCTGAATCAAAAGAAAAAGAAATGACCCCAGAAGAAAAGCTTGCTGAAGCAAAGCGAATCGTTAATGCAAACGGTTTACGTTTTGTTAAGGAATCTAAGAAGTATTCTGGCAAACATCCGGTTTTTGATTCCAAGAAATTCCAAGATTATCTCTTGAAGGAATGCGGACTCAACTGTGATGGCGATGAATGTTGTTCAACTGACCACAGAGAATGTTGTGACGATCAAGAAGTAAATATCTGCCCTGATTGTGGTGGTGAAGGTTGTGAACATTGCAACTTCCAGGGTTATATCGATTGGGAAACTGACCCGAACAATATTCCAGATAATGAAGTCTATAACGATATTGATGATTTCGATATTGAAAATGACGACGAATCTTACGAATATGGTCCTGAAGAAGCTGATGAATTCCTTGATGATATGGCAATGCAAAGCTTCAACAATGCGCAACGTGGCCGCGGTCCATTATATTAATAAAAGTCAAATAAAATTTACATAAGACTGTCACTTGACAGTCTTTTTCTATATTTGTATTACGAATTATTAGAGGATAATATGAATATAATAAAAGTTAATACTGACATGGAACCAGAAGAACAATTATCTGGGGACATGAATAATTCTATCTTCCTAGCTGGTCCTTGCCCTAGAGAAAACTATGAAGATGACTGGAGAAAGGAAGCATTTGAAATTCTCGAAAAACTAGGTTTTACTGGTAAAGTTATTACTCCTACAAATCCGGATTTTATGAAACTTCGTGAAAAGTATGGCGATAAGGCATTGCTCAAGCAAACCACTTGGGAATATATCGCAATGAAGAAAGCTTCTGCTATCGTCTTCTGGGTTGCAAGAGATATTCAAAAGAAACATCCTGCATTTACTACCAATATTGAATTTGGTGACTGGTTCGACAAACCTGGTGTTTATTCTGGTTTTCCTGACTGGGCAGAAAAGAATGATTATCTTAAATGCAGACTTGATATGAAGAAAATCAAGTATTGGAATAATCTTGAAGAACTCTTGAAACATGTTGTCAAGAAACTTGAAAAGTCTCCTACAGATATGTTCTTCACTTCTGATACACATTTCTCTCAAGAAAGAACACTGAATTATTCCAGAAGACCGTTTGTTAATCTTTTTGAAATGGATTTGGAAATGATTAGCAACTGGAATAAGACTGTTACAATGAACGATATTGTTTATCATGCTGGCGACTTCGGTGATGTCTCTACGATGAAAAATATCCTATCTGATTTGAATTATAAGCAGCTTATTTGGGTCATGGGTAATTATGATAGGGATATAGAAAAAGATGTTAATAAGGTCATTTCTGAGCTAAAAAACAGGCATATAGACGTTGTATCTAAGGCTACGTTTGAACATAATAAGAAGACTTATCATGTCATTCATGAACCAGATGAAGGTAAGACACATCCACGTTATCCTGATAGTATTGTTCTTTATGGACACATCCATGGAAGAGCATTTGCTAAGAAAAACGGATTTGACTTAGCAACTGACTATCATAGATATACGCCTATTTCTATTGAACAAGTTGAATGGTTTGCAAATGCGGTTCAATATTGGGACCACAATGTATTCTGTGAAAAAGCATCCATATAAAAAATAGAGGTTTTAAAACCTCTATTTTTATTTTATGTAAATTTATTTTAGATTGACTTTAACCAATCCTTGAAGGCTTCAACGATAATCTTAGAACCAATATCATCAACCTTCTTATTGAATGCCTTAGTAGCTTCATCAACTTTTTCTCTCTTTTCAATATAGAGACCAGTTGCTTCATTAAGAACCCACTTAGAAGCATATTGGACAGATTCATACATTGCATCAGCATAAGCAACCTGAGCAGATGGCATATAAACAGCATCGATTGTTGCAAGAGAATAGTCATCTGCAACCATATTACCCTCAGTCAAGTTACCAGTTCCACGAGAGGAAACACCCATACGAACACCATCATTCAAAAGGGATTCGAGAATCTTTCCACATGGGGTAGTAAGAACCTTAGCCTTACCGATTGCAAGATTACCGTCCATCTTCAATTCAGTAATCAAAATTGCTGCACGGTCTGGGTTAATTTCGATTGATTCTGGGTGAGAAAGTTCACCAACAGCTTCACGAGATTCAATAAGACCCTGGAACTTGTTAACTTCTCTTTCAATAATTTCCCTAGAATAGATACGACCGTTTCTGTTAGTATCTACAGCCTGAAGGAAAGGACCAGAAATATACATATGCTTTACGCCGTTAGTTTCTTCATTAAGAATCTTTGATTCGGCAATAGCAGCTTCATTTAATAACTTTTTAGCTTCCATATTTAAATTCCTTATATTCTATTAATATATTTATAGTTTAATATTTAAATTTTTCGGAATTAGGAAGTTATAAATAATATAAATAGTAATTAAAGGACTTTAATATGACATTTTTAGAAGCTAAAAAAATTGTAGAAGGCAAAGGTTATCACGTTGTCAAGAATTCAGAAGGCGAATCTTTCCGTCAACGTGTTGCTCGTGAAGAACTCGAAGAGGCAAAACGTGTAACAAAACGTGCTGGCTATCGAATCATTAATGAAGATGAAGAAACACCCTATGAAACTGCATTAATGGATAAGAAGTTTACTAACTTCGTTGCTTCTATTTCTAATGATAATGATTATGATACAAATGAAGAAAAGTATGCTTCTTGGGTTGATACATTGGTAAATGAACAAGGTTGGGATGTTTACGATGCTATTGATCATGTCATCTCCAAGAATTGGTCAGAATATTATGATGAAATTTTAGACCGTGCATTAGATAATGATGACATTAGTACTGAAGAAGCTGAACGTATTGCGGATCTTGTCGCTACTCCGCTTTCTGGTATCGATTATGAAGAAGTCTTAGCTGACCCAAGCTTATATAAAGACGAAGATATTGATGAAAGCTGCTGCTGTGGAGGTAAGAAAAAGAAAGGTAAAAAGAAAGGCAAGAAATCTGGTTTTGTTCCTTTCTGGGCAAGGAAGAAAGATAAAGTCGATGAATCTTACGAAGATGACCTTGATTTAGAAGGTATGACTTTGGACGAAGGTTTCGGAACTGCTGGTGGAACACCACTTTCTCAGCTCTGTGAAGAATATATCAGAGATGGTTATTTTATAAAACTCGCTTCTGAAATCGGTCTTGAAGCCGCAAAAACAGAATTTCTTGAAAAAGCTCGTAAAGTAACAGGTGATAAATATTTTAGAACTTTAACTACTAGAATTCAGGCTGCAAAAACACCAAATGCTGTTCTCTTTGTTATTCAAGGAACTATGTTCGGTGGTTCTAACATGGACTTAGCAGCAGGTACTAGACAGTCTGCTTATCACAGAAATAGACGCTAATAAAATATTACATAAAAATAAAACCGGAATTAACGTTCCGGTTTTTTAATATATAAAATATGCAGAGAATATATATTGAACAAGATATTATTGACATAATAAAGAAATATAAGCTTTATTCTTGTCGTATTTCTCAATATATGTATTTAATTGGCTTTAATCGTCATTATCTATTTGGTAATATTTCTATAGTATCTAACGAGCTAATATGCTATATTCACTTTAATGCTGGTTATACACGATTGTTCAAAAAATATGTATTTAATGAAGAAGAATTTAAAAAAGATATTTCCTGGGCAATGGACGGTATGATGGAAAAAGAAAATTATAAAGTTGATAAAAAAATTGAAGAATTATTAAAATAAAAAACCTTAGATTTTACTCTAAGGTCTTTTAAATAGTTTATAATCTGTTAATGATTACTCTGGTTTCTTCCATTTCTTGTCTGTAGTGTCACCACCATTGAGACCAACAACGATACCAGTTGCATAATCTGGGCTCAAGACTGCAGAAGCAGCATTGATTGCACTGAAGCCAGATGCGATCTTGTCGTCATCAAAGTATTCAGGTGCATCCCAACCAGATTGTGGGAGGACGTTGAAAATTCTCTTATTGAGAGCACTAACACCACCAGAAAGTTCGTAAACCGGCTGAGTAGTGAAGTGGAACAAACCGTCAGAATATGCCTTGTAGCCAGCAATGTCAGCAGACTTAGCTGCTTCTTCGTCAGCAGTTACAAAGTAGACGTCGGTCTTCTGGAAGTAGTCATTACCCAAATTGTAAATGTCTTCTCTACGTTTCATGGTTATTTCTCCTAAATTTTCCTATGCACAGGACCATTCCCATACACCTATTTTATTTATAAAAATTTTTTGGTAATTCTTGCGCAAAAGTTTACAGATTTATTTTTGTAATATATTTAGGTGGAATTGCATTAGTTACATATACTGCTTCACGCTTAGTCGGGTCTTGATAGACTTCATATCCTTTAGGTAAAGTTACTTTATAGACATAAACTTCAGATTTATCGCAATTATGTTCTGATGCAACCATGTCTATTATTTCATTTGGATCACCAGCTAATGCAACAGGAACTAAATAAATTCTATCTTCATATACATCATAATCATTATCGAACTTTCTTGATTTTAAACGTAAACCAGATTTATCTAAATTTGCAGCTAAAGAACAATGATAATATTCTTGTGCACCAATATTTAGTGGTTCTTTCTGGTTCTTTGGTGTAATATAGATAGGGTCAAATGGAAGAGGTTTTCCTTTATCATTGTGATGAATACTACAATAGAAACCTGCAGAATCACAAATTTTTATAACTTCTTCTTCAGTAATTTCATCTAAAATCATAGGTGAAATAAGTATTAATTCTTCTGGTGCATATCTATCAACCCTAAGATAATCATCTAAGTTTCCACCATCTAATGCAAGATTAAATAGTTTTTTAAGTTTAGAAACATTTGCATAAATGCTTTCATTTAAATTGTAAAAATCCTTAAATCTCATATGTATTATTTATTATTAAATAAAAATACAGGCCATAAAGACCTGTATTTTTAAATCTGTTTGTTCAATATCGATTACCAAACGAGAGACTCTGGAGCGTCTGCGAAGAGTCCGTTGAACTTGAGCAAGCGATAATAGTTTTCAGCACCAAGCATGTTGTGTGCGAAACCATAACGGCTCATGATACCGACTCTTGGAGAGAAGTCGTTAGGATCGATTGCCTGGTTGACAACACCGGTAACGTATGGGCAGAAGATAACACCTGCATCATAGAGGCTAGAGCCCTTGAATGCTAAGAGAACTTCACCGTTGTCGTTTGCACCGAATTCGTCAACAGCATACTGGTCACAGAAGACCTTAACAACACCGTTAAGAGTACCCATTTCCGGAGTAACTGCAGAACCGTTAACTTCATGAGCAACCTTGGTGAACCATGGGTTAGCAACCTGAAGAACAGTAGCAACGTCTGGGGAGACGACTGCGAGGTTAGCAGCACCACGACGAGTAGCGGTACGAATGTCGTTAACACCCTTCATGATGTGAGTGATGATGAGACCGAAACGTTCCTGAGAGTTACGTCCAATGAATGCATCGTTCTGGTCAGAGAGGTTAGCATCAGCCTTGTTGTAAACACGTGGAGTACAGAGGCTCTTGCAGCGACCGATTGTTTCACGGTCCATTTCTGCAGTCATTTCCTGCTGGAGAACGTTGATCATTTCAGTCATCATTTCGATACCCTGCATAGCCTTAATATCAGCTGCAGATTCGAGAGAGAAGCTAGCAGCGAGCTTACGGGTCTTAGCAACGATAGACTGACGGCTAAGCATAAGGCCAAGTTCTGGCATCTTACGGCTTACAGACGGGTCAGTAGAACCGAAGGTCGGTCCAGTGATCTTCCAGCCTTCAGCAGACTGAGTATCAACACCAGTACCAGCATCCCATTCGCCATCTGTGTTAGCGGTAGAACCGGTATAACCAGAGAAGCGAGGAACTGCCTTCCATGCGGCTTCAACGAGTTCGTTCGGATTATTGGTCTTATAAATGTAACGGAGTGCGAAAGCAAGACCGACAGGACCAGTCAATGGCTGAACACCAACGAGGACGTTAGCGAAAAGCTGTGGGAAAACACGACGGACAAGTGCCAAAGAAATCGGTGCGAAAACACCCTTTGCGTCACCACCGTGTGGAATACCCTGGTCAAGACCAAGTGGAGCACCTACGCCCTGAGTAAAATCTTCAGTCAAGAGTTCAGAACCGAGGTTCTTAGTCTGCTGGTTTTCCAAAAGACGTGCAGTATTATAACGGACAAGATTGTCCTTAATGCCAGCGACTGAGAGTCCGCCCGGAGCCTTGCCCCAGCGTTCCATCATACCGGCTTGTGTCTTTGTAATCTTCATTTGTTTTTTCTCCTATTAAAAAATTACTTTATTTCTGAATTTCTATATTTTATTTATAAACGAAAAATTAGATTTTTCGCATTTCAGTTAATTTTCATCAATTAGGTTAGCGGAACCAAGCATCATGCGTTCGCGAGCGCTCAATTCACGGCGTTTTGGTTTAAACTTTTCAGTAATAGTTTCGTTCGTGCGGTCTTCGACATAGCGAGACTTGCGAACCGGCTTTTCATGACTTTCGAACAATTGTTCTCTTTCATAACGCATAGCATTGATAGAGTCAGCTTGTTCTTGGATCATTTCGATATAAGCATCAATGTCCTTCTTAGTTTCATTCAAGCTCTTTTCCTTGAAGAACTTACGAACTTTGAGACGTTGATCTGCAGAGAGGTCAGCAACCTTTTCAGAAATCAAAGACTTCTTACCAGTGCTTTCGACCAATTCAGCGAGACGCATGTTTTCATCGAGCTGCTTCTGGAGAGATGCACGGACTTCAGCATTTTCTGCCTTCAATTCGCGAATTCTCTTAGAACCAGTGGTGTTAGGTGCAACATATCTGTCTTCAAGAATGTGAATGAACTCTTCAACAATCGGCTGACAGGTTTCTTGCAATGCAGTCTTCTGAATCATTTCCGGACCAATCTTTTCATTGATGTTATATTCAAGATACTTATCCAAGCCTGTAATAACTTTTTCTTCGATAGCTTCGAGTTCTTGCCCGTACTTTTCTGTGAACTTCTCATCGAAATATTCAAGGATATACTGTTCTGAAGCTTCTTCGAGTTTCTTCTTATAAGATTCAACCTTTGCATCGGCTTCCTTGCTCAACTTTTCACAACGTTCTTCGCAGAACTTGTTAGCAATTTCTTCGATTTCGGCAGTCTTCTTTTCAACAGCTTCCTTAATCTTCTTCTGACAAAATTCATCAGCTTTCTTGGCAATCATCTTGGCTTCTTGTTCAGACTTTGCCTTTACCTTTTCATCAACAGTGAATTCAATAGCCTTTTTGACCTCATTCAATTCTTCTGCTGAGAATTTTTGGGAAAGGGTTTCAAGAATTTTATCCATTTTGATTCCTCCAATTTAACATAGAATTTTATTCTTTATATTTTATTTATAGGTTAAAAATTGATTTTTTTGTTAAAATTTAAACAGAAAAAGCCAACTATATCTTATAGTTGGTCTATTATTGATATATTTTTATATTATTTCTTGTATGGCTTTACCCTATACCCATGTTCACGCATAATTCGCATTGCTTCTGCAACCATTGCTTTCTCTTTTGCAAGTCTATTTTCTGCAATAGATGTAGCACAATCGTCAGCAGACATTTTATCTGCAAAAAAATCTCTACAATATGCGTCTAAATAATGTCCTAATGCCAAAGCATTAATACCACGAGACTTTAAAATGCTAATAACTGCCTCTTTATATCTCTGATATTTATCTTTAAAAAGTCCTTCATTAATCTCTTTCATGGCTTTCTCCTTATATTTATTTATAAATAATATAACGATTAAAAGGAATTACTATGAAAAAATATGCAGATTATGTAAATGAACAATGTGCATTGGCTTTGAATGAAAATACTTCACAAATCGGTGTGACTGACGTTTTTGAAGGTTCTTCAGCTATGGGTCCGCATCATCACGAATACTGGATTTTTGATGAAACTGGCTATGGTAGAACTAGCGATGCATTAAACGAACCATCAAACATTAATAAAGAAACTCCGATTACTATGGTCGGTGGTCACGTTCACTTTATTAAAGACGGTGTTTGCCAACCAGTAGGTGACGGTCATACTCATAAGTTGCTTCCGCCAACTAAGGTCGGTCCAGATACTGAAATTTTCAGTTGTAAATGTTGCAAACACGATGATGTTCCAGCACCTGCAGCTGTTTAATAATTAAAAATTTTAAATTAAAAAACCGGTTTTAAAACCGGTTTTCTTTTTTAATTTCCATAAGAATGAACTTCACAGTTACCTTGTAGATCAACTTTTTGTGCCCATAATGCACCAGTCCAAATAACAGAATTATGGAATCTTATTTCACCAGTTCCAGCCATTGGTTTTCCAGTATTTGGATCTGGTTTTCCTGGTGCAACCGCAATACCATAGTTGAAATTATTTGAAGTTTTTGCTGCGAAATCAATATTACCTTCATGAGAATAAATCATAAATGATTTCAAATTTACATTAGGATTATTAATATCGATTGTATTTGCTGCATTGAAATCACCCTTTACAAATATTCTTACGTATTCATCATCACCAAGATTATTTTCAATATTAATCTGTGTTCCAACACCAAGTGTAACAGAATTAAAGTAATAAGTTCCTTTCTTTAAATTAATTATACCTCTATCACCACATCTTAATTCATCATAATGATTATTAACACTCGCATCCAAATTAATTGTTGCATCAGTATCTCTGATAATAGATTCTTCACCAATAAATTCTACATTATCTAATTGAACTAATTCTGGCGGTTCTTCTATAGGTATAATTAAATCTTCAAGATAACCGCCTCCATCTACATTATTTCCAATATAAGATGGGTTTGTATTAATAAACTCTGGATAATCTGCATCATCAGCAATATGTACTTTGAAATCTGATAATGCTTCAATATTACCATATAAATCACCACCATATTCATGAGTTAATTTAGTTGTTGGATAATCTTTTGCACTAGTATAATCTATAACTCTTCCATCAGCTAATGTTTTTGTTGTATTAGCATTAATAAAGCTAAGACATGCGCTAGTAGTATCTGGTATTTTCTTTTTACCAGTAATGAATAATTCAGATTCAACTATACCACCATTATTAACCTTAACGCATGGTGCGGTAATTGATTTAACACCAATATAAGAATTATCAATATCCAATTCAGACTGTGTAAAGATAACATACTTGTCAAATTCATTCCATGGATCTGGAATAAATGGTTCTGTATATCTTCTAGTCCAATTCAAAGTAACTGCTGGAATCTTATTCCAATCTGGAAGCATCGATAAGTCAACATGGTATCTGTCTTTTATTTCTTGTTCTCTTGTTCCATTTGGATCATATAATACAAGTTCAGCTGCAATAGTAATTGTTGCATCTTCGTCTAACTCACCAGACAAATTAATATTTGCAGTTAATGGTTCACTTGTATTAGCAGGAACACTAAATGTTTCTGTTTCAGGAACTGGTTCAGTACCAAATGTAGTCATTATTGTTGCATCCTCACCTCTATGAGAACCCGGATAATTAATATAATATGTTACATCTAATCTATCAGATGCACTAGCAATAAAATTATTCAAATTACTTGGATTAATAGAAATTGTAAGCAATTCTCTACCAAATTCAATTTCGTCTGGAGTATTAGCATTTACATTCAAAATACGATTTGGAGAAGTCTTCCAAGAACTATCATTTGTTGATGCATATTGCGGAAGAATATCCATATTAATTTGTGCAGGAGCACGATATTCCACTTCTGGTGCTGGATGTTCATACTTATTCCAAATTGTTTGAACAGAATCAATATATCTCCAACCAGTTGTAAGTGCATAATCTCTACTTATCCAATATGGTGCTTGTTCGATTGGTGCTTTATTTGTTTCTGAATCAACCGTTAATAAAGCAGTATCTAAATTAACTTCCATATGTGCAGATACAACAGCATGGTCAATACTATTATAATGTAACATAACATTTTCTATATCTTTAATAGTAACTTCAATATTAGAACTTTCAATTTCATTATCTAATATTAATGCACCAAATGGATTACTATAAACAGTTTCCCATGGCAATGAACCAGTAGGAATTATGTTATTATTAACATCAAAATATCTAACATTTAATGAACAATAAATGTTATTGTCATAATTACGATCATATAAGAAAGCATTACGTCCATTATTATTTGGATTAAAGTTTATTTCAAAATGTTCAACACCATCTTGAATTATTCTTGGAACAGAGTAGTCATTAATTTCCAATACTCTTGTTGGACATGGATATTCTGTATGAGTATCATCACCAAGAAATACATATGTTGGATTTACTGGTGTAATTGTAAGAGTATCTGGCATATAAAGTTCATGAACTGGGTCAAGAGGCGGATAAATATCGATATGTTCTGCACTCAATCCAAAGAATAATTTATTTTCATATCTATTTGGTGGTAAATTTTTAGCAAAAACATATTGATTAATCTGATATGCAGAAATAGTTAACCAATAAATTTCTGGAATTTCAACATCATCTGAATTACCTACAACATATGTAGTATAAACAGACGGTTGATGTGTATCTAAACATTCCCAGTCAACATCAACATGAGATTTATTTCTATCATTATATAACCAAGAAACAACATTCTTCCAGTCTGGAATAAAACCATCCGCTTCTTCTGCTGTGAAATATGCGCTTAACTTACTGACATAAGATGGAACTTCTTCGGGTGGAGTATTTGCAGAAGTTGTTGAATTAGCATAAAATTCAGAATCTGTATTGTAAACAACATTATGTGTGATTTTCTTTGTATTATCCTGATAAATATCCGGATATGTATAACAACATCTATCTACATTAGATGGTAATACAGGATCTGGCTCAGGTGCATATTTATCTAAAGTATCAGATCTTACTAATCTTGGATATAATTTTGCAGTAGTATTTACATCTACTTCTGTACCATTTAATTCTGCATGGATATTTATCATAGAATCATAAAAACCAATAATTTTATTAGTGTTTATTTCCATGCAACGAGGAATCATTGTAAAAGATAAAGTGTTGTCATTAGGAATTGTTATAACAATACCTTTATTATTAATTAAAGAATTATCTAATTGGTCTTGAATGGAAGTTCTATAAGGAACTGTCAAACCATATTGATTAAGTAAAACATCTAAACTATCAATGTTTATTGTAGTCATCATTAACATATCTTTAATCGATATATTAAATGTTCCATTCATCAAAAATGGTAAAATCGGTTCTGTAAATTCAACAGTTAAAAAATAACGGGCGTCTGTGCTGTTTTCAGATATGTTAAAATCCATGATTTCCTCTTTTGTTATTTATAGTTTTAAAAGGGTATAATAAAAAAGACACCAGAAACTGGTGTCTTTAATTCTATATTTTATTAACTTATTCTTCAGTAACAGTGACTGTAGAGCGGTTAATAATAATCTTAACATCGATGAATTCGATAGCGCTTGTCGGGTAGACAATGATATTTACATTCATGATTGTCGGATCTTCTGGGTCTTGAGTAACGCTAACCTGATAACGGTCAATACCTTCTGCGGCCTTAACTCTCTGTAAGAAGGAGTCAATGTCGTTTCTTGCAGAAGCACGAGTGTTAACACTGTTTTGCATGAAGAGGTAAGGAGTCATCATGTTTTCAAGACGCTTTTCGATAAAGTTCAAGCAACGACGGACATTGATTCTGTTGAGCAAGCTGTTCTTCTTGAGAGCAGTCTTCTGACCCCAAAGAACAACGCCATAGTTACCACAGTCACGTGTTGTATTAACGTTGTTGTCATAGAGCTGACCGATTTCGTCGTCTGTCAACTTGAGCAACTGACCGTTGGTATAGTTGATTGTTCCACGAGCAACACCAGCAGGTGCCATCCAAGAATAAGAGAATGTGTCACAGTAAGCCATAGCACAAGCACCAGCAACAGACTTAGGTAAGTAAATCCAAGAAGCAAGTGTACCGTTGTAATACTTATCGTAACCACCGTATTCAGCTACATAATCACCCTTGTTGAAGTTGAACATCTTAGATTCAGATAACATAGCCTTAGCAGTCTTTGCAGACTTAGATGTAACCTGAACAACACCAATATCCATAGTTCTTGCTGCAGCAATCTGAGCAATCTTTCTCTGGTGAGCGTTGTAACGCTGACGACCATTGAAGGTATCGATTGCATCGACGTTGAAGAGAATATCGAATGGTGCACGACGTCTATCGGAATAGAGCGATAATGCTGCGGTCTTTTCAGCGATATTATTCTTTTCAGAATTCTTACCACCAGTTAAACCGTAAATTGCGAATGTCTGGGTTGGTTGAGTATACTTACCAACACCGTTAACAGCATCAGTAACAGAAGCACGAGAAACGTAGATATAATCAGAATGACCGTTAATTACAGTTGGAGCATAAAGACTGTTGCCTTCACCATCCTTTGCATACGGGTCAGTAGAAACATACCAAGATTCTGCAGGATCCTTGAGGAGAGCATCCATACCAAAGCCCCAAGCAGCTTCTGCGGTCTGTGTCTTAGACTTGATGTAAACGTTAATTCTGAAAACCTTCTTCCAAGTCAAATCCATTTCATTTTCATTATATGGAGTTGTATCATTGTTAACACGGTCTTCGTCGTCATATCTGTACTTCCAGTTAAATGCATTCTGGTGATTTAATGCTGGAATTTCAGAACATTCAGTTGTGATGATGGAAATACCAATATCATCACCATACTTACCAGGACCAATAGAAGCAATAACGAGCTGATCATCGAAGACAGACTTATACTGTTCAATGTCACCATTACCTGGTTCATCGTCAGCTTCAGTTCTAACAGTATAACCATCTGCATAAGTCTTATCAACAGAGTTGAAGATATAAGAAGATGGGTTAGCAATAATGTTATTTCTAATAATCTTTTCACCAGTTTCACCATCGGTGTAAACATAGGTGTTATCGATTGGTAAGCTTACCAATTCTGGTTCGTCAGCAATATAGACTGGAGCCTTTGTGAGCTTGTTTTCGCCCTTACCAGCATAAAGCCAGAACAAGTACTTTTCAACATGCTTATCGAAGTACTTACCCTTAGGATCGAAGCAATCCTTTGCATCTTCCTTAATAATCTTTTCAACGATGGACTTGGTTGTTGCATCGTAATACTTGAGGTAGAAGTATTCGTTAATATCAGAAATGTCGTTACAGCTATAAGCATCGAGCATATCGATGATAACGTCTCTTGGAGAACGCTTATCAATATCATCGTTACCGAGATATGTAACCTTAGTCTTATCTGTATTCAAATACATTGTAGAAACTGCAGAGCAGAATAATGCATCAGCACCAGGATTACCGTCGAAATCCATTGTCGGATGATTACCGATAATTGCATAGCTTGGGTCAACACTGAAGAATTCTGTATATTTGATACCAGAAACACCAGATGTGCCACTTGCGAAATTATCGCTATCAACATAATAAGTTTTCTTAATATCTGGATCATCCCAGTCCATGATTTCCATACGCTGTGCGTCTACGTAACCATAACCAGAAGTTCCATTTTCCCATGGACCCGGGAAATCACCATAGAAGTTATCATCTGTGAAAATATCCTTATAAGCAACACCGCTTGTTGGCCAGCCACTAACTGCAGATTCTTCACCGTAGAAAGTAATATTGACTTGCTTTCTGTTAAGAGTTGCAGAAGCAGGAACAGAAACTGTTGTCTTGAACAAAGTTCCGACTTTTCTAACATCACACTGAGTTGCATTAGCAGATGAATTATACCATGCAGAAGCAGTAAACAAAAGTTTATTTTCGATTAACGGATTTTCACCCTGAGAATCGACAGAATATGGGTACATGACATGAATACCTTTTTCAACGATGTTTCCTTCCCAGGATTCAGCACCGTGTTCATCATTCTTACCCTTATAAATGATTAAATCTTCTGTTTCTGACAAAATATCAGAGAATGTGCCATAATATGCACGCTGCTTGAGTGTGTAACCAAATTCACCATCTGTATTATCTAACCAGTCACCACCTGCGGTCATAGCGTCAACTTGAGTGACAGCAGACAATGGAGACAAAAGCTTAAGCGTATTGTCACTCTGGTTATCAACGTAAACGAACTTACATGTGTCCTTGGACTTGTTCGTTGCGGTTACTGGTGCACCGTCATAAGTGAACTGGATTTGAGAGTATTGCTCATCACCCATAGTTGCACGAACGGCATACATTTGAGTCGAATTTGCAAAATAGTTTTCTGCAGCAAAGTGACCATAGTCGGTCAAAGTCTCTGGCTCACCGAAAATTTCTGTAAATTCGTTATAATTTCTGGTAACGACACGCTGATTAACAGGTCCTTTATTGGACTTCATGACAATCGCACCGATACCTAATCCCGGTTCAGCTTCTGAACGGATGGTATTATCGATTTCTGTAAATCTTATACCTGGCGTACTATATTTTGCCATACGTTTCTCCTAATAAATATTATAAACCTTTTTTCTTTTCCACAAAGTTTTAAACTATATAATTATTTATAATGGTTTTATACAATTTTTCAGAATTTTTAAGTTCTAATTATTTTTCCTAAATTTTTCTATAAATAATAAAGAATAAAAAAATTCAAGGAGATTAGCTATTATGGCAACACAAAAGTTTGATACAAGTATGAGCGTCTGGGGTAAGTTGGCTAACTTACCTGACCTTGCTAAGGCATATCTTTTCCAGGTTAGATTTCTTTACGAATCCGATTCGCCATTATCACAATTATTAGATGCCGACGATTTAATGATTAAGGCAAGAACAGCAACATTACCACAAAAGGAATTTGGTGAACTTGATACCCAATACATGGGAACTAAGCTTCTCTATCCTGGTAAGGCTACTGTTAGTGGTACTTTTGATATTCAGTGGGACGAATTCCAAGATACTACCATTTCTCAGGCATTACATCGTTGGGCAAACCTTCTTATGAACCAAGGCTTCCAGGACGATATTGGTGGTTCTACTAATAATATTACTGGTGGTGCTTATTCTAACTTCGCTTCTCGTTACTGTGCAACTGTTGAAGTTCTCCTTTACGATTCTACTCTTAAAGAACTTCTTCCGTTGAAGTGGAGACTTTATCGTGTATGGCCGAAGACTGTCCAGAGTGTTTCTCTTGACCAGAATGGTGATTCTAAGATTACCAGAACCTGCACATTCAGCTACTCTACATTCGAAGTTATCTACACCTAATAGATAAAAAATTAAATTTAAAAAACCGGTTATTAAAACCGGTTTTCTTTTTATATTCTAAATTTTCTATTAGAAACCTAAATCGCTTCCACCGCCTTCAGCATCTGGTGATTCTCCACCTTCTGCTTGTGCAGCTTCTGCTTCTTCTCTCATCTGTTTAATTTCAGATTCAAGCATCTTGTTATTTAAGAGAATATCCTGAGTAGACATACCGAGAATCTTCTCCATGAAGAATTGCTTAGAGAAAATTGGAGCAAGTTCTTCAGCACCTGGTTTGATGTTAGAAGAAGTTGGAAGGAACTGAGAAAGAGTACCAATAACAGAACCACGTTTTTCAGCAAGGTTTAAGTCACGCATTCTTTCAAAGTCTGTTGCTGGATGTAAATCGATATTATACAAAGCCTTATCGAGGAATTTTTCCTTATAACCACGAACTCTCAAGTGAACGAGGTAAACCTGCTTAATAATATCTGCAAATCTTCTTCTTAATCTTCTATTAACTCTCTGGAAGGAAACTTCTTCATGGTTAGCCTGATCAATACCAGGATTATAAGTAGCACCGCCAACTTCATCAGATTTCCATCTTGCCTGAGGAATGAACATACCGTCCATAACCTGCTTCTGGAACATCCAGACATCTTGGAGCTGACCATCAAAAGTAGAACCAGATGCGAAAGTTTCAACTGTAGAACCGTTACCAGAGTCATCCTTCTGGAAAAAGAAATCTTCAGTCATTGCTTGAGTATTCTTAACAGCATTGACCATACCAGTAGTATTATCGATAGTCAAATTCTTACGATACTTATTTCTAATTTCCTGAACATAAGCAGCAGCATCAGTTCTCGGCATTCTACCAGTATAAATGTTAAATACACGGTGTTCAGTTGCACGAGTGATACGATAAACCGTCAAAGCATCTTCAATATTTCTTAATTGGTTCAATGGTCTGATAGAACGTTCCAAATGACCACGAATATCATTTCTATTTGTCCAAATTAACGGATATCTGACATAAGCAACTTGGTTAGGAAGGAACTTCTTAATTTCAGAAGTCTTATCCTGAGCCTGATTGAGATAATTAATGTTTTCAATATAACCATTAATATTATCAGAATCCTTGTCATAAATTACGAGCATTGCATAAGGTGCTAAAGTATTAATACCAACAACCTTATCACCTGCATCATTTAAACAAATTTCCCAGAAGAGTTCGGCATCAACAAGCCATTTATAATAATAATCCCAAATATTTTCTTTACCAATAACACAGTCAACAATATAGTCAAATTCCATCTTTAATGCTGCAAATTCTGTTGCAGTAAATTTAGATTTGAACGGTTCCTCAATATCGAACATTGCAACATTTCCAAGTGCGTCTGGACAAACTGCTTCGTCCGCCATAATATTCAGGCCTTTACCAACCAATGGGTACATAGCCATAGAACGATACCAAGAAATTTTTTGCCATTTATTTGTAAATAATGTTTCAAAAACAATATTATTTTGGTCATAAGGTGTTGCTGGATCTACATAACCATTGTTATTGTAACTTCCTGCTATTGCATTCCAGTCAATTGTGTCTTCACCTTTACCATAAGAATTACGTGCAGCTTCGATTGCACGTTGTTCACTATGTTCCGGGGAAGTTTTTAAGAATTCAGAGCTAAATGGGTTTAAAAAATTAAGATTCATTGTTTTTTCCTTCTAAGATTATTTGTTATTTGTATTATTTATAATATGACTACCTAAAAATTTCTCCAAAGGCTTCTAAAGATTATAAATAATATAAAAGTTTAGAAAGGTTTAGAATCACATGAATTATTTAAATGTAACTTACGAACAGCTCCTACAAGATTTCAGAGCTAGATTAAATTCTGACCCGCGATTTAAGAATATCGGTTCTGCTACAATTTATGGCATGTTCCAGGAAATGCTTTGTGCATGTATGGACATGACAAACTTTTATTTACAGAGAACTGCAGAAGAATCGTTTATTTCCACTGCTCGATTAGATTCTAGTGTTATCAAGCATGCTAAAGGTCTTGGTTATAACCCTAGAAGAGCAATTCCAGCAAGATGTGAACTTATAATCAGATTAAAAGGACCACTCCCAGAAGGAATTAAAGCTGGAACAGACATCTTCTTTAGTCAAGAAAATATGGATTTATCTTTCAATGGTAACAAATATATTCTTGACAGTGGATATAGCTATACATTAACGCAAGAAGACGTTATTAATGGTCAATCTAATGACTGGGTTAAGGAACTTTATTTCTCTGTTCCTAATGAAAAAGCAGTCTATATTCCATTAGCTGGTATTTCTTATTACGATACAAAGTATACTACTCCTATTAAGTGCTTCCAAGGTGAAAGAAAAACTGTAGAAATCCTTGGAACTGCAAATATGGATAAAATTGGTGAGACTAACCAGTTCTATGATATTAATGACCTTGACTTTTCTAACTGGTATGGTAAGCGTGACCCATATGGTTACAAAAACAATACTTTCTATAAAGATTTAAGCTGGTGTAAAGTCGGTATCGGTCCTGATCTTGATACCGCAATGGAAAAGGATAACCTCTTTACTATTGAAACACAAGCAATTCACTTAAATGATGAAGTTGTAAACTGGTCAGCAGATAAACCAAGAGACAATAAATTCAAAATCTGTCTTATTGATACTAATTCCGATAAAACTGTTAGATTAAGCTTTAGCACAGAACCAAAAATCTGTGATATTGGTTTGAAATCTTATAATGATAATATCTATGTTAAGTATATTGCCACTAAGGGTAAGGAATGTAATGTAACTGGTGTTAAAGGTTCTGTTATGTCCCACAATAACCAAATCAACGTTTCTGTTGATGGTAATGTTATTGACGTAACTAACAACGTTCAGTTCATTATTAATTCTGATATTTACGGTGGTGAATTCTTTGAAACTCAGGATAGTATCAAGATTAATGCTCCTGCATATTTCTCTTCTTGCGGAAAGCTTGTTACTAAAGATGACTATACTTCTTACTTTAGAGGTTTGACTAGCCCAATAACTGTTCAAAATGCTCTTGTCTATGGTCAGCAAGAAGTTCAACAGAAATTACCACAAAATATTGTTCACAAACTTATTCAGAATAATATTTTCTACTCAATTCTTGGACATCTCTATAAGAAAAATAACGGAAACTGGGCACCAGTTAACTTATTAACTGGGCATGATGAAAATAATGACGCTGTTACAATTTATGGTGATAAGTATTTGGACCATATTTGTGACTTTATTAAAATGCTTTACTCTTATGAAGGATATTATAATAAGATATTCAAATCTGAAGCAGATGAACAATGGCTTAAGAATGTAAGACTAATCTATGATAACTGTAAACACAAGATTGAAGTTAATAGTATTTTACTTCCAATGGTTCCATTTGTCCAATATTTTGATGCTGTTGGAACAGTCTATGTTGATCCATTAACCGATATTGAAGCTTATACTAAAGAAATGCAAAATAAGGTTTACGAATATCTTGATCAAAAACTTGCATCTGATAGACGTATTTATAAATCTGAAATTATTGACTTATATAATAAGAATGATAGAACTAAAGCTGTAGATATTGACTTTAAGATTTCTAGCATGATTAAATCTCCAACAATGAGATTTAAATGGAATGACTTATATAATAGTGATTTCCGCGTTATGCAAGATTACGATTTAAATTCTTATGCTGTTGCACGTTCTGCTGTTAAATATGATTACGAAGTTAATGAAAGATACGGAAGTGGTTGGTGGAATGCTATTCAAATTTCTAAAGTTGACCAAAATGGTAATAGCATAAATGAAGCAATCTTTAGAGAACGAAATGTAACATTTAAAATTAAATTTGTAGATAGTAATCATAATCCGTCAAGTCCTAGTTATAATGTAAATCAGCAAACATATGATATTGTTTGTGAAACAGCATCTGACGATAAATATATTTACTTATATCCATTAACGCTTCAACGTGAAGGAAGTATGGATTTCTATCGTAATGCTGGTACAACTGCTGTAGATTTGAGTACTAGTTCTGATTCAGAAATAAGAAATGCTACAGAAGATGGTGTTATTGAAATGGAAATTGTCACTAAAACTGATGAAGATTATGAATCTACATCTAATCTTTCTGAAAATAATATTGATGACTATAAACTTTCATTTAATGATTTTAGTCTTGTAGTATTCTTACTTAAATATTGGTTATCTGATCAAACACAACCGCCACAATTACAAGAAATTACAAGTGTTCAAAGAGCAATAGAATTACCATATAAAATAAGTATATTAATTAATGCTCTTGGAAGTGCAGAATTTACTATCAGGGAAGAAACTATTTTACGTAGAGGTAGCTTAAATACTCCACAAAGTAGATCGATTTCAGAAGATAGCTTCTGGAATTACGTAGTTCCTAATATGATATTAAGTCCATATAAAAATGCAGATGCTGGTAGAGAAGCAATTAATGAATCTACTGATTATGATTCTCAAGAATGGGAAGCTGCTACAAAATTAATTATGGATATTTATCCATTAATTAAGCCAGGTATTTGTGATTCTATCTTGGATGACAATAATAATATTGTAAATTTCAGTACTGATATGGAATTACCAGTTCTCTTCAATAAGATTAATGTAAAATATAAAATGAACTAAAATCTTAAAAAAAAATAAAATAAAAACCTTATACGTAATGTATAAGGTTTTAATTATTTATTCTATTGATTAATATCCGCCTACTCTAAACCAACCATAATTTGCGCCGGCATTACCAATATTTGTTCTATATTTAGATGTAACATATAATGGTTTTGATATTAAACATAATGCTCTATCATAATCTAAATCTACTTTTTCAGCTTCCATTGACTTAGGATTATGTTGTGGTATTGAAGTTGTAACATTTTTACTAGCCCAATACCAGAAATCTTCACCTTCGCCATTACCAAATAAACCATTAGACAATATGATATTAAGTTTAACTAATGGTCCTTTTAAACTATTATTATATGGTGTTAATATCCATACCAAACCATAATTTAAACTAGCCATATCATCTATATATAGATTAATTTCTATTTCATCTAAATATTGTGATACTTCAGGCAACATGCTTCTAAAGTAAAACATATCATCACCATCAGAACTAAATTTACATGCCTCAGTAACGCCATTACTTGTAGTAGTAACAAGGTTAGCAAATTGCGTCCAATTTGAACTACCATTTTCATCAACATGAAATCTAGTTACACTACCATTTGATCTATATGGCCAAAATGCTTCATTTGGACATGGATTACCATCACCATCTTCTGCACATGCTATAGGTGCTGCTTTCCAAACATTTTCAAACCATGTTCTTAAATCTGCAGGACCTTTAAAATAAGTTATATCTGCAATAGGAATTGCCGCGGTATCTAATGCAGCATAAAAAATATCCACACGTGCTTTTTGATAATAAGTATTTTCATTAATTGTAACTACTGGCTTATTATCTTTACTAATAACAATGCCTGTATCTGTTATTGATATTTTATTAGTTGTATTATTAACCTTTGAGCCAATGCTAAATTCGTTATAATCAACCTGTGCAGTATAAGAATCATGTTTATAATTTAAATAATTATTAGAGATATTACTTTCATATCCATGACCAATAAGAGTCAATGTACTATTACTAGATTTATATTTAAGTGTATATTGACTATCACTATCTGATACGACAATATTTTCATTATCAACGGTTGATAATGTTATTGACTTATTACCCTTTGAAAGTAAAAGTTTATCTGTTATATCTAGTGTTTTCATCGTCATTTCAAGACTTTGATTAACACTATTAGGAAACTGAATACCTACATCACCGCCAATTATTATTGTATTTGTACGGTCTTTGTCATAAAGCTTTAATAATCCTTCATCTGGGAAGAACTCTAATGCATTTATTGCGTTACCACCATTTACATTACCATTACCATAAAGAATACCTGGTCTGGATGTCCATTCACGAGGCTCCCATTTTGCATTATTTCCTAGAATAAGTGTTCTAATATTATTCTTAATTGGCACGGCATATGAATTATGAATAACTGTATTAGAACACATCAAATATAAATCATCAGCACCATAATCAACTATATTACCTTCACCACCAATAATATTAAGATTATAAAGACTATTATCATCATCTGGATTATTTGTATTAATTACATTATATCGTGCATTTATTAATACGCTATCTTCAAGATTTTGAATTATATTATTATCTGAATTTATTAAAGTACAATTATAAAACCATGCATTATTTTTGTATTCATCTATAAAGCCATATATATCAATTATATTATTATTAGAATTTAATAAAATATTTTCTTGACCGTTACATTGTATAATATTGTCCCATGAATTTTCAAGCGTATTATACTTACTATTATTTCTAAGGACATTCCAACCAGCATTAATTAAAGTATTTCCAGCATTTCCTTCTAAATAATTATCTCCAGCACCCAAAACAATAGTATCATAATCTACATCTTTTCTTGGTGAATAAGAAAAGTTATTCTTAGAGAATAAGAATTTATCAGTATTATTTTCATCAACAATTTTATTTTCCAAACCAAAAATGTCTACTGCAATATTATCATATTCTGGTTTCATAGACATTACGAATTTTGGAACTTCTACACCGGTAGCTTTAAATCCATGTTCATCCATACCAGTAAGATCATAGGACTGAATAGCTTCTGCAGCATTTTCAATTATTGAACCATAATGACTTTCATAATCAACAGAAATTTCTTTGCCTTTACCTTGCAATAACATCATGACGTTATAACTTACGACTGGTTCAGTCTCCAAGTTTTCATAATGTTCTATTGTAGATAAAACAACTTGCGGTGTATATGGATTTTCATCATCGTCTTCCTGATTTTCACGGTTAATAAGATGAATCAAACCAACACCATTCCATTCATTTTCAAGTTCATCAGCATTATATGTTTCAGCAACCATTAAAGTCTTATCTGTTGCTAATGCACCTTCCTTATTGAGATTGAAATTTGCAATAATGCTCTTATCAGATGCAACTTTAACACCTTCTTTTGCCTTGGTCTTAAGTCCATTATTAACTAAAGAAAGCTTATTAGAAATATCCAAAATTTCTTTAGTCTGCTGATTATCAACATCAATATCAAGATCAATATCACGATCACGCTCGTCTAATGTAAAACGAAGCTTTAATTTGATATTGACATACTGATTTTGGTCAGCAAGAAGTTGAATACCACCTTCATAAATATTTGTTTCTTCGACATATTTGCCATCTAACTGAGCAATACCAACTAATATTGGTTTTTGAGTATGATCAACATTATATGTTGCATCATCAGTCTGCGTATATTGCTTACCAATAAGACCAATATGTACAAAAGAAACATCAGAATCATCCCCAGCAAAATTACATGCTAATAATGTCTGGTCAACATCTAATTCATAAATACCATAAACATTTCCAATCGTGTCTTCTACTTCCTGTGCTGGAACATAGTGTAATGGTATCAAATTTTGTGTAATATTACTAAATGCACTTTGATAGCTATCAAGATTTACTGGATAAATCTTTTGATTACCTATTGCAGAATAATCAACATTCTTTAAACCTAATACAACACCATTATCAAGTGAAAGACTTTCTAATGTCAAATTTTTGAAAGCATCTTCAAAAGTAGTATCTTCTTTATCTTCTGATACTTCAACTGGTTTAAGACCCTGAATTAAAATCGCACCTAAAACTGAAAATCGTATACCACCTAGCTGGGCAACTAATGAAGTACGACCTTCTGTAGTAAAAATAAACTTATTTCCAATTTCAGCCATATTTTTTAAACCTTATTATTGATTTTATATTATTTATAAATATTTAACGATGAGTTACGAATGTAAAATATGTGGAAGAACCTATGAAGACGCTATGTCTTTTGCTCTTCATATCAAAAATGACCATAAATTGGGCATGCAAGAGTATTATGACAAGTTTCTTAAGAAAGAAGGCGAAGGAATCTGTAAAATCTGTGGAAAACCAACCACTTATAATGGTTTAAATAAAGGTTATGCAGAATATTGCTCAACAACTTGTAGCAATAAAGCGCCAAAACAACAAGAATATACAGAATTAAAGTGTGAAATCTGTGATATGGTTATTTCTGCCGATTCTGCTAATGCAGCATCAAAAAAGTTTAATAATCACTTGAAAAAAGAGCACAATATCTATAATCCAAAGCTCTATTATGATACTTATGTCAGAAAAGAAGATGAAGGATATTGTCCAACATGTCATAAAGAAACGACGTTCATAAGTGTTATTAGAGGTTATGAAAAATACTGTAATGATTCTACATGTATGATTGCACACCAAAGAACTTTAAAAGATGACCCAAACACAAAACTTCATAATATGTTAAATATTAGAAGTATGATGAAAAAGATTGCAGATTCAATTTCTGAGAAATATAACAATTTCTTGAAATCAGAATCCAAGAAAAGTTTTGGTGATGTCAGAACTGACCCGATTACGCATAAAACCGTAAAAAGTACTAAACAAGGCGCAGATATTGATGGAACACCAATGGAAGTTAAAACAGAAATTTCATCTTCTACACAACAAGATCCATATTTAGGAACACAGAGAATGTATAGACCTAAACAAGAATCTTGCACTTATAATACTCACTGCGATGAGATAATCAATGATGGAAATTCTATCAATGAGACTGAATGGTGTCGATAAAGCTATAAATATTGTATGGAAAAACTCTGGGAAAGATTTTTTTACGCCTTAGAAGATAAAAATAGTGTTTCTGGTTTACAGCGTTTAGTAAACAATGCCGAAACCATGTCTGCTTATTTTGAAGCAAATGGAATATTGACAGAAGCACGTGAAACACTATATTCTTTAAAATCACATAATAAGAAAATAAACCTAAGCACACATAATAGGGACATTGATAATGTTCTTGTTTTTGTTTTTCTTAAATCTATTACAACAATTCCAACGACAACAAAGGCTTATAAATTAGGTCTTATTGACCGTAATGGAAAATTGATAAGAAATCCGAAAACCCAGGAAGAACATAACGCAATTTCTAATCTTGATTTATTGATGTTCAAGCTTAGAGAATGGTTACGTCCAAAAATGTATTGTTTATCTTCTGTCAACTGGATTAGAGGTTTATATAAAGACAAGAGAATTCAAAACTATCTTTTAAATTCCGAGATAATCTCTAAGCAATATGTTGTCAGACAGTTAAACAGTGAGTTAGACACTATATTAAGGAAGCATTAATATGTTTTTTCCACCTCCGCCAAAACCACGTTGTCCAGAATGTGAACGATTATATCAGAGCGAAAAAGAAAAGTATGGGTTTAATATAGTAGATGGTTACTATTATTGGACAAAAATTCCTGAAGTAAAAGCATGTTGTCCAGTAAAAGTTCAAGTTGTAGAATCTACTTCGAGAACTGTAACTGTAACCGTTAATGGCAAAACATTTACAAAGGATAGAACAGATTTCCTTAAATCATCATGGCGAGATTATGAATCTTTTTAGTAAACATTTTGAATTGACTGAAAAATATTTAAGCAAAATTTTTGATGCATGTAATAATATGTATTTCGATAATTCTTTGATTAAAATTCCAGTCAATATCATCGATAGTTCTGAAGTCAATGGTTATTTTAAATTTGATATTGACTTTGAAAATAAAATTTTAAAGAATCCAAGGATTGAAATCTCTAAAACGCATAAAAGACCTTATGAAGCTTTAGAAAGAACAATGCTTCATGAAATGCTCCATTATAAAGTATTCTTAGAACTTACTGGTGGCGAAATTGCTGCAGCATTTGATGCATATAATACAGAAAATACAGATTTATTCAATAAAATTCTGTATTTAGAAAATTATGCGCATGGAAATAAATGGAATTCTTACGTAACTGATATAAATAATAAGTATAATTTAAAGATTAGCTAGGTTTTTATGACTTTAGAAGAAGCTGTAGAAGTTCTTAAGAAAAACGGTTATAAGGTTTTAGACGAGGATTTTGGAATCGGTGTTGGTGCACCTCTTGGTGCTGACCAAGGTATTCCACATGGTGGTGACTGCAAAGGTTGTTGTCCTCAACGTATGGGATTATTATATCAGCGTTCTCCATTTAGTGTTAATCCACTTTATAAAGGCGTTCCTGATGCTCATCATCCTGGATATTGGTTAAACCAGATTCCAAAAAAGAAGAAAAGAAAGAAGAAAAAACGTAAATTACGTGAAGGTGTCGAACTTGCTAATACCATCGAAAGTTTCGAAAATGCTTGTTGGTCACTTTATGCAAAAATTTTTAAGAAAGAACTTCCTGATTTGTCAAAACCAAGCGCAGATTTCATGAAGGGCTTTGAATCATATAACTATCCACCAACCAGAGCTGCTAGTGCGGGCCGTGTCGCAAGACAAATTAGTACTCATCTTAACGACTTTGACAAAACAATATCTGACTGTTTACAGAAGTTTAAAAAGGAACTTCATATTCTAAAGATATTGTTTAAAGACGAAGATAATTTGAGTAGTGACTAATGGAAGATATACGTAAAGAACAACTAAATATTTTATTAAATGGCATTAAAAAAGTAGTAAGTAGTAAGAACTGTCCTGAATGGATTGCTCGTGATCTTACCGTTGCCGTTAAGAATGCAAAAACTATAAATTCCGAAAATATTGAAAAATCTACTAATTGCATAGAAATTGAAGAAACATATCGTCCATTTGAAGTAAATGATAAAGTTACAAGTAATGTAAATGGCGATGAATGTATTTATCAAATAATTGGTCAGTCAGATCCAATAAATAGTATAAATTTATTTACACTAAAAATTATCAAGGGAAATAAAACTAATCCACCAGGATATATAGTCTATAATGTCCCTGAAACAATGTTATTACATATTAAGGAATAATAAAATGGGAAGAAAAATCAACACAAGAAATAAGAACTTTTTAGCCGATTTACAGGCACGTATGAAAGACCGTTATAATTCAATTCATAATGGTACTCAATACTCTGAAATGGACATGCAACGTGCAGAATTAATTGGCGTAGATTTACCAGAACCTGTAGCACCTGCTATTCCAGAACGTCGTGGCCATGGTGGTTATAGTTCTCGTAGAACTCCAGCATTAGATACTTTCGAAGCTGAATATGAAGCATTTATTGCCAATTTGAAGGCACAAAAACAAGCACAAGAAAATAAAGTAGAGGTTACAAATGTTCCTGAAACAAATGTTGAAACAACACAAGCAACTGAAGAAACTCCGGTTGTTGAAAATAAGCCTAAGAAAACAAGAAAGAAGAAAGAGGTGGTTGAGACAGTTCAGGAAGAACCAGTAGTTGAAGAACAGACAGAATCTCCAGTTTATCCAGATGATGGAAAAACCGAAGGTGAAAAGTCTGAACTTCCAGAATTTGACTTGAACTAAAAAATATTTAATAAAATAAAAAACCGGTTTAAAAACCGGTTTTCTTTTTATATCTTAGTATCAAGTTTTGTAAGAATGTCTCGTGTCGTATTAAGTTCACCCTTCTTAGTGGCAATATCTTGCTTAATACTATCACGTTTCTTAATCAAAGGTTCTTTCATCTTTCGGATTAAATAAGACTTTGGCTTAATATCTAACTTTTCAGCAATCTTTTCAATTAAGAATATTGCATTTTCTACATTATCGAATTCAAGATCTTCTTCATTGAGCAAGAAGCCATTAAATATTAACTCAACATCGTTCTTTACCTTTTCAATTTCAACAAGTTGGTCTTCACTCAATGTCTGAATAACTGTTGAGACAGTCTTCATAATATCTGTGATATTGAACTTATTGCTAATTGAAGCGTTCTTAGACAATGTTACATCATTTGGATCAGTTTCACCCTGATTGAATTCTGGGTCAGGTTCATGAGAACCGTCAGTTAAAGCCGGATTTTCATCTGGATCTTTTTCTTCATCATCTTCACCTTCGGCACCACCTTCAGCACCGCCGCCATTACCGTCATTATCAGAGCCACCACCAGCTCCACCGCCCATATCATTACCAAATGGGTCAGCACCGCCGCCTGCTCCACCAGCATCTCCGCCACCGCCAAATGGATCGCCGCCAGCATCTCCACCACCAGCATCACCACCACCCATATCTCCACCGGCACTACCAAATGGATCATCTTCTTCGGTTATGATTCTAGTTCCTTCAAAATCTGATTCTTCAGTTAAAAAATTAGAAAAACCGGAATCACTACCGAGCTTAATCGGTTCAATTACGGCATCTAACATTTCTTTAATATTTTTCATAATCGCGTTCCTTAAATCTTAAAGACTTCGTTAATTCTGTCTTTAATCATTTCTTTATTTATACTACGAATATTTGAACAAGTCAAATAATTGAAGAAAACTCTTGCAGATTTTGTATTTTTCTTAGTTAAAAGGTCATAAAGTCCACATTTATCACCTGTTAACAGCATATTTACCATTAATTCCATTAAATCTGTAAGACGATCAATAGAAATTTCCTTTTCTTCTTCAGTATAAGTTTTGAAAACTTTATCAAAGTGTTTTTTAAGAAATTCTTCCCTATGTTCTATCTTGTAATATACAGAAAACAACAATTTTACCTCTACGACAAATCAAAATCCGGATGTTCTACTTGAACTGCCGGTATATCTAATTTTTTCATTACTTCGTATTGTTCTTTTGGATTAAAAATATACGTATTATTTTGAGTAATCTGTCCAGGGGCATTGTTTCCATTACTCTTACCAGCAAGTCTCTTTTCTGCAAGTCTTTCTTTACTTGCTAAGGCTTTTTCTTTGAATTCTTCATTGGATTCAATAACCTGATAATTTGTAATGTCCTTGCAAAGTTCTTTTAATTGTTGAACATTCTCTCTGACAGATTTAGAAACCGTTGCATAAACGGCATATAAATTTGGAGTTCCACCGCCATTTACAATCATGTCTTTTAAAGATTCCATGACTTCGCGGTCAGATGCAATCAAATCTTGAAGTTCGGCTTTAATATATTCCTTATCTTCAATGGTATACTTTTGTGTCTTTATACCTTCTTTGACTTCTTCAATCTTTTCATTAGCAGTTGAAATCACAGACTTAACCTGTGATTCTGCTTCTTCAATATTGAATTCTTCTTTTAAATTATCAAAAACTCCCATAAATTCAAATATAGTAAATTTATTTAAATATATTTATATTAGTAATTTATTCCGATTTCTTCTTCTGTCAATACCTTGAAAACAAAACCATGTTCTCTACACCATCTACGAGCTGCTTGCCATTTAGAATTATTAACTCTTAGAACATTGCAACGTTCTTGCCAAGCATTCAATGCACGTTGACTTCTGACTTTTGGCGGATCAGGATAAAGAATCTGACCACATTCATCAAGTCTCGGCATTTGAGATTTTGGTTTTACTTCAAGAATATATTTTACTATCTTGCCTGTCTTTTCCTTACAAACAAAATAGAAGTCGGTAATGTAAGTGTGTTGCTTACCATCGACTTCTGATATATATGGAACTTTTAAAACTTCCGAACCCCATTCAAGTATTGAATCATACTTATCACAGAATTTCATGAATTTTAATTCCCAACTGCTACGATACGTAATCGTATTGCATTTACTTCCCATTGCACCATTTATGTTTATACATTTCTCTGGTTTTGTCGGGTTGTATATACCTTGTGTATAACTTTTACCGTATATAGACATAAAATATAATAAAATATTTTTGTTTTTTATAGAAAAGGAATTTTTTCTATAAATTTCGCATATTTTATTTATATTCTATTTTAGAGAAAATAAGCCATTTTCTGACCATTCTATATTTAATAGAACATTATTCAAATTATATGACTGTGGTAAATCCATATAACATACTGGAATACAACTAGCACTATTGGCTGGAAAATTTCTAAATACTAATGGATTTTTCTTTTTAGTAACTGGATCAATTTCTTCTGTTACTAAATTACCATTATTATTATATAATGTTATTCTTTCTCTGTTATACCAAGTTATGAATAATGTTCCGCCTACCATATTTACTGGAGGAATATCAAATTGTCTTACTGGAGATTTAACATTTATTTGATTTTCAACCAATGGCAATTCTTCAATATTATATGCGGCATATTCAGTTGGATTATATCCACTGGTAAAACCATATTCTGATTCAAAATACGGTTTTAAACCAGATGTCCATGTACTTTCTACATCTTTATGAAAACCATTTCTTGCTTCCAAATTACTATATACTTTTTCTATATTATAATCATTTGTTGGATTCATGATTGGATCATAATACTTATGAACAGTATCTAATGTTGTATCATCAACATAATAATCATAAGAACGATAATTATAGTCTCTATCAACTATACAACCCTTCGGATATTGTCTTTTTGAAAAAATATAGGCAGAAGCAGGAATATTTAAAAAATTTTCAGATTGATAACAATCCTCAGATGGTAATCCATCTTCACTGAAAACGTTTTCTCTTTGTAATAAACCTAAATTAGCTACATAACTAATCATTTTACTACCATCATTTTCATTTGGATTTGGAAAATAAGTACGAAGATTTGCATCTATTCTTTTAATTCCGGAAAAATTTCTACCTTTTGGACATAACCATGCATCAAAATATATGCTATTATATAAATCAGCATTTTTACCAGAGCCGGTTTTAAACAAAAGATATTTAAATGAATTAAATACATATGGTTTGCTCATTAGTCTATCTCCAAAAGTAATCCACTAGTTTGATTTATTAATGTATTATATCTTTCTTTATTTTCAGTTTCAAAATTAACTGATGGATATGCACTTAATGTCCATGATGTTCCTACAGTACATTCGCCTAAACCAACATCAATATACATTACTGGTTTTTCTTTACTATCTCTAATATATATACCTTCAAAGTCGTCTGCGGAAAAACCACTAGTAATCCACTTATATTCATTTCTTGTTTTTTGTGCCGAAACAAAACAGCCATTTAATAAAGAATCTTGACTTAATGTTTTACCAATATTGAAAACATTACTACCATAATGAATCTTATCATTATATTCTATATGGCCACTTGTATTTGGCATTTTAAACCAGAATCCAGTTTTATCATTTTTATAATCAAACTTAACATTTAAAGGTATACCATCTTTACAATCAGTATACGGATATGGCGCTGATTTTTCATAAGTATACTTATAATAATTTAATAATTGGTCATCTTGAGTTGATACATTTTTATTAGCTTCATTAATATTATTTTTAAGTGTATCAGCATTTGTTCTATTATACAAATATGTTATATAATCATTGGTATCATAACCAACGTAATTTTCTCCAGCAGCAACTAATCCTGGATTATCAACATGAGTTGACATAGCTAAATTATTATAAAATTTACCTTTTATGCCTAATCTATACCATGGTTCTGGATATGTAATATTATCTGGACTATTATCTTTTATAGTATCTAATGCATAATTTAATGATTTATAATTATAAGCATATGGGGCTGTTACTGGCCAATCGTTAATAAAATGTACAGTGAAGCCTGGTTCAACAGCAGCAATTTTTTCAAATTGTGTTTGCCAGTTAAATTCTTCTAATGTTACATTACTTAAATCTATTGCATCTTCATTCATACCTTTAGAACTATCTGCTACAATTACTAAATCTGGATTTGCTGGTAATGTTTGTGAGGATTGGCTACCAGCCGGATAAAATATTAAGTCTTCCCCTTCTCGTGGACCATAACATTGATATTTTTTACCATCATCAGCCAATACTACTCTATTCGTATCCATAAAGAAATGAGCTTTCTTATATGCAATAGTGATTGCAGTATCTGAACTACCTGTAATAGCATTTATATCACTAGCAAAATAACCTGTTGCTGCCAAACTAAAATCAGTTGTTGTTTGCGTCGGATCAGCTGCTGCAATAAATTCATATCTATTATTTTCTGCAACCCATCTATATTTTGCAACAACTTTTTTACGCATATATGAAGGAGTAGGCGGAACTTTAGTCCAATTTTTAATTGTTCTTTCTGCATCAGCAAATCCTGTAAAATATTCTGTAATTGGAACTACTTCTGATTTAGTAATATGTAAATAATTACGCATATTACTATAGTAACGACCTGGTTCTCTCCACTGATAATCATGTCTATCATTATTTAAATCACCATATCTACCATTATCGACATAAGAAATTATATAGAATCCTTCAAATGTACTATCAGGTGGCCATGGTCTTGGAGTATCTACTGCTGCTGGATCTTGTTCAGTAAATACATCGAATGGAATAACAAAAGTATTATAACGTTCATCATCTGATGTATAATCACTGTATATTGAAAATCCATAATTTATTTTAATTTGAGGAACATATAAACGTTCATTATAATGTCCTCTCCAACCAAACTTTTGAGAAAGCTGAACCAATCTACCTTCTTTTACACCAGTTCTATTAGAATTACAACCATTTTCTTGTGATAGAAGTGCAGAAACTTTATAAAGTTGATTAATTTTAGCCACTTGAGCATCTCTATTAGCACCTGGAATAGGAACATCTGTGAATGGCTTATATTGGAATGCCTCTTCTTCTATGGTCATGTATACTTCTTTAACGTTATTTGCTAACTGGTGGTCATCATAAACATAGAAGTCGGATTGTGCCTGATTAAATGCTGGATTTTGTGCTGTAAATGCTACCTTTTTAAAACCATGACCTAATTGATCTCGTAAATAAGTCAAATCATAGTTTGGAACGAGCTCTAAATCTGAACCAAAATATGGATATGTACTTATAACTTTATTTGCTGCATAATCTAAGACATTATGAGAGTTATAACCAACTGCCGTAGCTGCTTGAGTTATTGCACCGTTACATTGTAAAATATCACCAACAGCATTCATATTTGCATCTACTGCTGTTGCACAATAAGCAAGTTGAATTTGTGCTGCAGCTGGATATTTAACTGTTGTAAAAACTTGTGCTGCTTGTTGATAATTATTATTAATCTGACAATTTTCCCAATAAACAAGTTTTGATGCCATTAAACTAACGTCGATCGAGAAGTTTTCAGAATATGGCGTATTTAATCTATCAATAATACTATTTGGAATACCACCAGCAGCAGTAAATACATCAAAGTTGCCAGTAGTATGATTAACGGTATCTTCTATTTGAGTGCCACCAACACCAGGTAAATCTAATTCTGTATTAATTGACCAGAAATTAGGATTAGAGAATGGTGCAGCAAAATTTTGGTCAACCCCAAAAATACCAACATGAGAATATGTATTATTATTTTCTAATGGAGTACCAACGTTTTCAAATAATGTTGAAATAATAGATGGCGTTGCCAAATAAGTAGGTTTCAATTCAGCAAATAATGGTGAAGCAACACCATACATCCAATATTGGTAATTATTAACTCCTTCTGATTCAATACAATATGGAGAGCATTTTAATACACCATCTTCAGCAGCAAAATATTCAGCATAACCAAAAATGCCATTTGTTACTTTAATACATCTATTTTGCGGATTATTTAATTCATGAGTATAATTCCAAAAATCACTAATGTTAGAAGTATTAAGCTCCATCATTGCAGCAAATGTTCCAAATCTATTATTAAAATAATAGTCATCATACATTGGGGTATCAAGGCTATCTCTGAAAATAATATTATTTTTATTATTTAAATGAGCAACAACATTAGTTATTGTAAGTCCAGGAATTCCATAATTGCCTTGAACAACACAAGCACCAAATAAACCACCAATATTTTTAATGCTCTTCTTTGGGAATACATATTCAACACCATTTAAAGTATTATATTCCCAATCACGCTTATAATATGTTTTTTGTTTTAAATCAATAGAAGTTTCTGGAACATCATATGCACTAATACAACTACATATATTTGAAAGATTACCATAATTTTGCATACCAGCAATACCACCCATGAAACCAACAAAAGTTCCAGACGTATATGCAGAACATGATATACAAACATTATTAACAATATTATTATTGTTACCAATTAATGGTGAAACATAATATGCTGCTCTATTTTGTTGAGATAATTTTATAGACTTATTAAAATATTGTGCATATTTTAATCTATCATATATTTGTGGGCTTAAACCATATTGAGTTCTAAGATATGTACCATTAGGATCATATCCCAATAAATCTGATGGTTCTATTAAATATAAACCATTAGAACAGATTTGTCCAGCTTTTTGACCTGCTATTTGAGCGGCTTTATCAATAATAGTTCCATCATACCATAATACATTAAGACGATTCTTAACATAAGTATTATACATGTAAAAATACGAATGTGTCTCATCACTAATATTTGGACGAGAATCGAAATAATACCATTCCAATGGTGATTGTATAGCATTTGTATCTTGAGTTATACCTTCATAAAGAACTGGAGATTCAGTATTCCAATAGAATTGAATATTACCTTGCACATTATATCCAGAAAATGTTGCGAAAACACCTTCATTAAAATAACCAATGTAAGGAATAATATTACCTGGATTATCATAACAATAATAATTTGGATAATATTCAAAAGTTGTAGTTGATTGAGCTTGGTCCTTATTATCAGTCTTCATTTTAGAATGATACATTTTAGGAACAAACTTTGTAAAAATAACGTTACCATTAAGTTCTACATTTTCTATAGCACCATTATTTTTGCCACATAATATACCTGCATAAATGTTAGAACCATCAGTTGTTAAATGTGTTAATGAAATTGCTTTTTTACATCTTAAAATATTAACACCATCAATTCTAACAGTAGAAACTATACCTTCTGTTCCAATATAACCAAAAATACCATTAACATCTTCTTGACAATCAAGAATTATATTAACAAATTTAAAACCATTACCATAGAAAATACCTTCAAATGGCTGTGCTGGATTTGAACCGATCGAAAAATTAATTATTTTAAAATCAGAATTATTATCAATAGATGTATTTGCTATTGAATCAATTGTAAAATTTTCTTTATTAACACCAATATTATCACCTAATACAATATTGATTTTATTATCATAAATTGTTCCATTAACCTTTTCTGCACACCATTTTAATTCTTCTGCTGTATTTACATAATAAAAACCACGAAAGACAACTTTATCTACAATATTATCGCCAACAGCTTCTTTAACTGTATGGTCGGGTCTTGTAAAATTATAAAAAACAGTACGTTCTGGATTAGCAGAAAAGAACAGTTCTTTTAAATGTTCTTGTCCTGGAAATATAGTTAAGAAATATTCAAAATTGTCTTCAGTAACAAAAAATGGTTTTGATTTTAAATCAGTGGTTTCAAGTTTTTGATAAATATACTTTTCCAAAAGCATATTTGTTTTAAAATTGTCAAAATCATAAATTTCATCTTTATGATTTGCTTGATAAAACAATTTAAGATCATTACTACTTTTAATATACTCAAGTTTACCATCAAATTCCGCAGTAAATGACTTATTTACTGGGAACAGTGTCCAAGTATCTGATAGAGGCACTTCGCCTTCAATTATTCTTCTCTTAAAATCATTAAAAATAAAAGATTCCATTTATTTACCACTTTCTAGCGTAATCAGGTGTCTGAGCTTCTTCTGTTGTAACATTTGGTCTATGAATTGTGAAAGAACACTTCATAGAATTTTCTTTATTTATATTATGTTGTTCAAACGTTTTAGTTGTATCAAGCATATTAGTATAATCAATAGAATAATCTGTTTCATCATTGGTTGCTGGTGGTTTTTCTCTTAACCAATCATTTTCTATTGTCTTATTATTACCAGAACCAAAATAATTAGCACATAATGAATTAATCCATGATGCAGCAGTAAAGTCATTATCACCCATCATCTTAAATTCCGGTGTATCACCAGTTTTATAAAATCTTTTTCTAAATAATCCACCTTCATCTTTTGCAAAATAATATGCATTGCCATTATCAGCATTCCAATAAAATGTTGTAGCTAAAAATATATCACCAGATGGCAATCGCCAAACAGTAGGAATACCAGTTGATATTGGGTATCTTACGTTTGCTTGTGCATATGCACCTAAATAAGTACCAATTACTTTTTCTGCGGTAAGTGGATTATATAAAGTATTCCAACGTATTGTTTGGAAATTATTTTGGTCATTTATTGTATATTTTGTATTTTTCTGTAATCTAAAACCCATAATATGTTGTAATCTAAATGGCAATAAAGACTCAACATGATCTTGATATACATTTTGAACTAAACCACGTATTTGCGTAATATCATTTTTACCAGAATAAAGTTTTTCATATATATGTATATCTGTTCCAGAAATAAATGTATTATTAGATACATAATATCCTCTCGCATCTAATAAAAATGGTTCTTGGAATTTACGAATGCAAAATAAATCTTGTGTAATTGAATAAGGATCACCAGCCATTGTTCTATTTGCAATACTAATCCAACCATTCTTACCATTCCAAACGCTTAATGTAAAAATATTAAGTGCTTCATGGCCATTTGTTGAAACCATATAAGTACACCAGTTCTTTAATTCTTCTAACCAGAACCACTTTATTTCAATATTAGAGTTTGTTCCATTTTCATTATAATAACCCTGCTTATCTTTTTCAACACTACCATGTGTTCCGTCAGAAATCTTATTATAATATTCCGCCGGAGTAATAAAATTATCAGATGCTATTTTTTCATCAATATTATCATTGGTGTCTGTTGTTTCTGGGTCTATTGGTATTTTTGACTTATCAATAGGCGAATTAGCATCAAATATTTTTCCAGTCGCAAATGGTATTGCTGGAATTTCACCATTTTTCAAATCAACATATATATTAGCCATACATAAATATTTATAAATAGAAAAGTGTTTATTTTAAAGGTGAAATTATGAAAATTGCAGGTTTAGACTTATCCATTACCAGTTCTGGTGTCGTTGTCGAAGAAGTTGACAATAAATTTAATATTCAGAATTTAGAAAGACATGGATTTACAACTGTCAAGAAAAATGCTATATTACCAGGGTTGGTCTTTTACAGTTATAAAGATTACAATAACATATATCAACGTTATAGTTTCTTAGAAGATACTATTTTAGAATGGTGTAAAGATTGTGATTATATAGCAGTTGAAGCCTTTGCTTTATCTCGTGGTAAAAGTGGTAAAGTCTTTGATTTGGCAGAATTTGAAGGGTATATCAAACAAATGCTCTTTAGAGAAGGTAAAAAACTCAGATTTTATCCACCTAATCAGAATAAAAAACTTTTCTCTGATTATGGTAATGCTGATAAAATCAGAATGAAAAATACTCTTCTTGAAATGAATGAGAAAAAGAGTTATGGTAATATTTTATTGGATATTTCTGACTTACCTCCAGTAAAAGACGGTAAGAAAGGTGCAGCACCAACTTCTGATATTATTGACGCATTCTCGCTCTGTGAATCGTTACGACTTGAATTAAAACTTAAATTTGGTATAGAAAACCTAAATAATCAACCAAAATATATTCAAGAAGTTTTTATAACCAAGACTGATGAACATCCGCTTGGACTAATAGCTTCTGATTTTATCTATAAATAATATAGGATAAATTATGATTGATAAGATTTTTCTTGACATGGACGGTGTTATTGTTAATTTTCGCGGACAATGCGAAAAGTATGAATGTATTAACGGTAACAAGGTCAACTGGGAAGTAGTTCACCAAGGAGGTCCAGAATTCTGGGAAGAAATGGAGTGGCTTCCTGAAGGTAAAGAACTTTACGAATGGATTTTAAAACTCTGTGAACAAGAAAATATAGATTTATTTATCTTAACTTCTGTAAATTTCACAGATGGTAAGATTGGTAAACTGAATTGGTTAAAGAATAATACCAAAATTGATAAACATCACATTATTATTACGAATCTTGGTAAAGAAAAAGAATATTATGCTGATCAAAATTCTGTATTAATTGATGACTTCAGAAAAAATTGTGAAGCATTTGCAAATGGCGGTGGTCAATTCGTTAAATATGAAACACCAAGACAAACAAAAGATGATTTAATTACATTACTTGGTAAGAATTAAAATTTAAGGTTACTCGTTTGAGTAACCTTTTTAATTTAACCATTCTTTAAAACATATCGTTGTATGTTAGGAGCAATTCTAATACTTTGTGTTAATGCTTTATCTAAACGACGAGAAAACATATTACCTAAACTTTCATCAGCCTTTACAAGTTGCTTATAAAATTCAACTGCGTCTTTCCATTCTGGAAGTTCAAGTAATTCATCTTCTTCATACTTATCTTCTTTAATCATTCTAGCTGAAATCTTCTTAGCAACAGTATCAACAATATTTTGAACCATTGCATCAGTCAACTGTACATCAGATTCCATATTAAAATTCTTTTGCAAATTCTTATTAAATATAGAAGTGTTTGCTTTTTGACTTGTATATCCAGATGAAGCTTGAGCATTAAAATCTCTTGCCATAGCATTAGTAATAAGTCCTAATGACAATGCAATACCAGCAATCCATTGAGCCATTTTACCTTCATTTAAAACAGCATATCGATGTTCATGCATAATTCTAACTGCTTCATTATATCTTTCTTCGGCATTTATTTCTCTCTTTTTAGTAGAAAAATAATCGCTAAAAGATTGTTTTGGAACAGTTTTAAAGATTTTTCCGTATTTTTTATCCATTTAAAATTCTCCAATATTCTTTATTATTTATAAATAATGTATGGCAGTTCAATCATATGCTTCTGAATTTTCTAAACTATTTAAACAGGGTAACTGTTCAGTCCAAGGTAAAGACTGGACTGCTCCACGTTATTTCGATAGTATGGAAAATGACTGTTATAAAGCAGAAGCAGCATTACTTTCTGAACTTTCTTCTGAAGCATATAATATGTTTGGATTTGAAGTTCAATATTATTTAAAAAACATTGATACTAAAAAAGATAGATTATATGGTGAAGACCCATTGGCAAATGTAGAACGTAGATTCTTATTAAAGATGTATACTGAATCTATCCCAACAATGCAGAGACAATATGAACTTCAGGGTATGATTTTTCCAGAAATTATAACTTGTCAATGCACTGTTCAACATTTCTATGAAGCATCTCAACTTTCATATCCAGATATGAAGGATATTTACGAAGCTGAGGTTCCAAAGATTGGCGATATTGTTTATATCGAATATTCAGACACTTATTATGAAGTAGTTAATGTAAAGGAATTTGCTGAACAGACAACATTCTTGTCTACTCCAATTACTTATACATTCAAGTTACGTGTCTGGCACAACAATCATGAAAACGTTGATGAACTCAATGTTAATAGTGACCCAATGGATGAATTTAGAAAGTATGCAGAACTTGCAGAAACATTTAAACTTGATACTTCTACTTCTACAACAGACAAGACAAGCGAAGTTGCACCTGAATCTGATATGTTATCTACAAATACAGATGCAATGACTGATACTGATATTAACAATGAACCAAAAGATAATGTTCCGACTAATGTCATGTATAAGTCTGAAGAAATTAAAGAAGAGAATCCACAATACTATGATCCTTTTGAGGGTTGGTAATCTATGGGACTTGTAAATATTTTTAATATACAAAGGCTTAGACCACATATCAATTACAGATTCAGTGCTGAAATCTGGCCTAATGCTGCTGAAGGTGATAAAATTGAAGAGTATACTAAATTCCAGTATACTATTAAGAAGATTACTCAACCAGTATATAAATTAGATACTGAAAATAAAAAGGTTTACGGCAATACTGCATATGTCGTCCCTATCTTTAAGTATGGTGAAACTTCATTAGAAATTACTTTTGAAGAAACAGATAAGATGGAAGTCTTCAAACAATTATGCACATGGATGGGACCAAATCTTTATAAAGGATATTTACCTCCTCTTATCAATATACGTGTTACACAATTTAATGAATCAATGGTAGACGTTGCTGATAGAAAAGTTTATGTATGTCGTTTAAAAGAACATGGAATGCCATCTTTCAATAATAATGGATTTGGTAGTCCAATCGAAATTACTGCTATATTTAATGTTGTTTACATAATGGACGAACCATTAACATTAGAACATTATAACGATAATAATGAAATAAGCAGATATACTACTGAATATACATTGCCGGATAATAAAGCGCTTAATGATGCTCTTAAAGAAACGCTCAAAAATCATAAAAATGCTAATTCTGCTGATAAGGTATTGAAAGCTGAACGTAAATTGGCTGATAAGAGAATTGATGAATTGGCTAATGAAAACTTAGATTTAAATGAATATATGATGAATCGCCTTGCTGTTGCTTATGCAAAAAGTATGGAAAATGCTTCTCCTGAACAACTTGCTCTTATGCAACAAATTGCTGAAAGTAAAGGTGGCAGCACAATGGCAAATCAGACTGAAACTCTATTGAATTTCTTAAATGCTAATATTCGTGCTGAACATGGTGAGAACACAAAAGAATCTGTTGCTGGTGCTGATTATGAATTAATCGGATTTAATGCTGCAAATGGTGCAGATATTTATGAAACTGAAGCTATAAAAAGATTCTTAAAATTTACTAATGCTGATGAAGAAACAGTTGCAGAAATTAGTGATATTTTATATAAGATGAATGAAAATGTTGCTAGAATTGATGAATTAAATAAACCAGTAACTGATGCTGATGCTCTTGCTAAAGAATTACAGAAAGATTATGCAACTGAAGATGATTTGAATAGAGCAATTAAAGAAGCTGTTGGCATGGAAGTTGATGCTCCTAAGAAATCTGCTTCTAAGAAAGAAACTATACCTCAACATACTTATAATGGTAATGACCCATTATTAGGCGCTGTTTCTTATTCTTATGAAAAAGAAGTTACTGCTAAGGAAGGTGAACGCGGACACGTATTCTTTGATATGCTTGATACTGGCGGTGCAAGAGGTACAATTAACCTAGGTTCTGGTTCTTCTGAAGGTGCTAGAGGTTATAGTGACGTTGGTGAAATCACAGTTAACATCAATGGTGTTACAATGCAGTTTAAAGATTCTGCTTCACTTAACGCTGCTGTTCAAAAAGCATTTGGTGGTAAAGAAGCAATTGTTGATGTATTTTTAGCAAATGGTGGTGGTAAAGGTTATACTAATAAAGAAGAACGTAAGAAAGCAAACTTGAAAGGTGCTAAAGAAGGTCTTAATCAATTACTTGAAGCATCAGGTGGTGTTATTACGGACGACTATGGTAATACATCTGTAGTTAAGCTTGATAAGGGTAAGGGTATTTATCTAAATATTCAGCTTGATGACGATTCTTCTCAGAGAGTTAGTAATAAGAATATGTCATTAGATACCAAGGGTTGGTCTGAAAGCACTAGACAAACAGTTATTAATAGTAATGAAGGCTCTGCTAATAAGACAGTTCAAGGTATGTTACACTTCGAACATGCTTATAGTGGATTTAAGTCTGTTTGGAACCAGTTCAATAAGGATGAAAGTAATGTTCAGATGCTTAATGAAGATATTAAACGTGGAACATTTAGTCAGGCTACATTGGATGAATTATCCAGAAGTGTTGATAAGTTAAATGTTAGTGAGAAAACTAAGAAGAGCTTTAAACGTGTTATTAAGGAATATGGTTATCTAAGTTAAAAAACCAGACTTTTTAGTATTCTTTAGTTTACAAAATTTTACAATCAATCTATATTTGATTCCATAAATTCCAAAGTCTAATTCCTCGGAGCGAAGACCAATCCAATGGAACTGTCGGTAGAGGGTTAGCCATTAAAGATACTAGAACTGTGTCTTTCATTTATATGATCCGGTATTAACGGATAATGGAATGTTCATCGAAATACTGTCTAGCAAGCAGTATATTTAGCCGCCATTGGTAGAGCGAGATATAGCCGGAGTACAGGATGACCGACCCGTAAGCTCGTTTGTAAATCCACTTAGTCGAAGACAGATGTACTAGTCTTTTGCCTATTTCCTTAAATAGGCTTATTGTCTCTACAGATATTTTGAACGTGTGTATAGATAGATATTTAAAATTTATAAATATATAAAATTGTTTAAATATTAAAGGTGAAAATATGAAATCAGAAAAGTTAGATTTGAATAATATTACTCAAAGTAATGTTGGAGAAGTTTCTAATCAGTTAAGTACTCAACCACCTAAAGGTGCAGTAATGTTGGATAAGAGTTTATTACCGTCAAGAGGTAAATTCTATCCAGAAACAATCTATGTAAAGAAATTAAATACTTTAAATATTAAGAATCTTGCTACAATTAATGAAAATAATATTAATAATGTCATTAATAACGTTCTTTCTAATTGTTTATGGGGTATTGAAACAGGTAAGATTCTTACAGGTGATAAGATTTGGTTAATTTATTACCTCCGTGCTTTCACTTATGATGATATTCCGTTTGTTCTTCGTGGAACTTGTGATAATTGTGGTAATATCAGAAATTATAAGTTCTTCCTTAAGAATCTTGATGTTACATATCTTGACAAAGACGTTCCAGAATATATTGAATTGCCAAATAAAGATAAGATTACAATTACTTATCCAACAATCGCTACGGAAGGTGCAATCAATCGTTTAAAGAATGACCAAAACATTATGATTGAAATCAATCCTGAACTTCTTGAACTTTCTAGCTATATTCTTAAGGTAAATGATACTAAGATGTCTTTATATAAGGCTTATGAATATATTTGTGATATGGATGCAAAGAGCTTCAGTCATTTTACAAATGAAATGGCAGAATTGCTTTTCAGTGCAAAGCCAGTAGCAAAGTTTAAGTGTGATTCTTGTGGTGAAGATATTTTACTTCCAATGCCATTCGTTCCATCGTTCTTCTTACCAAAAATCAAGTAATTTTAACAAAAAATAAAGAAAAAGGAGTACTTTAATACTCCTTTTTTACTTATAAATAATTATATGATTAATTTTAAGCAATATCTAGTAGAAGAAGAAAATAAAGCGACTGATGAACAGATAAAAGATACAGTCGTTCGTAAAGCTGATAAAGAACTAACGCTTGAAGAAGTAGTTAAAACTTCAAAACCTACTATTTGGACAGCTAGAGAAGTTAAAAATAATAAGTATTTGATTTACAATAGTAAATACCTTAATATTACTAAACTTAAAAAAGAAATGGATTTAATTTATAGTAATAATGGTTATGCTGATTATGGCTTCTCGAAATTATCGGAATCTGAACTCGTTAGATATACAAGTGTTAAAGATATTTTAATGACGTTCTTTACTAGTTCAATAACTGATGAAATTGAACCAGAAGCTGTTGCTAATAAATTATTCTTAAGCGAATTGAAAGAATTTGATTGGAAACCAGAGGAATATTAAATGTACCAGACAAATAGATTATTGGAAGTGAAGCTACTGGTAGATCCAAATGTTATTAAAGAAACATTGTCAAGAATAGGAATTGTTGACAAGAAAAATAAGATAATTTATCAATCTTGTCACCTTTTAAAACAGTTTGATACGTATTATTTAGTTCATTTTAAACAATTATTTACATTAGCTCCTAATAAGAATGGATATCATGGCTTCGGTAATGTATCTTTAGAAGATATAGAAAGACGCAATTCTATTGCATTATGGCTAACAAAATGGCATATGATTTCTATTAATGATATGAATGAAATCATCCCACATAGAACAAAATTCGATATTGTTTCACATAACGAAGCAGTTAATTATAAAAAAGTCAGAAAATTCAATATTAATAATATTTCTGAATAATTCTTTATAAATAATATAAAGTAATTAAATTAGGAGAATTTAAAATGAAATTAAACGAAGCAAAGAAAATTTTAGGTTCTGTTGGTTACTCTGTCAATGACAATCTTGATGGCTATGTTAAGAATACTGTTAAGAACTTGATGGAATCCTTAGAATCACGTCGTGCTACAAGAACAAAGTCATATCAGATTCTTTCTGAAATGGCTCGTTTTACTGGTCGTTATACTGGTTCTTTTGCAGGTCTTGAAGACGCTGGAACTGTTACACTTACCGTTCGTGGTCAACCAAAGGAATTTGGTGTAGCTGAAGCTCTTTCTAAGGTAGAAAATGACTTCAAGAGCGCTAACAGTAAGAATATGTCTCAGAGTACTGCTGAAACTCTTTTAGCAAACTTCGATGCAGCACTTGCAGCATTCCCAGAAACAGGTAATCAAGAATATCTAGCAGAATTACAGAAAGAAAGAGACTATATTAGCCAATGTGTTGAAACTGGTGATGGTATTCCACAAGGCGGTTGGACTGAACAAGGTCTTGCAAGAACTACTCACTCTCGTGACGATAGCGCACTTGATGCTAAAACACTCATTAGAAATATTCAAAATTCTATTACTTCTTTCAGCCGTGGTGGTTCCAATGCTGACCTTATCAAGGACCGTATTGACCAATTAATGGCTCGTGCAGATGAACTTACTGCAGAAGAAAGAGAAAAGGTTGAAGGTTTATATACTAAGCTCGAAATCGCTGTTGGTAGAAACAGAGTTAATACTGTTGCTTCCGGTAAGGTATCTATCTTTAAGCCAGCATCTACAGGTGCATTAACTCGTGCAAAAATCAGACTTAATCATAGTAACATTAAGTTTACTGAAAATGAAGATGGCACTCTTACAATTAAGAAGAAACAAGAAGAATTGGAAGATCTTATTGGTGATTGCGGTGAATTCGTTACACCAGAAGCTCCAACTGCTACAGCAACTTCCAATGACCTCTGGATTGAATTTGCTAATGCAGAAGAAGCACAGATTGCGGCTGAAGAAATCTTCCCGAATGTTAATGTAACTTCTGAAGTTGATGGTTCTATTGTTCATATTAACGGTACTGCTGCTGCATTAAGACGTGCAACAACTGCTCTTCAGACAAATGGTTTGCAAGTTCAAGTTAATACCACTCCAGTTGAGGAATTAGCAGAAATTGAAGAATCTACTAAAGTTGAAGAAAATAAAGAACTAATCAACGAATCTTATGAAAATTACTTAGATGTCGTTGCAAGATTAACTGACTACGGTGCTATCTAATAGTTTTATGAGAAAATAAAAATATGTGAACTTTTGTTCACATATTTTTTTATATTAAAAAGCTTGGAATTTATCCAAGCTTTATTTTTTAAATATCAAGTTGTGTTGCAAGTTCACTAATCTTAGCCATCTGTTCATCGCTTAAGAAGCGTTCACTATACATGAGACGGTCATATTTGTCCGATAAGACGTCTCTGGACGTGACATTTGTTCCAGCTAGTGTTTCTTCAGCCATCTTAACAAACTCGTTATATTCAGTCGTTAAATCGCGTCTTTGAGGTCTATTTCTCATCTCTAAAGCAGCACGTTCTCTAGCACTCATACCACCACGTTTAATAGCTTCCATTCTCTGCTTGATATATGCTACAACTTTATTACGTGTATTATTGACGGATGCATCTGGATCATGTGTATCAGTCCTAAATTCCTGACTATTACCAAAACCGCCAGTGCTGTCAGTAACTCTGAAATCCATACCGCCATTGAAAACATCAAACCAACCACCATTAAAGGTAATTCTGAACTTCTTATAATACTTATGATCACTCATGACATCCATTTCTCTGACAGAAGTAATGCCTGGAATTGCGGTAAGTGTATCTTTAAGAATTTCTGTTCTGGATTTAAATGGTCCACGAGCACGAACTGCTGCTCTGATTACTTCAGCTTCTCTCTTTGCTCTTGTTGCTCTATTAGAACCAGAAGAGTGAGTAGACTGATAACCACTAACCTTATTAATTAATTGTTCCTTACCAAGTAATGCAACAATCTTAGCAGATAAAGTCTTATTCTTATTAAACTTCTTTTCTACTGCAGCAGACTTGAAGTCCATTTCAAATGGCCATTCAATAGTTTCCTTGAACATTAATTCTGGAAGATTATCAGACAAATTGGTAATAGACTTAAATGTAATTTCTGTATTTTCACCTTGTGGTGTTGCCTTATAATCCTTGACTGGAATAGAATCAATATCTAAATCAGTAGGAATTTCAGAAGGTGTATATGTTAAAACAATATGCTGCAAATCGTCAATATAAGGAAGCTTAAAACCAATATCAACAGTAATTGGTTGAAAGTCAACAACCTTCAAATTTGCATCAACTGTTACCTTTGCATCAAGTTCAACTTCGCAATTTTTTAATTCCCTCTTAATTGAATTGACACATTCATCAACTTCAATTAAGCTTGTTGTATCATTACCATCTTCAGTAACAGATTCTGATAAGAATGAAGCTTTCATATATCCCTTAAAAGATTCATTCTTGAGTTTTTCAGCACCCATTTGCTTTACTGCTTGATAAATCATATCAAGCTTATTTGCATATGTAATATTATCTTCATCATATGCTTTTTCAATTTCAGCTGCACATTCATTGAGCCATGACTTGATTTCATCAGAACTCATTTCAGCAGGAGTTACATCTAAATTTAACATATTTTAAGCCCTTCTAATTGTTTTATAATATTTATAGTTTTAGTTGTTATAAATATATAAAATATTCTGTTTATTTCAGTGAGTTTTTATGTTTATTAAGATTGGTGATACATTCAAGAAATTCGATGGATTTCAGAAGAAATCAGCTGAGTCTGTTCATATTATATTTGATAATTCTGAAATTACATGCTCTTTAGACCATAGGTTTAAAACACCTGATAATCAAGACATTTATGCAAAAGATCTTAAACGTGGTTCTCAAGTAAAGAATAGCACGTTTGATATAAGTCAAGTTGTTCAGATAGAAGAAGTAGGAGTTAAAACAGTTTATACTCCTCTTAATATTGATGGTGCATTATATGAAACAACGAATGGAATTATTCATCATAACTGCTCATTCATTGGTTCTTCTAATACATTGATTAGCGGTAACGTTCTCGAAAAACTTGTAGAAATGGAACCAATCGATGTTCTCTATGAAGATTTGTCATTATCGATTTATAAAAAGCCAGAAGCTGGACATTTTTATTTGATGGGATGTGACCCCTGTGCTGGTATTGGTGGTGACTATGCTTGTATTCAGGTTATCGAAATTAAAGACAAGTATCACATGGAACAAGTTGCAACATATCGTTCCAATACTGTAAAACCTGGTCAGTTTGCCAGAATTATTGATAATGTTTCCAAGATGTATAACAATGCTTATTTCATTATTGAAAACAATGACTCAGGTAAACAGGTTGTAGAAGAAATTTGGTATACACTTGAAAATCCAAATCTTTTAAATACTGAAAAAGCAGGTAAAGGTTTAGGAACGAAATCAGATAAACGTTCCAAGCTCGATGCATGTCTCGAATTACAAAGAGTCGTTGATGCTGAAATTCTTACCATTCATGATGGTGTAACTATTGCAGAACTTTCAAGATTTGAAGAACAACAGTCTAATGTTTTCAAAGCTGCAAAAGGAAATCATGATGATACTGTTTCAGCTTTATATTGGGCTGTATATGCCACGTTACAACCAGAAATCGATATGGATAATATCAGAATCAAAGAAGAAATTAAACAAGAAGATAATATGACCATTGACATGATGGCTGATGCAATGGAATATAATGACGATTTCTGGAGTGATTTTAAATAATGGCATTTAGAAGTTTTAGAAGTATTATTCAACCTAAATTAAAAGAAATTGAAGCATTAACACCTTTCGGTTTATACTATGTAAAATTAGCCGAAGCACTTAATGAATGGTTTAATGAAAGGTTGACAATTCAGGCAGGTTCTGTAAAAGGTACAGTAACAGCACCAAATGGTGCAACTGTTCCATTTGCTGCAGAATGTCTTAAACCATTAATGCAAACTTTAAGTTTTCAACCAATGGTATTACAATCTTATGCTTTAACTGAACAACAATTATTTCCAAACATCTTTAATTATATTGGTTTAACAATTAACCAAAAATTAAGAGTTTGGGTTTCTGTACCACCGATAAATATTATTTCGAATTTATCGGTTGGTTTTATTACTGGGCATTTTATTCTTTATGGTGAAAAATTTATAGCCCGTATGCAAACAGAAGATCCAGCTGACCCAGAGATATTTAATATTTTCTGGGATGAATTTGAAAAACATTTAAAAGATGCAATTAATGCTACAGCAATAGCAGTTGATTATGCAACAGGTGTGGTTCCTGGTGGCATGTTTAATGGTACTGCATCAATGCGTTTATTATCAGACCTGGGAGAATAATATGAATATTAGAAAAGATCCTAATATAAATCATAATTATGATAATTTTAATTTTTGGCAAATTGATTTAAAAGAATTGCCATCACGAGGAAGACTATATCCAAAGAATGCTAAGATAAAAGCACGTTCTATGTCTGTTCTCGAAGTAAAGTTTTTAGCTACACTTGTTCCTGGTAATGCTACAAATATTTGTAATGAATTACTCGAAAAGTGCACGATTCTTGAAAATTTTTCTTATGATGATTTGCTTTTAGCAGATAGAGAATTTTTGATTTTCTGGATTAGATTAAATAGTTTTATCAATGCTAATGGTTTCGTAATAACTATTCCAGAATGTTCTGGATGTAAGAAACAGATTGAATATACAATTAAATTATTGGATTTGGAATTTAAATATTTGGATCATCCTTTTATTAATTCTGTTTATCTTAGTGACTTAGATATTACATTACCTGTTAGAATTCCTCGATATAGAGATTCTTCATTTATTGTAGAAGATGATATTGATGAAGTTTGTTTATGGATTGATACTGATAATTCCATGGAAGAAAAGTATACATTTGTAAGTAATCTGACAGCAAATGACTTTATGGCATTAAAATCGCATATTGATGATAATTATTGTGGTGTTATTAAAGAAGTCACGATTGATTGTCCTCATTGTGGTAAAGCACATAGGGTAAAAATTGAAATCAATGACCAGAATTTATTTAATAATGTTGACTTATCTCAAATTCTTGAAACAATAACAAGAATTGCTAAGTATTCAAATTTACAAATAACAAATGACTGGTCATGGGTTGAAGTAGAAGTTGAACAGCAGATTATCAATAAGATGATTAACGAAGAAAATGAGGCTAATCAGAAGGAAATTGCTAAAGCAAAATCTCAAATGCCTTCAATGGGTGCACATAGAACATCAGCTCCGTCAATGCCTTCTATGCCTAGTGTTCCTCATTTCTAAAAAAATCAGAAAAAAGTTTTGTAAATTTTTATTTACAAAAAAATTCTATATTTACAACATAGATATAGAATTTAATATAGGTATAATATGAAACAAGAAAAAGGTGAAGGTTACATTTCAAATAAATACTTACGAGAGTTAGTCGTTAAGTTCAACAAGATGAATATCAATGATACTGGTGAATGGTGCGACGCATACGAACGTAAGCTTGAAAACAAGAATAATAAAAAGAGTATTACAGAAGATAAGTATGAAGTTTCTAAGGACTTTATTCAGCGAAAGCGTGAAGAAATTAGAGCTTTGCATGAACGCTATAATACTATGACACCAGAAGAACGTCATAAGTTCAATATGGAATTTGAACAAGTCAAGAAAGATATTTGTGATGCATTCATTAAGGTTATTAATGGTCGTATTATTTCTTTCAAGCTCGTTCAATCTCCTGCCTATGAAGAAATCGATGATATTCGTCAAGAAGCTTTAATGACTCTATTTACCTATATTAACAGATATGACGAAACTCGAAATTCTAGTGCGTTCGCTTTTGTTACACAGCTTATCACAAACGCATTGAATTTATATCTTTCTGAAATGAATGAAAGAAATGAAAAGGAAATTGCTGGTTTGGATTTCTATGAAAATCTTAATACTATCGATGATCCTTATGGAGATGATAATTAAAGGAATTTATGTTAAACGCACATACTGAAAATACAGATGGTAAAAACATTGCAATAATTTATTGCCGTGATACTTCTGGATGTTCACATGTAAGATTACGTTATAATGCAGAATACATCAATGGTCATGACATTGGTGTTATTCCTGTTTTAATGCCGTATTATACTTTTGAACCTCAATATTTGGCTCATGCTAAATCTATTGTTTTCCAGAGACCAATTACCAATGTTGATGTTGATTTACTTACTCGTTATAAGGAATTACAGCCTAAGTTTGGATTCAAGCTCGTTGGTGAATTTGATGATTTAGTCTTTTTAACTGGTGATGCTGATGAAGCTCATGACTCTGTTCCGATTTATAACCCAAGTTATGAAGGAGTTCATAACAATCTTAAAAATCTTATGGAAGTTGCATCAAAAACTTTGCCAATGTTGGATTTGATTGTAGTTTCTACACCTTACCTCAAGAAAGTTATTGAACGTAAATTTAATGTTAATAATGTAATGGTTATCAAAAACGTTGTTCCAAGATATTTGTGGAATTTCGAAAGAAAGACTAATATCAAGGAAGACTTAGTTAAACCTCGTGTTATCTATTCTGGTAGTCCTACACATTATAAACAGCCTATTCCTAAAATGCAACCTGGTCAGAATCCGAATTTCCCGAAAGGTCATCCAGGTCAACCAGGAGATAGAGGTGACTGGAATACAGCACTTTGTGATTGGGTTATTAAGAACGTCAAGGAAGATAAGATTGATTTTTATGTAATGGGTTCTTTACCGTTCTTCTGGGAAGAAATCAAGGATAAGATTCAATACATTCCATGGGCAGATTCTCATACGTTCCCAAGAAAATTCATGGAAGTTCATGCAGACTTTAGTATTGCATCCATTGTTGATAATCCATTTAACCGTGCAAAGTCTTCGTTAAGATTCACAGAAGCTTGTGCATGTGGATGTGTCTTTATGGGTAATACTTTTGTAGCAAATGACGACAGTCCATATAGAGAAATTCATCCAGATTGCAAGTTTACTGACCAGTCAACTGTTGCACAAATAGATGAAAAATTCTGGAAACTCTGTAAAAAAGATAAGTATAACGAAGTCCTGAATTGGCAATATAATTTTATTAATAATTCTGGATGTTGGCTTGAATCATCACAGCACATAAATCAAATGCTGACAATGTTTGATTCAAAAGAACAAGATATTATCTAAATAAAGCGGAGTTGAAAAACTCCGTTTTTTATTAAAAATACAAATTTTATTTTTATTAAAGTTTAGTTAACAAATTTTAACTATATTTGAATTGTTAAATCTTTTAAACAAAGGAAAATGAAAATGAGAGTTATTCTTTCAAATGGTAGACAGTTTATTGTCAAGGTTAGATATAGTACAGAATATAAGCAGACGCATGTCAAGGATGAATTCCAGCGTGATGTTTATACTGAATGGGAAGAACATAATACTTCTTTGACCATTACCGAATGGTTCAAGGAACAGAATATGTCTAAGGTAACTGTTTCTGGTTTTGCTCATTGCAATTATCAGGACCAGTTCAATAAGGAAGTTGGTAAGAGCCTTGCATATTTCCGTGCACTCGAACAACTCGAAGCATTACAGATTGTTAACGCTTATGAAGCAGAAGAACTTGCTAGCTTTAAGCTCGATCATGCAGTTTATCAGTGCAAGAAGATCGAAAAATCTGTAAAGGCAGGTAAGTAATGAATACAGCAAGATTTGACAGTTCATTAGCTAACTTCAAGCTTGTTAAGAAGGGTGAAGATATGTTTTGGATTCTTCAGATGAAAGTCGTTGAAGATACAAGCATTCGTTCTTTCCCACGTCAGTTTCAGCAGGATATTGATTTTAATGGTGCATTTGACCAGTCCGCTGCTCAAGATGCATGGGATAAGGTTAATATTCCTCTTGATGCTTATACATTAGAATATAAGGTAACTTTTAGTGATCTTGTTTTCCCGGCAAAATTAATTGGCATTTCTGCTACACGTAAGGAATCTAATGATGGTGTCTGGTCAACTGAGTATATTCTTAGTTTTGTTTGCGATCCTGAAAAGGATATGATTAAGAACATTGCTTGGTATGTTAAGCATAAGGAACCGGATCCTGAAACTGGCAAGAAAGTATTAATGACTTACAATACGGTTCTTGAAGATCTGGAAGAAAATCCAATCGCAGAACCTGAAGTTTAAACTTTAAAATATACCACCTAATAAGTGGTATATTTTTTCTGTATAAATAAGACGTATGTTTGATTCTCAAAAATTAAGTTTTGAAAAATTTTTATTATCTTATCGACATGGCATTTATATTTTTACTGATGATGCATGTCATATTTGTCAGGATTATAAGCAATCCATAGAATATATTAATAATGCTTATCTTTATTTCGTTGAAGTATCTTTAGATTCTGAACGTAAGATTTTAGCAGAAATGTTAGAACGAACAGTCTTTCCTTTGACTGCTTGTTTTAAAGATAATAAACTTAAATATGTAAAACCGGGACAATTATTTAGTACCCAATTAGAGCCAATATTTGAAGATTTAAAAGAATTTGGTGATAATCCATTGTCTCCGGAAGAAATTGCCGAAAGAATTAAAAAAGAGCAAACAAAATGTCATTTAACTTACTATATTTTTGCACCTAGCATCAATGAAGAAGATAAAGCTGCGATAATGGCCAAAGCAATCGATTATAATGAGTTACCATTAGACATTGATACTGTAGCACCATCTCTTACACTTCAACAACGTGAACATATGCTTGAAGGTCAAATGCCTTTTTCACGTCTTGTTATAATTAAAGATAATAAGAGTAATATCTTTTCTCCATTAGGTCAAAAAATTCTTATCGATTATGCTGCAGTTAAAGGAAATGAGGCAAAATTCGAAGTTAGACAACTTGATAACATTTTAAAAGGAACTAGTAATGATAGAGATAATTCCAGTAGCGGAACGTAAACCTGAACAAGTAGATACTAAAACAGTTTTTTATATTGATAATACATTAGGTGATTCAATGGCTAAGAAATACAATTATGCTATTGAAAATATTGTATTAAAAAATAATGACCCTATTATTTGTTTTAGACATGATGATACTCAGATTATTACACCGCTCGATGTTTGTAATTATAAGTTAACAAAACTTTATGAAAATGGTGATGTAGGTATTGCTGGTGTAATTGGAACTATCGCTCTTGATACAAATTGTACTTGGTGGAATGGTGTTCCTAGAGCCGGTGGTAGATGGACGTATGGTTCTGGATATATTATTCAAGGTGGAAAAGACAAAGATGGAAAACCTATCGAATATCCTATGAAGGAACATCCAGGAGTTCATGATTATTTAGCTACTGTTGACGGTTGTTGTATGTTCTTCCCGAAATGGATATTTGAAGAAGGATTACGTTTTGATGAAAATCTTGCGGGATTCCATTTTTATGATACAGATATTTCCCTTCAAGTTCTTGAACGTGGTTACAAAGTTTCTACAATCGATATTACCATTAAGCATTTTAGTGAAGGAAAACCACCAGAGATTTTTGAACAACTTAAAAAGGTTTTCTTTGACAAATGGAATAAAAAAGTTAACGGAATTTGGCCAATTTCACGTTTAAGCAAATTTAATAAGGACTAATATGAATAAGATTATTAAGAGTTTTACAGATGATCCTTCTTTTGTTATGTTAAAAGATGCAGGAAATTACTATATTTTTAAGGATAACAAAACATTAATTGAAGTAAAACTATCGGTGATTAATGACGATAAAGTCACTATGGAATTTAAGGACCATTTTGAATGAATGAAAAAAAGAAAAATCCAATCTTTGAAATATTAGGTTCAATCTGTACAAAGAAATATGATTGGGCAAATTTGCCAGATGAATATAAATCGGCATATAACCAGTTTATTTTAAATAGATTTTTGTCAAGTTATGAATATTTGTTACCATTAATTAATGAGTTGACAGTTCAGAAATTAACAAATCAACAACATTATACAATTTTATATACTTGGGTTAAAAAGACAAAACATTATTTTAATTACGATGCATATAAAACTGAAGCAACGGACCAAGATTTAATAGTTGCATTAAAAAAAGAATATAATATAGGCAATAAAGAAGCCAAAAGATACAATGAACTATTAAATGATGCCCAAAGAAATATATTGAAAACAAAATGGGCGGATTATATAAAATTTGTATATAATAAAAAGCAGTGATTTTTCACTGCTTTTCTTTTTATTTTTAATTAAATTAGCTCAGAGAATTATAGAAAACCATAATTGCTGCAGCAAGTTCAAGAACACCATAGTCTCTACTGGTATAATTCTTGATATACTTGTTAAATGCCTTTGGAGAACATTTAGAACTGTCATTAACAATAGATTCTGGTCTATCTACAGAACCATCCTTTGCTTCAACAGTCTTAAGGATTTGTTCACAAGCACCATGAATTGTCTTTTCCCAAGACTGAATCTGGTCCATAGCATCATTCATTCGCTTTGTTTGGTCCATGTTATCAGCAAAACCATCCTTAATTGTAGTAATCAAGGAGGAAGCAATATCAACCTGTGGCTTGATAGCATCACGAATTTCCTGACGGGAATTCTTTTCCTTAGGTTCATCATCATAGCTATCCAAATCAACATCTTCGACTACGATTTTATAGTCGTTATTAATTCCAGCTATATGTTCTACTAGTTTTTCGTAATCTTCTTGTATCATTTTAATTTCCTCTTATATATTTATAAATTTCATTCATCAAAGTATTTGGTGAAACTTCCGGAATATAACTTTCTTTCTTTTCCTCACCTTCTTGCGGTTTTTCACCTTGAACAATACGTTCATTATTATCCTTGATAGCACCCTTTAAACTGGTTAAACATGCAGTTATTGCTCGAATTAAACCATAGAAATAGAAGATATTTCTATTACCATTTGGTCTTTCTTTATCATTATTACGAGGTGCTGAAGTGAATTGTTCAATACACTTTAAGCAAGGTAGTTTTTTCTCCTTAACAACTTTCATAACATCATTATCACCATCATCAGTTCTAACCAATGTAGATAATATGCTACAAACTTTATTTTTTGTTTCTGCAGCTTTTACGCTCAAACCAATAATATTGCCAAGTTTTTGTTCTGCTTCATTATATTTAGATGCATCTGCAATATTATAAATTTCGTTATTAAAATCTGTTGGCAATAATGTATTAAAGTCAATAGAACTATCTACTTCTTTGAACTTTACTTCCAGATTATTAATAGTATGTAAATAAGCATTAGTATCTTCATCTAACTTCGGTAAAGTAGAATCTGGAACATAAGATGCATTTTCTGCTGGCTTATTTTCCGGCTTTTCCTCGACTTCCTTAACATGAGCAGTTACTGCAGAAATAAGGTTCTTTACCATTGAAACTGTAAGGTAAATCTTTAATAATGCATTCTTATCATTTAAGTTGTTTTTTACCTTTGCAACAAATTCTTTACCTTTATCACTTTCTTTAACTACATCTTCAACTTCCTTAAAGATTTCTTCAAGTTTAGAATTTGTTTCATCATTAAATTTCTGATAAGTATTAATCCAATTATCATCCTTTGCAGATCTTACAATACTGTTCATCTTGCCAACAAGACCAGCCATTAATGGGCTAGACTCATCTACGCATTTTGTAAGACGTTCAATCATTACCTTTTCTGCTTCAGCTGGAGATTTCTTTTCCTTATTTTCTTCTTTATTTTCTTCCTTTGGTTTTTCCTCTTCTTCAGAATCTTTACCAAAGTTAATAACTTCGAAACATCCAGCAATATCAGAACGTTTTTCAATCTTATTACATGCAACAATACCATCAACGATTGGCTCAACAGTCTTAACTCTGTCTAAAGTATGCTGTAAAGAACTACATGCTTCAATAACATGCTTAAATGCTTCTTTTGCAGTTTTTGCCTTTGCTAATTCGTTGAATGTAGAAACTTCAATACGAACATCATGCTTACCTTCTGCAAATATACGATAGATTTCCTTTAAACCTTCAGCCCTATCGCGTTCAACCCAATTAAGATTTCCTTTATTGTTACTCTTTACTTCTGGTTCATCGCTATGAGTTTCGGTATTTGCAGGTTTATCATCTTTCTTCTTTGCGTCAGTATTTCCAGAATCAGAACTACCTTCTGAACTACCGTCTGACTTACCAGAATCTAAATCATCAAGTTCTTCACTAGCTTCAGATTCACCTTCATCAGCTTCATCCAAACGATATTTCTTCATTATCTTATCAAGACGTTGAGTTAAAGATTCTGTTTTGGTATTATCTTCTTCCTCATTTTCATCCCTAGTTTCATCAGTTCCATTAACAACTTCCTGATATTGTTCTTCTGCAGAATCTGGGTCAAACAAGATATTGATTGTATCATATCCTTCTTTGATATATTTTTCAAGAGCAAGAACTTTCTTATATTCTTCAAGAATTGCGATATAATTCTTAACATTTAATAGATATAATTCATTTCTTTTCTTCTTACCTTTTTCAAGCTCAGCTTCTTTCTTCTTCAATTCGTCTTGTGCTTGATCAGCAAGTTTCATACTCTTGGACTTTTCTTCGTCTTCCTTTAAGATATTCTTAACACTAGAATAAACAGATTCTTTCTTTACAGAAATTCCGTCCTTCTTAGGTTCTTCAGTATTTCCACCTTCTTTAGAACCTTCACCTTCTGACTGATTCTTAAGACCCTTGATTTCCTCTTCAAGTTTCTTGTTACGTTCGTCAATTTTCTTTTGTTCTTCGACTAACCACTTTTCATAAGCATCTTTTTCTTTCATTGCTTTTGCAAGTGCATTCTTTAATTCATCAATACGAAGCTGAATAACAGTATTGTTTCCGTTATTTTCACTGTTAAATGTCTTTGTCTTCATATTAATCTGACCAATTTTACCATTAGCCAAAATACCATACAATCTAGTCAAAGATAACATAACACCACTAATAGCAATTTCCATTGCCTTATTGTGTTGTTTCTTTTCTGCATATTGCTTAATAAGCTTATCAAATTCTTCTGGTCTGGTCTTATTAAGAGAACGTGCAATCATCTTAGAACCTTCTGCCAAATCATCGCAGAGTTTCTGATAAATTTCACCACCCTTTTCCAAAGCATCAAACATTGTAAGAATAAGCTTAGGACCACAGTTGAAAATATCCCAACCATTTACACCTTCACAACCTGGTGTTCCTTGCTTAATCTTATCAACAATTTTTTGTAAATCCGGATTATTTCTAATAAATGCATTTGGTCCACCTGCACCCCAAGCCTTACCATTTCTATATTCAATTTCATGAGTAATTGGGTTTTCAATACCGTTCTTCATCAAATCTTTAGAACGTTCCTTCTCTTGATAATCCTTAACACCCTTATCAAAAGCACCACGTAACTTTTCATACCAAAGCTTATACTGTTTTGGATATTTTATAGAAACAGCCTTTGCCTGTTTTAATGCAGTAGCAGCGTCAGCACTAAAGTCATCAATAACCTTAGGACATTCAACTTCGCCAGATGATTCTTCTTCACCTTCTTCTGCTTCAAACAACTTATTCTTAACAAGGAAGCTCATACCAGTATAGTATGATTCTGCTTCTATATCATTTGGATTCTTTATACCCTGAATATCTTTAGTACCAGCAGCATGGATAGAGTTAATAACATTCTTAGCAGCGTCAATTTTTAATTTTGCTTCAAGATTTTTAAACTGTGTTAAGAAATCATCATCTTCACGGTTTTGGTCTGGTGCAGCACCAAAGCAACCTTGCATAATAAGTTTGAATTTTTCAGGACCAATCTTTACATCAGCATCTGTTAATTTACTTACACACTTACCGCAATAGAAAACAAGTGCTTTACCAAATTGTTCATATTGTTCAACACCAGGAACACGATAGTCTTTCTGGTTTGCAGTGGTATTTAATCTAATACCTGGGTCTTCCAACTTAGGAATGAAATAACCTTTAATATACTGTTGCTGTTGAGAATTTTCAACACGGTCAATACATGATGTTATCTTGTCTTTCCAGTCACTCTGACTCTTAATACCATCCATGATTTTTCTAAATTCTTCAGAAGGCTGTTTAGATAATCTATCAGCGGTATAACTAATAGACTTACCACCTGTTCCTCTACCAGAACCATCACCGCCATAAGTAAATGCACGGTCACTTTGCTGCCCTGGCTTGTGAATCTTATTTAAAAATGCGACTCGTTTATCTACATTAGTATGAAAGCCCTCGAGGTCTTTCATAATAGTGTCCATAGTAATAGTCTCAGCAGGTTCTTCCTGTTTCTTCTGGTTATCATCCTTCTTTTCTGCAGAAGCATTCTGCTTAGGCTTGTCACTTTCGTATAAATCTAAGAATCTCATTTATCTAACTCCAATAACAGGTGAATAGTTGTCATAGTAATATCTATATTTAGAATGTGTGCCAAATCCATTAAACATATCTGAAGCGGCATCAAGTATAAGTTCCTTACATTGCAAGAAAACATGTGGAATATAAAGATGTTCTTTTTGCTTTTCTTCTGGTAAACTCTTTACATATTCCTCTAAATCTTCTTGATATGTTCCGCCATATTTTTTGGTAATCTCATCTAACTCTTCTTCAGTAAAATCTTCCTCATCAAGCCAACCAATAAACGTATTTACTTTATACAATCCATAAATTCGTTTACATCTGATACCATCATATGACAATTCTTCACGAAGTTCATCATTAATGTCTCTACAATAGTCTCTTTTCATTGGATAACTGGTCTTAAAATTTCTAATTTTATTACCAATATACAATGCAAGCTGCTTATTGTCCTCACCATTAACGATAATATTATTCATGTATTATTTATAGTTTTAAATTGAGGTTAATATCATAAAAAATAAAAAAATAACCAGAATTACTCTGGTTATTTCTTAAAATTTCAATTAGAATTAGTCTTCGTCTTCGTCTTCTGCTTCGTCGTCGAGCGAAACATATTCGCTGTCGTCATAGCCTAAACCGTCAACATCGTCAAGACTGTCATCCATTGTGGAAATATCTTCACCTTCGCCTTCAACATCTTCTTCAGGAGTTTCGCCAGCGAGAAGTGCAGAAATATCTTCATCTTCTGTATTTTCTTCGTCTTCGTCACCACCTTCAGCTGCGATTTCTTCAGTATCAGCGATAGTGTTCAAGATATTTAAGCGAGCACCACAGCATGGGCAAACTGGATTAGCAAGGTCAAGGTCGAATGTTTCATCTTCATCAGGTTCATTCTTGTCAGCAATATCATCGAGCTTATCTTCGATTGCATCAAGACGACCAGCAATGTCAGTCGGATCAAGGTCAGAATCTTCCTCTTCACCTTCAGTATCATCATCAAGGTCTAAATCTTCGTCACCTGCATCGGTGTCATCATCAAGATCTAAATCTTCATCATTATCTTCAGTATCGAGATCTTCATCCTCTTCCTCTTCTTCGGCAACGGTTTCTTCGTCTTCTTCTGCTTCAGTCATATAATTCATAGGGTCATATGACTCATCAAGCAACCAACCTGCGGTTTTAAATGTGTCAAATCTGTTTTTCATAGTAAAATCCTTTAGTTATTTTATATTATTTATAATTAAAATTTGAATTTTTTAGCGTTCTCCAGTATAACCATAGCATTTTAGCATCTGAAAAAGCTCATTTTCAACATAAAATGGAGAAACTTCAATTCCTTGATGTTTTACCATATTAGAAATTGCATTTGCCTTCATTTTAACTATTTTTTTCAATTCTTTATTAACGTATAAAAATCTTTCGCCATATTCACCGACAATATTTCCCATTTCATCGGTTTCTGGTTCGTTTGTTTCTAGTTCGTCCTCATAAATTGCTCTAGCTTCATCTTCAATAATTCCAAGAAGATAGTCAGAAAGCTTATTTTCAGTCAAAACTGATTCATTAACCTTGATTAAATCATCACCTTCATATTCCTTCTTCATAGAATCAATAAGGTGTAACTTCTTACCGCAACATGGACATACTAGTTTATCAAGGCCAATGTTATATGCACCTTGGTCAACAGAATCTTCTGTTCCATAATTATTAAAATAGTTATTAATATTGTAATAATCCATATATTATTTATTATACTCCATTTATACCTTTTCTTTTGTGCCACATATCATAATGGAATGATAATTTGCCAGTTAACTTAGATTCACTGTTATAACTAAGTTCTTCATTAAAACCAAAGTCTGTTATAATACAATTATTATACTCATATTCAGACTGAATTGCATTTTCTGCCTTTGAACTAGCAGTTTTATTTATCAATCTTACAATAATCTTTTCAAATGATACAGAATTATTTACAATTTGTAATTCTGGGTGATATAATATGTAATCTTGACCAGTAACATGATATAAAGAATCTATTTGTGCCACTTTTTCAATACCAACCATATCACTAACTTCTGTTCTTACATCAAATTGCATTGTGCATTCACCACCATAAGTTCTAATTACTGGATATGATTTTTCAGAACCGAAATATTTTTTGGTAACTGTTTCAGTATGATATGATGGTAATCCAATATTTGTAATTATAATATTCTTATTACACCAATCAATAAAATATGAGTTACTTGAATTATTTTTTACACTATAAAAAGCTACATCATAAAGCCATGTTGATTGTGGATCAGATAAATTATAAAAATTACTATTTTGAAATATGCTTTCCATTATCTATGTCCTCCACGATAACCGCCACGACTTGCCTGCATATTAGTATATGCTTTTTGATTTTGAATATCTCTATCTACTTCTTCATCAGCTAATGCTGTAGCATTATTCCAATTTTGTTCATTTGCAGCAACCATACCCAAAACACCCATTTTTTTAACTCTATCCTTACGAGTTGCTGCTAATTCTGCCTTTTTCTCTGCAGATTTCTTCGCTTTCTCTTCTGCTTCTTTCTTTCTTTGTTCTTTAGCAGCTTCAGCTCTGAAATCTCTATATTTCATATAGTCATATACAAATGTTACAGATCTTGTTATAGTATCAGTGCTTTCATATGATAAACTTGCGTCGTCAATACTCATAATATGACAATTATAAAATTCATAAGAAACTACTGGATTTGGATCTACATGCATTGTATTTGGGTCATACATCTTAACTACAATTTTTCTTGTTCCTATAGTAGGCCAATTATATACATGCGTTCCTGCATCAAAATAGTTTTGATTTAAATTATCATTATTGTAAATATTTTCAAGAATACCAGTAATTGTATAAAATTTATCTTCGTTAAATTTTATTGTAAAAGTTCCAGTATTTTGTGCACGAGTTAATTTCTTAAATTCAACACCGCCATAAAAAACACTAGCATATTCACTTTCACGTTTACCTACAGATATATCAACTGCTGCTTGGGCAAATCTGTTTAATCCTGCAGCATTTTCATTATTATCGCCTTCATAATATTCATCAAATGAAAGTTCAAATGTCCAAGCAAGAGCTGGTTGGGTATTATAAAAGGTATTGTTCCAAATGGATTTCATACATTATTTATAGTTTTTCATGATAATGTTCAAAATTTTTTACAATTTACATAAATAAGACGTTATTTTTTACTATATTTGTAGAAAACGGTTAAAAATTATGGAATATTCAGCAAATAGTATTGATTTTTTAAAAGGTTTGGAAACAGTTAGAAAGCGTCCGACCATGTATATTGGTGCAGTTTCTGGAAATCCTTCTCAAGGTTTATACAGATTATTAAGAGAAGCTGCAGATAATGCAATCGACGAATATCTGGCTGGATTCAACAATGTTTTGTATATTTTTTATAATACGAAAACTAAAGAAACCACAGTTTTGGATAATGGTAGAGGAATTCCAGTAGGTTGGAATGATAAAGCACAACAAGATTCTTTAACCCTCGTTTTTACCCAATTACATGCTGGTGGTAAGTTTGACAAGCAAAACTATGCTACATCTTCTGGTCTTAACGGTATTGGTCAGAAAGCAATCGCAGCATTAAGCACAAAACTTCAAGTCTGGTCTAATAATGCAAAAGATAAGAAATGGCATACACAGACTTTTGAAAAAGGTAAGATTACTTCAGAAGTTGAAAAGACAAAACTTCCTGAAAAGTATACTGGATTAATTAAGAAAACTGGAACAATCGTTTCTTGGATTCCAGATGGAACAATATTTACAGATGGTACTGACCTTGATATTCATAGACTTAAGCATGAACTTAGTGATATTCAATATCTCTGTCCAAATCTTGAAATTCATTTGATTATTGATGATGTAGAAACTACTTATTTCTCGCAGAATGGTCTTGTAGAACTTGTTTCCAAGGACCTCGAACATGATACAATATTTAGTTTCCAAGACGATTATACAGATGTTGTTCTTAACTTCACAAAACGAGATGGTTATAGCTTTAAATCATTCGTAAACGTTTGTTATACTGACCAAGGTGGTACTCATCTTAACGGTTTGAAGAAAGCACTCTGTAATTTCGTCAAGTCTAATTCTAAGAAGAAGATTCTTCCTGATGATATTATGGAAGGAATTGTCGGAGCTATTCACCACAAGATGGCGGAACCACAGTATCAAGGTCAGACTAAGAATGAATTGACTAATACGTCTGTCGAAGGTGAAATTATCGATAAGTTGACTCCAGCTCTTGAAAAATTCTTTAAAAAGAATAAGGAACTTCTTAAGACTATCGTAGATTACGCAGAAACACGCCTTGCACAGCGAGAAAGAGCAAAGGCTGATAAAGACATGGCTAAAGGATTAAATGCCTTAAACAAAGCCGCACACAAGATTTCTGACAAGTTCCTTGATGCTGATAGAAGAAAGTTTAAGAATCCTTTAGACTGTGAATTGTTCATCGTTGAAGGTGATTCTGCTGGTGGTCACTTCTCAAAGGCACGTGTAAGTAATCAGGCATGCCTTAAGATTAGAGGTAAAATTATTAATGCGGAAAAAGCTTCTAATGAAGATTTGTTTGGTAAGAAAGTTAAGAAAGGTGAAAAAGAACAGACTGGTAACAGAGAAATTAAAGACCTTGTTGCTGCATTAGGTTGTGGTGTTCAAGAAAATTATAATGAATATAACCTTAGATTTGGTAAAGTAATTATTCTTGCTGACTCTGATGTTGACGGTTCTCATATTCAGTGTCTTGTTCTTTCATTCTTTGTTAACTATATGCCAGATTTGATTAAGAATGGTCACTTGTATATTATTGATGCACCATTGTTCATTGCATCTTCTGCGAAAAATAAAGTTTATGGAATGACAAGAGCAGAAGTTGATTCTAAAATGAAGAAACTTGGTACTAAAGATTATACATTATTACGTATGAAGGGATGGGGAGAAACAAATCCAGAACAGTTGAATGAACTTTGTCTCAATCCAGAATCCAGACATCTTATGCAGTTAAAATGGACTGATAATCTTCCAGAAGTTATTAATAAGATTATGGGTGCAGAATCTACGTTTAGAAAGGAATTATTAGGTATTAATTAATATGAAGACTATTGAAGCAAAAGAATTAAATGCTACAGAATTAACTTCTAAAAACATGTATGAATACGGTATTTCTGTTATTGAAGACAGAGCAATTCCAGATTACCGTGATGGTTTGAAACCAGTTCAAAGAAGACTTCTCAGAACTGCTGATGACCTTCATGCATACGCAAATACCAAGACAATTAAGTCTGCCAGAATTACTGGTGACTGTATGGGTAGATATTCGCCACATGCCGATTCCTATGGTGCATTGGTTACAATGGTTAATACAGAATATGCTCCTATTTTTGGTCAAGGAAACTGGGGTGACTTAAGAAACGATGCAGCTAGTTCAAGATATACAGAAGCAAAGATTTCCAACGTTGGTATGAAAATGCTTGAATGTATGGACGTTGCTGATTTCGTCCCTAACTATACTGGTGAATTTAAAGAACCAGTTATTATTCCAACAAGATTCCCATATTTCTTTGTAAACTCTTGTTCTGGTATTGCTGTTGGTATTAGCTGTAATATCCCGTCACATAATCTTGAAGAAGTAGTTGGTGCACTTAAAGTATTAATTAAGAAAGGAAAAGATGCAACAATTAAAGATGTTGTAAAATATATTAAAGGACCTGATTATTGCTATGGTGGTAAGATTATTTCTACACCTGAAGAAATTAAAGCACTTTATGAAAATGGTGAAGGTTCTATTAGATATGAATGTGAGTATACAATTCAGAAAGATAAACGTAACTGGTTATTAACAATTACAGGTTATTGTCCTGGATTCAGTCCTGATACATTCATTAAGAAAATGATGGAACTAATTGATGACGGCGTTGTTCTTTATGTCAACGACTCTGCAACAAAAGACCAAACTTGTAAACTTGAAGTAATGTTTAAAAATGAAGAAGATTTTGAATCCAAGATTCATAAACATTTAATTAAGTCTCAATCTTATAGATACTACGCAGTTGAAAGAACAAAGTCTACTTCTGAAGAAAAGGATATTGATACAAAGATTATTTCTACGAACGTCCTCGAACTTATGCAAAAGTGGTTAGACTGGCGAAGAGAAGTCGAAACAAAGATGTGTATTGCAGAAAAGACGGTATATGAAAATAAATGCTGGAATGCATATCTTAGACTGCTTGCCTCTAAACATATCAATATTATCATGGAAGCATTGAAATCAAAAAGTCCAGTAGATTATATTGCAGAAAATATGCCGCAAATTAAAGGAACAAAGCGAGCTATTGAAGCAGCAAAATATATCTGTGACTTAAAAATTATAGCAATTCAGCAAATTGACCAAGATAAGATGAATAAAGATATTAATGATTATCGTAAGCATATTGCTGATCTTGATGCAGACATTAACGATATTGACAAGGTTGTTTTAAGAGAACTAGATAAATTAAAAGTTTTCTACAAACAAAGAATGTTAAAGTTCGAATAAAAAGAAAACCAGGATTAACTCCTGGTTTTTTAAATATATTATAAATATAATAAAATTATTAGGAGAAACTATGAATTTAAATGAAGCAAAGAAAATTCTTGAAGATAATGGTTATATAGTAGAAGGCATCAAAGATTGGTTTTTTAAGAAAAAACCAGAACCAGAATCTGTTGAAGAAAAACCAGAAATTGTATCAATAGATGCAGTAGATAATATATATCAATCATATATTAAAGCAATCGATAAAATACAAAATTATATAAAAACAAATTATGATGTTAAATATTTTAAAGTTATAGAAGATTTACGTCAACGTATTATGCCACGATGTTATATAGAAATTCATAAAAATAAAAATAATGAATTATATTTATTTGCTAATTTCCCTTTAATATATAGTACCCTTCCAGATGATTTAAAATTCTATAAAAAATTTGTTAAATATAATGGTTTATATTATGATGTATCTCCAGAAGACCGTGGTTCTGGAATAAAACCAGTATATTACAAAAATGTATTATTAGGTTGGAATGGTGTAGTTGATAACAATTTAAAAGAAAAAATAGAGTCTGCTATTAAAAACGAAGATTCAATTAATGATTTTGATCCTGATAGTTATGAACCATAATTAATAATTTTATTAAAAAGAAAACCAGGATTAACTCCTGGTTTTTATTATTTAAATTGTTTTAGATAATCATTTCCATATGTATTTCTAATATAATTTAAATATTCCGTACAATCTGTTATTATTTTTATATTATTTTTTATCATACATTGATGTTTTGCTTCAACAAAATCATCTAAATCTCTATTATATGGACATATCATTTTATTATTTGGATTTTTATTTTCAAAAAATTGTGTTCCTTTAATTTCTTGTATTTCATCTTCAACTAAAAAATCTGGGTAATATCTATGAATTTTATTATTATATTCATAATCAAATGATATATCTGGTTGGTATTCAAAATCAATATTATGATCTTTTAACCAAATATAATATGCTAATTCCCATGCTGAATCAAAATTTATATTATTATATGTATATTTTTGTTTAGTTTTTATAAAAAGTTCATGATTATACATGGTAATATCATTACCATATTTGTTAATCATTGTATTTTTACGTTTTTCATAAAAATCAGCAGTTTGTGTAAATGATTCAACCCCATATTTTTTAATATTTGTTTTCTTTCTTTTTTCTACATTACAAAAACCAGAATCACCATATTTTGCTAATTTTACTTGACGTGTTTTTAAAGAACGTTTATTATAATCTTTATTTTTATATGATTCGGCCATTAATTCTGGTGATTTAAATACATTATCAACCCCGTATTTTTTAATTAATGCTTTTTGTGTTTGTTGATAAATATATTTATTATTACATTCTTTTGAGCAACATGCTAAATAATGACGTCGTTTTGTATCAAATTTTGTTTGTTTTCCACAAATTTTACAAATACCATCATTTGGCTGTTTTAAATACGTATCATAATATGTTTTAAATGAAATATCTGGATGCGACTGATATAAATGATTGCCTAATTTTTTAATAGTCGCATTACAAATTTTACATGTTATAAATATTAAGTTCATAAGAACCTCCATTTCTTGTGAATAAAAAACGTAGGTATTCGCAGTACCTACGTTTTATTTATAATAATTTAATTATGACAACCAAAATTCTCCGGCGGGGCTTTCCAAACGAATTTGCTCTAAACACCAGTCATATTCTTCTTTATAGCTTGCATATAAAGAATCGGCATTTAATGTACCCCCTCCCGAAATGGTTAAATTATATTTTCTTAAAGAATTTGTCCAAACTTGACCAGCTCTTGCTACGACCATCTTTCTAAACATAACATCATTAAATATCTTTCTTGATGTCTGTTTCTTATAAACTTCCATAATACCACGGACCGGTTTTCTTGGAGTTGGCCAAATTGCAAGTTCTTTTTCAGCTTCATTGAATCTAATCTGATAAGATTCACCGAAATCTAACTTAGCCTGTTCGAGCCACATTAAAGAAGCATTCCAGTTTCCAAGCATATCGCCATAACCTGCACTGTTACCATAACAAGAACCACGGAAAATAGAAGAACTATTCATACTCATAACAGAATCATAAAGAGCATTATGAGGCAAAGTAAACAATTCATTAATATCACCTAACCAGTTACTTGTCTGGAAATCAACGATTGTATCAAGTTCTTGACAAATCTTGTAATGTGTCTTTCCTGGTTGTAATTCCATGATTAAATAATCACGATAATTACCACGTCTGAAATAATATCTCTGAATATATCTGATAGTATCACCAATAATATAGTTCAACTGTTCATCAGAAATTTCGATACAAATAACAGGACTTCCTAACATCAACTTGATATAGTTTCTCAACTGTGCAACGTTCTGAATCATTGTGCCTTCGAGAACTGGATCACAATTATTCTGTGGTTGTTGCGGATAATGAGGAGTTGGATGAGTCCAAGGTCCTGGTCCTACTGGAGGATCAGGAAATGGATGTGGATGAGGACGTGGTCCTGGCTCAGGTCCTGGTCCAGGTTCTGGCCCTGGAGGTATAGGTCCCGGCGGAATAGGTTTCAAGCGAGATCTTCCACCTGGATGCGGAACAAACGGTTGCATCGGGTCATGATCAAGCATTGGATTATCTTCTATTTGAATGTTATCAGCCATATATTATTTATACCCCGAAAATCTCTCTTAATCTTGTAAACTCTGAATATTCTATAATTGTAGAAATCTGTTCTACTGTTCCAACAAATCTCAAATAACTTGGCGGAACATTTTGTGTGATATATCTTGCTGGTAAGAATTCTCCATATTCATTATCAAAATGGGTTTTTAATCCTCCTGGTAATTGTGCAAGATATACATAATTACCATAGTGTCTTGCATCGATTTCATCAAATAATGTTTTAATACTTTTTGCAAGAATTTTACCTATATCTTCAGAACCTTTCTTTACACTACAAATATCTTCAAGTTTCCAAAGATATACTCTCTTGTTTGGATAAATAATTCCACGTTTCATTGTATTGGTTTTATCCAATTCATCATCTGTAGAAGCAAGAGCTTTTAGTCCCTGATTCAAAATTATAGACGGTTTTACAGAAGTTATATGTAAATACAAACCATTAAGTGCTTTATTTTCATCGTCATAATAACCATTATCCATATTATTCAATTTCAAAATATGAATATAATCATCTTTGACCTTTGACATATACCAGCCATATTTGTTTAGAATCTTATCAAATTCTGACATTTTTATGTTCTTTGTTTTTAGTGCTTTAATGACTGTTTCCTTATCAAGAATTAAATCAGAAGGAGCATTATTTTTAGGTAAATCTTCTGCATCTACATCGTAATAATCAACAATAATATCATCATTGTTGTATAGCACATCGAGCAATTTATAGCCAGGAATATTATTTTCCAAAAATTCATTAAGATTCATATACATTATTTATAAATAGCATGTGAAATTATATATTTGTCATTATCCTGGTTGTCAATATACAACGACCAGTCGAAATAAAATTGAATTCCATCATATTATTCCAAGAGAACTTTGGCCAAGACTTAATCAGAATGTAACTTTGACATTCTGCCCTACTCATCATAGGTTAATTTATCACCCAGAATGTAAGTCTGGTCCACATAGTATAAAAGCAGACGATAGTTTAATAATTGATGGAATTTACAGAACTACTAAAGGTTATTCTGTAATTTTTCATGATATTTACGGACATGAAATTTCCAATGATTTCGATAAATAGAATTTACAAATAAAAATTCAGTCACCTGGGTTTACAGGCAGACGACTTTTTTCTATATTGTAAACAAACATTTAACGATAAATGGAGATAAACATGAAAAAGAATCAAATTACAGAAAATTCGTATGTCATGAATACCAAGACTGGTAAGGCATACAAGGTCACAACAAGTACAGTTCAGTCCCGTAACCGTAGGGAATTGGTTGGAACTGGTATCAGAAACCCGGAAATTACCCAGGTTGCTGAATCCCATCTTCATCCGCTTTCTTTCCCTGCAGCAGTTATCTGTAGCGAAGCTGAACGTATTATCCGTTGGAAGGAAAAGCAGACACCATTCGAAAAGCAAGTAATGGTTATGTACCGTGCACTTCGTAATTCTATTGTAGATTAATATGGAGTGTTTTTTCATTAATAATATCGATGTTCCGTATAACGATAGAAAACGTAAAGCTGAGTTATACGACAGATTTATTGATGAATATTTCTTACCAGCTGATATGGTATGTATTGCTGGCGGTATATCGGAATTTTTGGATATTGAAATTACATTTTTAATTAGATTAGCTCAACGATATCCAAATGTTTATTATGTATATGGTGGTAGTGATTTAAAATCCGATATACCGTTAGATTTTAAATTCGAAAGAATTTCCAAAGGTTTTGGTGCTTTACAAAAAAATAAATGCATCCCCAAGAGATTAGATGGTCACGTCTTTAATGTAGAAGATATTACTCTTGCAGGATTTATGGGTTTTGACATGCGGGAAGATATTTCCCAATGGAACTGGTGGACAGACTCTAAAGACGAATATATGTCTTTTGAAAAAGAGCGTTATGAAAAGATTATAAATAAATCACCAGTTGTCGATGTTATGATTTCTTATTACAACCCAACCAGTATGGATATTATAAATAATTCAAAAATATGGCACTATGGTTGCGGTAATACTCAAGAAATTCAAGAATCCGACGGTAGGCTATTGATTACGAATAGCTGTCATGTTAAAAATTCAAAATATTCAAAACACGACTTTTTGTTTAAACTATAATTAGAGGTAATAATGAAGGTTACAGACTTCAATATTCTTATTGAAAATGAAGAATCTATCGATAAACTTGCTATTGGTGGACTTACTCTTGCAAAAAATTTCACAATTCCTATGGCTTATGGACGTGTAGTTCAGGTTGGCCCAGGTCGTTTTAATAAATTTCATTCCAAGCAGATACCCCCAGAGATCGCAGTTGGCGACTTAGTTGTTTACAATCCTGGTATCGCAAAGACTATCCAACTCAATGTTAAGGGTGCAGATGGTAAAATTTCTAAGCGAACAGTATTTAAAGTTGAAGCAAAAGAATGTATATTAGTACTTAACGAAGTCGATGGTAAGATTTGTGGTATTAAGTCTGTCAAGGAAAACTACGTCTTAATTAAGCGTGATAAGACAGATAAAGTTACTCTCGGCGGAATTCACATTGTTGAATTAAATAGAACAATCAATAATATTACTGGTACTGTTGTTATGACTGGTCCGGGAAAATATGATTCCCAGAAGGATCAGCGTCAGGGTTGTTTTGCCCAACCAGGTGATAAGGTTGCATTTATTGAAATGCAAGCCATTAAGCTTACAATTCCAATGACAAATGAAAAGGGTGATATTGTTAAGGAAACATTCTATGATGTTCCCGATTCTGCACTCGACGTTTTAATTAGCACTGATAAAGAAGGAAATATGACTGCATTAAAGAAAATTAAGGAAAAGCATATCTTAGTCCAACGTGATACTGGAATTAAGCAGACCGCAACTGGTATTTATCTTCCAGATGAAGATAAGGAAGGTCATTTGGTCGAAGCAAAGGTTATTTATCTCGGTGATAACTTGGCCTCTGGTGTTAAGGTTGGTGATAGAATCATCTATATCGACGCAAAGGACAATAACAAGAAGCTTAAATTGCCTATTGCAGGTGCAGATGGAAAGATTACAAATGAAGAATGTTTCATTCTTCCAGAATCTGAAATCGAGGTAATTTTAGATGAAAATGAATCGTTCTAATATCATTATTATTGCAATCAGCGTTTTGGTCTATAGCGTCATTCTCGCTACAGTTGGTGTTTTTGGCCAGACAGTCCAAAACGGGTTGTTTTATTTTTTCAAAAATATTTTACCTATAATTGGAATTGTAGTTGGTTATGGTTTAACAATATTTGTTCCAATCCGTGTTTTCCAAGCAATGGAAAGAAATAAGCAGATTAAAGCAGATATTGAAAATGATAAGAAATTACAAGACCATGCATTAAAAAGCAAAGAACTAGAAAATAACATCTTAAACGTATTAAATAAAGAGGACACACTATATGATTAATGGACAAACTCTTGAACAAGAAGTAAACGAACCTAAGCATTACAGATCTCATGAATCAGGTATTGAAGCAATCGAAGTAACTCGTTGGTTGCAATTTGACCTCGGAAACTGTTGGAAATATTGCATGCGTTATCGTGATAAGGGAACTCCTAAGAAGGATCTTAAGAAAGCTCTCTGGTATATTAACGATTTCCATAAGTATTTCATTGATTATAATAACGACTCAACTTTTATTCATAAAGTCCCTGAAGATGTTATTGAAAAGATGTGCAAAATTATTGAAGCAGAACCTAATAAGGTTATTAAGCAAATGCTCGACATGGTTTTGCAGATTGTCACACAGAATGGTATTCTGAAGCCAACTGATTATGAATTTGCTGTTCATGAATTAGAACAGTTTGCAGAAACACTTGAAGGTTAAGGAATACAATTATGATGAAGATAACTAAAGTTAAGGTTTATCCTTACAAAAACAAAAGTAGAACAGGAGCAGTCGGTGTTGGACTTATAGTTCTTGAACATCAATTACTCTTGTCTGGTCTCGAATTATATGAACGTAATGAAAAGCGTTTTGTTAAGTTCCCTAAGAATGAATTTAATAAGCATGACTTGTGTTATTGTCAACCTACTTCTCAAGCGTTCAATAGTTTAATTACTAATGCATTGTTTAAAGCATACGATGAAGTTGCAAAGACAACTCAATCAACAGATCCAAATGATCCATTAAACAATTTTGATACTTATCTTAAAGAATCTGTTGCTGAAATGTATCATGATTTCCAAAATCATGCATTAAGAATGGCAGCTAATAATATGGATATTTGTGCACAAGCTGTTGGCGAAAGCACAGAAGTTTCTGATAAAGTTACTTCTCAAGATTTTAATCCAGAACTTAGCAAAAAATTCTATGCTGAACAAATGAAAAAAGATAGATTAGCAGAAGTTAACAGCGTATATAAGGAAGCTTAATAATGGCACATGGCAAAAGTAATTTTAAAATGCCGCCATTATTTAAAAAAGAAAAGGATTTTTACGGAATTGTAAATGATCCAAAAAAACTTAAAGCATTAAAAGACGTAGTTGACCAAGCTGCAAAAGTTAATAACAACTTGAAGAATCCAAAGACTCTTCACGAATGGTTAGCTTACGTCACAACTATAATCCCAAACTTTGAAAAGAAAAACGAATTCACTGAAAAATTAGAGGCATTAGTATATGAATATAATGATGAACAAGAAGGAAGTCTCCCCACTGACATTGGTTAAAACTGTTTACGCATCTGTTCTTGAAGATGTTTACGAACATTTTGAAGATTATGCAAAGGTATATGTAACTGATTATAATGACTATAACGAAGAAGAAATGAAAGTTATCACGTCCAAGAATGAAGATCTTAATAAGAAAATCAATGCATTTTTAGGCAAGAATAAATTGGTATAATTATGAATTTCGAAATTGGACAAGTCTTTAAGGATAAACGAGGCAATACTTATACTTTGTTATCTCGTGATAAGGAATTTGGAATCTTTAAGTTTAATGCAGTTCCAAGAAAATTTAAAATCATACAATATTGTGGTGCAGAGGCGGTTGTTCAATATGGTGAAATCTTATTCCAAACAGAAAAGAAGTTACCATATGATGAAGAATTTGATGCACCTAAAGTTGCTAAAGTTGTTAAAATAAATAATAATAATCAAAGGTATATAGATGTATTCAAAAGACACAAAATCTCCGCTCTTTCCGCAAAATGAAAATCCAAATGTAGAACCACTTAATCCAGAAGAGGATTTACCTCCTGAAGAAGGTGAAGGTCAACAAGTTAATCTTGGCGAGCTTGGGAATTACTTTGATATTGTTAGAAATAACTATTTCGAAGCAAACCGCGTTCTTTTTATTGTCGGTCCTATTACATGGGAAATTGGCATTAGAGTAATTCAGAAGCTTGCGTTTTACGATGATGGAACAAAGAAACCTGTAACGATTTATATTTCTTCTCCTGGTGGCGAATGTGATGCTGGTTTTGCAATTATCGACTGCATTAATGAATTGAAGCGTAAAGAAATTGAAGTTCATACAATTTGTATCGGTTCTTGCTCTTCTATGGCTTCTGTTATTCTCGCAAGTGGAACAATCGGTCACAGATATGCATTCCCTTCTTCGAGAATTATGATTCACCAAGCAGGTATCGAAGCAACAGGTGGTAAATTAAATGATATTAATATTATTCAGCATGAACTTCAAGTTTGGACTGATAATATGAATAAGATTTTTAAGAAACAGACTGGTAAGGATCTCGATGAATTAAAGACATTAACTTCTTACGATAATTATATGTCTGCATCTGAAGCTAAGAAATTAGGTTTAATTGACAAGGTAAAAACTAAGTTAATCTAAAATGGAAGATTTATTCAATAAAATTTATTCAACTGAATTTTTATTTGAAGTATTCACAGGATTAGATGAAGGGGCGATAAAAGATTATTACGCCCTTTTCATTTCATCTATGGCTTATTATAAATTTATCAAAATAGATAAAGAATTAGCTAATGCATTATATGTAAATATTATGAATACTTCTCTTAATAATATAGACCAAATGCTTGAAAAGATAGATGAATTTTTAATAAGCAAATCTATCGATAATATGGAAAATGAACTAAATACTGTTCTTGACTAATATGAAAAAACTTACCCCTACACAAAGTTTATTACGTTTCTTAGAATCTTATGGAACTGTCCAAGAAGATAAATCTACAGAAATGTTTGATTCAATCGTAAACTTCTTGCATCAAGATAAAATCACAGATGTTATCGATTTAGTCAAAGAAAAAATAACTTGTAAATATCCAGATTTTCTCGATTATTTTGACACAACCGAGAATATTATGGCTTTAATTGATTTAAAAGAAGAAGATCCGGAAAAATATTATACTGTCATTCATTATGCAAATATAATGCTAAATTTGTTATGTTCTTTGTTAGAAATGAGCCAGACTATTGTATTAGATCCGGAAGATTTGCGGAAATCATACTTTTTGGTAATAAAATTAAAAAAATGATTATAAATAAAGTATAAATAAAACAACTGGTTATTAAAATTATGAGTGATTTTTTAGACTATTATAAAAAGACAGAACAGGCTAAAGCCATGACAGAAGAAGAACAACTTGCACTTCATAAGAAGCACAAGCTTATTGCTGCACAAAGACATAAACTTGACGAAGAAGATGATTTTTATAAAGATGATGACGATACTTCTATCAATGAAGGTCGTAGAATTTATAAGAAACCTGTTCGTATGCCACAGCCGGCTCCAAGACCTGCTCCGCAACCTGTACCGAGACCAGCTCCTCGTCCAGCACCGAGACCGCTTCCTGAAGAACCAGACGATTTTGATGTACCGGCACCAGCCCCAAGACCAAAGGCTCCAGTAAGAGATCCATTTGATGATGTCCCAGCTGCTCCGAGCATTCCTGCTCCAAGAAAAAGAAGAATTCAAACTATTGAAGAATCATCAAATCCAGCTTTGAAAGAAGCATTCTCCATGATGGAAGAAATGCAAAAGAAGATAGAAACAATGTTCTATCGTTATGGTATGGCAGGTCTCGAAAAGATTAATGAATGCATGGAAGATGTTTTTGAAGACATCGTAAATCCACGACCAGTTCCAGAAATTAAATATATAGAAAAGCCTGCAGCTCCTGCAAGGCCTAAGAAAAAGATTGTAAGAAAACCATCTACAGTAACAGAAACAACAACTACAAAGAAAACAACAACAGCACCAATGAGCCCCGAAAAGCTACAGCAAGCGTTTGAAAACATTAATAACAATCTTGATATTGCGCAAGTTGCAGCTGTTGCATCTAAAACAGAAAACACCCAGACTGAAAGCATTGGTGAATCAACTATGAAAAAAGTTCAAGCTAACGCAATGATGCTTGAAAAATCTATGAATAAAAAGAATGAAAAACCGGCTGAAGAAGTCGATGAAAATTATGTTCAACCAGAAGAATTTGATATTGTCGATGACGACGTAATTGATGATCCAGTAGCGGAAGCAAAAAATTACGACGACGTAACTCCAACAAATCTCGATGAACATACTGCAAACACAACTGATTTAAACGATATTCCATCTAATGAAGAAGAATAAAGAAAATAAAAAATCTCAGAAAGGTGAAAAACAGAATTTGTCCGAAGTAGTAGTTGAAGGGACAGTTATAGAAGCCCGTGCAAATGCTATGTTCGATGTGAAACTGGACAATGAACAAATAGTTCTATGTACAATTTGTGGTAAGATAAGAATGAACAGAATTCGAATTTTACCAGGTGATCGAGTTCAATTAGGATTGTCCATTTATGATATGACAAAAGGGAGAATTCTCTACAGAATATGATACCAGAGTATAAAAGAGATAGAAAACACGGTTTTAATGTTCAGGATGCTTTGGAAAACATGCCTGAAATGGCCGAATTAATCGCAAGACAAAGTACTTGGGATGAGTTTGAACAAAAACCGGATTTTAGTGACATTCCAGCTGAGTATCAAGGAATGATTCCCGAGAATATTCGTAATCAAAAAGAAGATGAACGAATATATAACATGTGGTTAACAAAACAATAATTTATTTAATGAGGTAAAATACTATGATGACTAATGGTAATAACTTTAACGATGCAGTAGACTCTGAGGACGTCCTCGTAAATTCTATTCGTGCAATTAAGCAGTTTATTCCTGCTCGCTTGGATGAAGTTAAGAAGACTAATGTTCCTTCCGGTAAGGAAGAATTCAAGGCTGGCTATGTCCAGGCCTTCAGTGATCTTGCCGCATTTGTTAAGGCATTAAACATTTAATATTTTTAAAAATATTAAATAAAAATCCCACGAGGAAGTTCCTCTGGGATTATTTTATTATATTTGTAAAACAAAATAAATAATATAAATTACCGTATAATACAGCGAGTTGAAGGTAAAAATTAAATGACAGGATTTAAGAATTGCTATTACGATAGTTTTAAGAAAAATATATACCTGAAAGAACAAGGCGTTCCGGGTTGGCAAAAATTCAAATATTCACCATGGTGTTATATTACAGACCCAGAAAATAAGGGTGAATATAAAGATATGTATAAGAGGTCATTAAAACGATACGATTATACAAATAAAGACGAAATCGCAGCTTTAAAAGCATCAGGTGCAATCATTGCAGAATCAGACTTGAAACCAGAAGTCAAATTCATGCATGAACGTTATGATAAAGCTGAATTATCAGTAGACATTAATGATTGGAATACTTGCTTCTTCGATATTGAAGTTGCAGGTTCTTCTCCATTCTATGATGAGCATATAATCGAAATTAGAAGTATCGATAGAAAAAAATTCGGTCAATGTGAATTATATGTTTTCGATACAAAGTGTAAAGATAAATCTAAATTCGAAGTTTTCGATGAAGAACAACACATGTGGGTCAAATATGAAGACTCATGTTATGTTACTTATGAATTCCCAGCTCCAGAAAAAGCAGAATGGCCAATTAACTTAATTACGTGTTATTCGACCAAAACAAAACAATCTTATACTTGGGGCCTAAAACCATATTTTGGTGATGTTCAAGAATTACCAAACTATATTCCTTGTAAAAATGAAATTGATTTGATTGATAAATGGACTAAGTGGTTCCAGAAACAGGATTTTGATATTATCTCTGGTTGGAACTCTGTTTCTTATGACGTTCCTTATATTATAAACAGATGTAATAAGTTAAGATTAAAGAATAAAGATGTTAAGACTGAATGGGAAAGAAAGTTATCTCCATTCAATAAAATGCCTGAAACAAAACAGATTACTGACCGTAAGCTCGAAGATGTTGATTTAGGCATGTCTTATGATATTCCTGGTTTGTATTCTATCGACTATATGGAATTGTATAAGGTCTTTGGAAACCATCCTCCAATGCCTTCTTATTCTCTTAACTATGTTGCTAATTTTGAACTTGAAGATAGTAAGCTTGAATATGATGGATCCATTAACGAAACCTATAAGTATAATTGGGATAGGTTCGCACAGTATAACAGAAAAGACGTTATGCTTATCGTTAGAATGGAAGAAAAGAATAAGCTCATTCCATTACTTATTGAATATGCTTTCGACTGTCTTGTTACTCTTGATAAGGTTCAAAATAAAGTTCCTACAACGACTGGTTATATTCTTAGATTCTTACATGAACACGGTAAAGTTCTTCTCGATAAACAGAAAGAACATGAAGACTGGTGGGCTGAAGAAGAATGTTATAAGATTAAGCAAAAAGATGGTTCTATCTACTATCAGAACACTGAATGGGAAGATGATAATCCAGAATTTATAAAGTATCAAATTAAGGATAAGATTAACAAGGGCGAAAGCATTGAAATTTATCGTGGTGATATTGCAAAGTTCTGGAAACCAAAGAAAGTTAAAGGTGTATTCAGGTCAACTGCACAACTTTTCGCTGAAGATATGGAAAAGTTTAAAGCATGGCCTCATCCATTTGAAAAGTTTGCAACTAAAGCTGGTTATTGTTATGACTATCCTGGTAGATTTGACGATTGTATGTCTTTCGATATTACATCGTCCTATCCTCACCATATTATGATGTTCAATATTTCTCCAGAAACTGTTGTTAGACATCCGACTAAGGCACAAATTGAATCTGGTGAAGTTATATTGTCCGACGTTGCAGAAGTTGGTTTCTTAAGAACAGACGATGCAATTCTTCCGAATATTGTTAGAAAAGTTTTTGCTGAAAGAAAGATTTGGAAAGATAAAGAAGAAGCAGCAAAGCTTGCTGGTGATAAGGACATGGAAAATCTTTGTCACAATAGACAGATGACGAAAAAGCTTATTATTAACTCTGTTTATGGTGTTTCCCTTGCTGGTTCCTTCCATCTTTATAATCCAGACTGTGCTAGAGCAATTTGTAGATGTGCAAGAGTTACTTTAAGAGACTGGTTGTCTAAGTGCTGTAATAATTATTATACAACACCAGAATGTATCAGAGATATTGAAAAGTATTTCGGTATTACATTAAAGAACAAGACACCATTAAAGGTTACTAACAGAGAATCTTGCATTATTCATAACGATACTGACTCTTGTTACATGTGTATTCATGAAATCAAAGAAAGACTTATCGAAGAAGGTTATTTCTCAGGTAGACAAATCAAGGAATTGTTACATCCTGAAGACGGAATGACCGATGCTCAACTTGCAGAAATGCACAAGAAGAACAGAGCAATCATGGATTACAATAAGTCTGTTGCAGATGAATATAGAGAATTCTTCAAAAAGACAGAAAAGATGTTCCAGGATTTCTATAACGGAGTTCTTGCTTATAAGGCTAAGTTAAAGAAGACTGAACAGTTGATTAAGTTCAACAGAGAAAATATCTTTACCAATATGTTCTGCTTCGCAAAGAAACTCTATATTGGTAACGTAATCGATAACGAAGGTTCTATCTTCCCAATGGGTGAAATCGATAAGTTTGCAATGACTGAAGAAGAATGGAAAGCATTGCCGAAATCTATGCAGAAACATCCAGAAGGTCCTAAGCACAAAATCATGGGTGTTCCTATTAAGAAATCTACAATGCCTGACTTCTGTAAAGTTGCAGCTGAAAAGTTAGCATTCGATATTTGTAATGGTATGTCTAAGGATCATGCAGATAGATTCATCAAGGACACGTATACAAAATATTGTAATTCCAGTGTCAATGAAATTTCTGCAGTTATCGGTATTTCCAACTATAAGAAATACATTCCAGAACCAATCGATTACTATGTAAAGAATGGTCTTGAATTCGATAAGGGCGATAATGCTTCAGTTATTTTCGGTGCAAAAGCAGCATTAACTTATAACTATGTTGTCGCAAAGAAGAGATTGAAACTTAACCCGATTAATAACAATACAAAGATGAAATACATTTATGTATTGCCAAATAATGAGTTCAAGTATAAGGAAGTTGGTAAGTCAGGTTTGAATCCAGTTAACTTTGTCGCATTCTTAGATAGCTGGCCAAAGGAATTCGATTCATTGTTTACAATCGACTACGAAACAATGTTTAGAAAATCTTTCTGTGCTCTGTTTGAATCCATGTATATAATTTCAAAATGGATGAGAAAAGGCGACGAATTAATATTGGAAGATTCAGCATTAGACGAATTCTTTTATTAATTAAAAAACCTAGGATTAATTCCTAGGTTTTATTTTTACATTTCTTCGATTGCTAAATTATTTTTGATTGAGAATCGTCGAGGGTTTTTACCGGGTTGTTCCACACAATTCATTATCAATTTATCTGAATTGCAATCAATCTTAATAAACTTATATGGGGCACGTCTGAATACACAAGAACCATTATTGTTGAAAATTGTAATCGTGTTATCCAATAATGTTACTAAATAAAATTCAACAGTATGCCAAATATTTTTTTGTCCGTACCATGTAACTCCCGGTAAGCGTGAAATTTTCTTTGCATATCCCTTGAATTTCGATTGACATGTTTCCATATCCAATAATGTATACTTGTTATCACCATTATATGCGATTATCAATTTATCATCGCTATCAGCACCATAGAACAATATACCTTCATATGGCTTACTCTTAGTTTCATTATTAAAGTTATACAATATATTATGTTCAGTAAGATCATCCATAGGAGTAATAACAAATATTCCGTCTTTTATATAATGTATTTCTCGACTACGAGGAACAACAATCTTATTATCCTTGACAATAACCTCACCGCATAATGTTCCACATTTATAAATTGTTCCGCTAAAAACCTTAAGTTTCTTTACATACTTAAATACAGATTCCATAGATTCGCCAGAATCCAATCTTTTCTGTAATTCTTCTTCTGTATCTGTATATTTAACAAATCGTGCACATTCAGCATCAATATCTTTAATAATTCTTAAATTTTTTAAATCCTTAAGGTTATTGATATTTAATTCCAATTCTGCAGGACTTCCATGTCTTCCTAACAAATAAGCAGTAAATGCAAAAGCAATATCATTCGGTTCTACATCTGCTGCAATAATAATGGCTTTATTACCACCACCTTCTGCAAAATCCTTACTTATAAATGGAGAAACACTAAAAGAATTGAATTTCTTACCCCTATTATTCAATATTTTCAATAACTGATGTTCAAATCTAATATTATTCTTGTGTATCATCTTACGATACTCATCAGAGCTAAATCCGAAGCCTCTGTAGACCGTTGTGTGCTTATGCATATATTTACCTAGGAAATTTAAAATCGAGTCCACAACAGCCTTATTTGCTTCGTATGAGGCCATTAAATCATCCTCGTTCTTAATATCCTTATATAACTTTCCCTTATAATGATATTGAACATCAGACATACCATCAAGGATAGCTGCAATAAGAGTTTTCTTATCTTTACTTCTTACATCCAGCCATTTCTCACCCTGATAATCATTATATCGCTTATCGTCCTGATACACAATTCCACGATTAGCACGACCATCATTCTGTCTAACCTGTCTAGCTAATCGATTTATATCAAGGTCATTAAACTTCTCACTTTCTGATAATTTCGTCATACATTATTTATAGATCAAAAAAGACCTGTTAATCAGGTCTTTTTCTTTATAACTTTGCCGGAATTTTCAATAATCCTTTTCGAACTTTACCATACACAAAATCCGAAAAAGTGGTCTTAACTCCGGTTTTTCCATTAAATAAGGTTTCACCGTCATCTAAATTTTTAACCATTATATTATTTCGCTTAATATCAATCATGCAATAATATTGTTTAGGCAATGCATAATCCCTATAAAGAACAGAATATAAATCCACTTTATTACGAGGCTTCTTATAACACTTAACTACACATGTAATAGTCGTTCCATGAGGTAAAATTAAGCCAAGGTTATATGTATCAAGATCCAACCTATCCTTAATCGAATCAATACATAACCTGAAATAACTATATACCCTGCTAGATTCAAAATCTGAATATTCTTGCATATTATACTCCTAAATTTTTCGGAAGCTTCAATATTCCCTTCGGAACACTTACAAATCCTTGTTCGTTATTACTTGAAAAATCAATATAATTAGGTATTCCCTTTATTATACTATGATGAATATACCGACGATAACGTGGTTCAAACGCATTATAATAACATGTATGTAAATTAATATAACACATTATCCTAAGAGTTCCATAGCTCTGCGTCATATAATAAAAATATAAATTTCCAGAATTTGTCAGCTTTTCTAAAGTCAAATTATATAACTTCCCAACTCCGGCTTTCTCAAGACAGAATTGAACATATTTATATAATGTGTCTATATCAACAGTTTCTTGATTTATAATTTCTGTCATTTTATACCGTCGCCGTCATATGTGCAGGAATCTTCAATATACCCTTAGGAACCTTAGGCAACGTTATCCTTGCCTTAAATTGCTCAAACGTTTCAACCCCAGAAGGTGACATTTCATATAATAAACTACCACTATTCCAATCCATCAAATAAATACGCCCATTGTTCAACCATATCCTAGCCGCCATAACCTGTGTATGACCAGAATCATATATGTCTATAATAATACTCTTATCCTCAGGACTTACATCTATTATAGCAGATTCAATATTACAATACCGATCAAGCCGTACTTCATTACATATTCCCCGCATCTCACCAGGAAACCTAGTACGCTCCTCTATAGGTATCATACCCATACAGTAATCAGCATATTCTGTCAATTCTTTAATAGTTATTCCACTAATATCTATCATATCATACCCTAAAATCAGTAGGAATCTTCAATATCCCTGCAGGAACTTCTGGTAATTTTACATTCTTCTCATATACACTATATAAATCAACACCTTCTGGCCAACCATTATATAATATAGAACGCTCAACCTCATTCTTAACAAGCATTATATATTGGCATGTAAACCATATCCGTCCAATAATCCTATTATTCCCTAAATAATCCATTATATCAAATAATGCACTACCATCATTCAATATAGTCGTTACCTGAATCTTCTCTTTATTTAAATTTACCAATGAACCTAATTGCCACTGTTCAAGAGACGCATTTCGCACAATATACGCAATATATGACCTTAAATTATCAAGATCTATCATACTAACCTCATAGGTATCTTCAATATACCCTTAGGAATATTATTATTAGCATTACAAAATTCTTCAAATTCCATCATTTCTTGTATATGTCTTCTATATAATACGATATTAACTACCGTCTCTATTATATAAAGATTCCTTCCCGATAACCACAAACTACCTATAATAATACGCTGTTCACCATTATATAACTCAAAGGTTATCGCATATGTATGAGCGTCAATTATATTACCCTTAGAATTAAACACTATCTTAATACGGTCATATTTACCGTTATTAGTAGCATATGCCATCCGCTCCTTAGGCACAAATCCCATCGCATACCTAATATACGACTTCAATAAAGGTTCTATATCCATATTATCCATAATATACCAAATATACCAAAAAATAGCCCTTTTTTCAACCCGGATATAAAAAAATTTTTCAAAAAATTTTTTGGCAGACAGCCTTTTCAAAAACAAGCCCGGGCGGGGGTAAAATAAAAGGCTATCCTGAAATCCAGAATAACCAGAGAACCAAAATAACCAAAAATTTTTAAAATTTTTTATTTTTTAGGGGAGACAGACACACACGAAAAACAAAACCTATAAGGCCCCGGGCCCCCCTCCCCCAGGGGCTTTAAACCCCTATAGGCCTCGGCACATTTTTTTGAGGGGGGCGCCCCCGGGGGGCCCTAGAAAACGCACCGGGGTGTCATATAGGGGGGCGCCCCCCCGGGGGCCCCCGGGCGTCGTAGGCTACGTCGTAAACCTTGACGTTATGCCCGTATGGCGTCAGATCTCTTGACGTCAGGCAGGTCATATAAGGGCGTCAGACAACCTGACACCCCCCAGGTCAGTCCTAGCGGACCAGACCACTCAGAGCACCGAGTCCGAGACCATTGAGCTTGGCGAGCATCTTGTTCTTCAGACTGGTCTCGAGTTCGTTGATGATAGCATCAATCTTGATGTTGATGCCATTGAGCTGTTCAGTGGTCGGCTTGACACCGATGACAGCTTCCATCTTCATCAGACTGTCCAGCTGGTTCACAGTTTCAATCTGGAAATCTTCAACAAACTGATGAGCTGCCGGAATGGAATCGAGCTGTTTGATGAGATTGATCTTTGCCTGGATAACTTCGACGGTGACCGGCTGGACAGTCTGAGCGGACTGAACGTTCAAACCGAATGCCTGGAGATTGATGTTGGACTGACCGAGAATCATGTTGATAATCTGTTCCATGATGATTTTTCCTTTTGATGATTTGTTGTTTTCGATGATTTAAATATAGTTAAATTTGATTGATTTGTAAACCCTAAATTCTAGATTTTCTTTTTTGCAGTTAACTCTTGATAACGTGCAGATAATGGATGTTACAGATGCGGCAAACAATGTTAATGATGCCGAGACCAATGAAATGCTTGATGTTGTCAATTCGTTCGTTCATGTTCATAATATAGAAAAATTTAGAATAATTGTCAATACTAATTCTGTATATTTTATTTTTCAGACAACTAGGGTATTGACAGATGATGAAAGATTTGTTATATTTGGGGATATGGAATTACTGGAGATGTATGCATAGTGTTTTAGTACGGAATTACAGGTATAAGTACAGTAGGGAAGGAATCATTCCAGGAACGTGGTACCTCGATTTCCTGTTGGATCCATGTTCCGTTTCTCTGGATCATTTCGTGATGAATCATAATAACATGACAGTTGATGGTACGGTTAAGCGAGTACAGGATCAGGATGGACAGGAAGAATACGATAATTATTTCTTCAGAAGAACGGAGAAAAACTGGGTATTCACGATGGGTGAGGATCATGAGATAACAGACATAGATCGCGCCAGATATGAAGAAGAATTCCAGATGAGTCCACAGGTCAAACACATCCAGGTCTATCGTTACTGTACCTTGATCATAGACGGAACGGAGTATAACAACCAGTATGTACAGGATCATTTGAATGACTTACGCATTCTCCTGGACCAGATCCGTACCGATACATTACTGGAGGAGATAGATGGTTAAGGTGTTACTCCATATTCCGGACCTGAACGAGGATCCTCATCCCAGTGAGGTATATCACCTGGTCAATTTACGACTCATGGACGTGGATCCACATAAAATGGAACGGCAAGTAGACGCAATCGATAACAAGTACTTGGAGATCCAGTATTACGATAATCCCCATTGGTATTACCTTACCGATATAGAAAAGGTACATCAGATGCATAAAGTCAGGCTGGGTCGATTCACCAATCATGACTCATGGTTGGAGATAGATGGTAAGGAATGGCGTTACCCCGAGATCGTAACCCATATCGCAGAGGTACGGTCGTTACTGGACATAAACGAGACGGAACACCTGTTGGAGGATATAGATGGTTAAGGTTCATTATATGGTACAGAATCCGCGAGAAGATCTTTCCGAACAACCAGGACCAGTAATCGATGAGCTGGTCAACGGATACAGGTATTATCTCCAGGATGGAGTGTTTCAACTGGAGTATTGGATCCAGGATGACATGGGACAACCCCCGATCCATATGCGAATCAACCGGAATTGGATCGAATCCGACAGTATCTTCCTGGAGCTAATCACCTCGCAATGGGTACGCTCCTATTCAATCAAGGAAGAATCAACAAAGCTTATGACAGCAATGTCAGACTATGAAACGGAAATAAACCTCGAAACCATAACGCAGGAGATAGAATGGTAATCATGTTACGTACAATATCTAACCTCGGAACACCAGAGGAGAAGGTAGAAGACACACCCATCATTGATGTACACCTCGATGATAGGAGTTCCGTACCAGCTATTATCTATCATTGGGATGAATTTCCTAATGGGTGTACTTGGGACAGGATAGGTGATACATGGAAGATAGATAAGGACGGGCACAGAACAACCCGTACCATTTTGGTGATAGACGATAAAGAGTACGATGAAGCACAGGTGAAGGAACATTACGCTGAACTTAAGGTATTATTCGATCGTATGCATACGGAAAAGCTGTTACAGGAGATAGATGATGATCAAAGTGGTTTCGAAGGCATTTAACGAGAAAGCTTTTGATAGTACGGATATTCCGGATATATCGCATCCGATCGTTCTTCATAAAGCTAAACCTACACCATTAAACCGTAAGTACCAACCAGAATTAAGGGAGTACAAGCTGGAACTAGAATTCCATCTTCCCTCTATCCCTGTTCCTCATTGCCAGTTCCAGCTTGGTACGTTCCTGAACTACGAAACCTATCTGGAGATAGATGGTAAGGAGTACAGGTACAGTGACATTTACTCCCATGAGATGGAAATGTCGGCGATCATAAGCGATGCTGTTGCTAGACAGCTAATCGAGGAAATTACAGATGATTAAATTGAGAAAATATTTCAAGGGTCATAACAGGATGTACATTCACGGAAAGGTAAATGGACAGGATCTAACCCTTCGTGGTACATTGGGGAAATTAGAATGGGTCAGCGAGGATATAGATCTTCCAAAACCGCTTGTGTTACATCGGCAGGAATGGTATAATATCCATAACAATGAGGTTATAGCTGTTACGTTAAACCTGTCAGAGATTGAGGAAGATGGTACAATACGGTATAGCGATTGGTTTAATGGTTGTAACATTAACCATAAGGACTGTATGGAAGATCCTCCTCCAACTGTAGAGACGAATCATGGTCCTTTCTTCTGTCTGGTCATAAATGATACGGAATATTGGTACGAGGATATAGAGAAGAACTTCCCCCAGGTACAGTCCTGGATCAGCGATTACAATACGGAATTATATCTGAAGGCGATGGATGAGTAGGGTACAGTTTAAAGTTACAAGCTATTATTCTCACGGTACAGAAACGCATCTGGAAGATACGATAGATCCAGTAATAGAGAAGCAAAAACTGGTTTCATCTTACATGAATCAATTAGATTTACAGGATAATACTTATATATCGGTGTATGACCGGAAAAAGAAAACCTCGTTGGCATATATTGGTCATTTCGCGCATGACTGGATTGGTGATTACGCGGAAATCGATTACACCAAACGTACCCATGACATCGACTTGCTGATTGATGGTAAGGTATATGATTACCCATATCTCCTGGAGCATTTCATTGAGGTTAAGGCGCTGATCGAGGACATACATACGGAAAAGGTAATACAGGAGATAGATGATTAAGATCCAGGAGATAAGGAGTTATGATTCGTACCGTAATCCAGTATGGGAATGGGATTGTACCTTCTACATGTCCAAACCCCGATTGCAACAGTATGATGGAATATGGTACATCGTAGGTGAGGGTGATGCTAGGATTCGCCAGCGCGATTATCCTGTTCCTGCTTCATCCCTGTACCAGAAACGCGAGGGTTGGGTTCCACTCCTGCACTATCGTTTTCCGACTAGGGTATTACACGAGGATCATCGTGGCCATAAGAAAGGTCAGGTGTATTATATCAGGTACATAATCGACATAAATGGTATTATTTATCCGGAATGGTGGATCTTAGATCATATCAGCGAGGTACAGGCAGAACTAAGCGATGTATGTACGGAAGACTTATTAAAGGAGATGGATGATTAAGGTACAGGAGTTAAGGAGTTACACCAAGTCTGATGGTGTTCCAGTTTGGGAGTTAGATTCATACTTTTATATCTCCAAGCCGGAATTGAAGAATGACATGGGAACATGGTACATAGTTGGAGAAAAACATTCTCCTGTTTATAACGAACTCAGCGATGTTCTCTTAATCAGCGCAGCATGGGTTAATCGTAAATCGTTAGGCATTCCAATTTTCAGGTACAAATATCCTGCCAGAATATTAGAGACGGACCATAAAGGACATGATTGTGGGCAAATCTATTACTTTAGGCATATAATCAATATAAACGGAGTGATTTACCCTGAATGGTGGATCCATGACCATATCGCAGAAGTGAAAGCAGAACTGGATGCAGTTAGAACGGAAGATTTGTTAAAGGAGATATAAGAAAACCGGTCATAACAACCGGTTCTTTTTTATACTTTAACGATGTCCTTCATCAGCTTGTCCTTAAGATTCTGGAGTTTCTGTTTTAACCAACCTTTCTTGTCGGATTTAAGGGTTTCTCCTTGTTCTCGCCTGGTATTAAGCTCTGGAACATCCTTATCGTAATCCAGGTGGATTCTTTCACGCTTAAGGAAAGACTTTTTACGCAATGCCTGTTCTCGCGCCTTATTGTGCTTTAACTTACCGACCTTTGCGCCCATACGACGATGCATTTCTTCCGCCTTGGTAATCTTCACCTCATGGGGTTGGTGATTATCGTCGTATTCGATTCTGTAACCAGGCTTATCGGAGACTATCTTTACTTTCTTTAAACCCTTCTCGACATGGTATTTCCGTACCATTTTCTCGTCGAGTTGGTTCTGTTCGAGAATCTCCTCAGCTTCTGTGATGTAATCCTTCCAATTCATATATTATTTATATGGACTGGAAGGTATCAATTAATTACCATCGCAGGTCAAGAATCCAAACACCTTACCGAGTCCAATCTTGGCCATGACATAACCCCACAAAACTCCTACTACTACCAAACTGATGATTCCAATGATGACTTTCGGAATGAATGTAATGACGTTGATAAGGAACTTTTTCATATTAACCTCTTGTTTATGTTCATAATATAGAAAAAATCCGGAGTTTTGTAACCCCGGACTTTAATTTTACTTCTAATCAGACGCTATACGAGACAGCGGGCAGGAATATCGAATCCATTTTTCTTCGCAACACTGGCGATAGCGGACGGACGGATTTTCTGGACATCAATCAATTCGTCAACGTCTCCGTTCTTAATCATCTCCAACCAGTCGGGGTGACAACCAATCACGAGTCGGTTAAATACCTTCGGCTTATTAACCGGGTTGTTGTAACGGAAAACATAACCGAGTTCACGAGTTTTACCACCGAGCTGGTCATACGTCAGACCGACCTTTTCGCGGAGATAGTCATGGTCACCATGTAACAAATGACCAATTTCTTCGGGAGTCCAGTCATGTTTCGATGCCTTTTCTTTCCGGTTCGGAGCTTCGATAGATTCGACATGGTGTTCGTCATCGACTTCAACCACATGGTCATTTCCAGGACCGATTGCGGCAGAGTGGAACTGGTCTTCACTACTCAAATACTCTTCCGGATATTTTTGAATCATGTAGTTCAATTTCGATTCGAATTGAATCAGATTGTTAATGAATACTGGACAACAGAAACTGTCACCATAAATCTTCTTACCATGTTCGACAGCAGTTTTAGCCAATGCGATAGCTTTCTGCATATTAACACGCCACATGACGCTGTTCTTATGTTTTTCGCGCTGTTTATCAGCTTCCAGATATGCATCAATAGCGTTCGCGCTCGCGGTCTTGTATTCGATTGTCTTTTGGAGTTGTTCCACGTCGGCTTTCAATCGCGCCGACATGTTAATCTTGTTTGCGATGTAATCAGAATGAGTCATAAATCCTCTTGGTTATGCACATAATATAATAAAAACCTAGGGCTTCGTAAACCCTAGATTTCTGGATTTTTTGTATTTCAGTTAATAATAGAAGATTCTAATCTCTTCTCCTTAACCAAACGGTATCGGTATCTTCTCCTATCTTGATGCGTAAATGCCCGCAAACCGATTCTGTTTCATAATCGATTCCGTTTTCGATACAATCGATAAGCGTGTCCCAATCGATAAATTTCGTTACGCGCTTGTTCGGTTCCTGCTGGATTCCTGGTTTCACCTGGTAAATACCAATGATATTCATCCCCTGGAGTTCCACAATCTGTTCCGGAGTTAAATCCTTCATCGGAACCAAATCACCTGACGTGAGCTTAACCAGATACGCATTAACCAGAGACTTAGTTGTTCTGATTCCGTAATAATGGTTATATTTCTTCATCTCGTCTTTGGTTGCGAATTGTTCGATGTTACCGAGGTCTTCCCCGTACAACGACTGGGCATACTTCGCAGTCTGGGTCCAAAGCTTTCCATGTCCTTGACGGTAACGCCTGGATCCGTTATTACCCATCGCATTGACGTACAGGTGAATCATCTCATGGAGAATGGTGTTAACCAGGATCTTCTTGTTATTGAGGAGTAACGGGTTAATCCAGATATAATTATGACCTAACAGAGTTATGGAAAGACCAAACGGGTCATCCTCCTTATCCCCATTCAAGCTGGATGGAAAGATCTTCTTCGCATCACCTTTCTTGTTGGTGAAGATTGTACACTTCCCAAGCTTAACCCCAAGTTCTTTCTGGAAGAAATCCTTATTGAAGTAATCGTAGACATATTGGCAATAGTCGTTCGTAAACATCGTTCTCCTTTTTATATAATATTTATGAACTCCTTTATTTGCTGGAAAATATAATCTTTATTATGGGTATAATCATATTCCCATATAGTTAATAGCTGTATATTATAACTTTCACATAAACTCTGTTTTTCTTTATCATTATTCCATATGTCTTTTGCAGGAATATGTTTTCTAGTTACAATATCATTTTCATTATAAAATCTTGGATCAGCATGCCAATATGTTCCATTATATTCTATTGCTTTACGTATGTCAGGTAAATAAATATCTAATTCACGATGTGGGATTATATTATGGACATTCCGTACAATCGTATCATGATATAAAGATTCTATAAAATTAAATATTTCTGTTTCTGCTTGCGATTTTACATAACCTAATTTTATTTTACCTGTTTGGTAATTTTCCATTTTTGTCTTATATTTTTGTTCTTTAACTGCTGGGTTTTGAGAAGGATGAGCATATCCAGTGCGTTCTTCATATCTCTTATATGCTGATTTCATTATTTCTGTTCTATCATGCAATAATGAATATGTTTCATTCCGTTGTTTATTTGTTACTGGATCAGTTGAACTACATGAATAATTACAGTGCTTGCTATATCCTCTGCCGAATTTGATAAAATTAGTAGGTTTTCCACAAATAGGACAAATACCTTCACCAGGTTTTTTGATAAACCTGTCATAATATTCTTTTGATGTCATTCCGTGTGCTTTTGATGCATGTGAGGTCAAACCTTGTGAACCATCACATTCTTTACCACATATTTGGCAAATCATACTATACCTCATTTTTAAAGCTTGCAGGCTTTGTATTATTTATAAGAAATGGGAATACTCTGCAAAGTATTCCCGATGCTATGAGGTATAGCAATATATTTATTTCTTCATAAAATCTAATATTGATGAACGGACTGTTTGATAATATTTTTCCCAAATTTCTATAATAAGATTGATATTATCGTCGGAAACATTGTCCATTTTTATTTTCTTTTT
>JAFQXD010000041.1 GCA_017407115.1 Methanobrevibacter sp. | reverse complement strand
TAAAAATAGTTTATTATTTAGTGTAATGAAAAATCGTCATATGGTTATAAAACGGTTGAAAATTAAGTAAAATAAGAAATAAGTATTAATTATTAAGAATTAAGTAAAATTAATAAAAAATAAAATTTTGCCCCTCACTCAATATACTAAAAAAAAAGATTTAATGAAAAAGTTAGGAAAAAATTCCTAACTTATGCATATTATGGAAAGAAACTTTCCATGATATTATTTTGATTTTTTTGTATTTAAATTTATTTCAATTGAATTTAACTGCAATATTACTTTTCAAATGCTCTCACTATCATTATATTAATAATAAAACAGATAAATTAATTATTATATATCAATGAGGGAACAACATGATTTCATATGAGGAATTCGAAGACATTGTAGTAAATACACTTAAAAGAGACATTTCTTCAAATGAAGACCAAAAAAAGGCAATATTATCTGATTGTGATGAATCCCTTTTTATTGTTGCAGGACCCGGTTCCGGAAAAACAACCGTAATGGTGCTGAAAATATTGAAATACCTCTTTGTTGACGGAATTGAACCAAACGAAATACTGGCCACAACATTTACAAGAAAAGCTGCCGACGAACTGTATTCCAGAATACTCGGGTGGGGAGATGTTATAAAAAGCTATCTCACCAGCGCACTTGATGAAGATGACTTTGAAGACCTTTCAAAAATAGTTAAGATTGAAAAAATAGATTTCAACCAAATCAACATAGGTACAACAGACAGTGTAGCTGAAGAGCTTTTAAGAGACTACAAAAAACCCGGAGAAACACAGCCAATTGTCATTGAAGATTTTGTTGCTAATTCCGCAATGATAAAGATTCTCATCAATGATGAAAGATACCTCAACAAGGACCTTGTGGAATACCTAAAAAAATTAAGTGGCAAAGGAAAACTTGAAGAACCGTCAAAAATGAGTGAAATTCTAATTGAAATTAAAAACAGAATCTATTATGACCAGGTTGATTTTGACGAACTTTACAATAAAACAGAACATGCCAGCGGAGCCAGACTGGCCCTTGACTGCATAAGGGAATATGAAGATACATTGAACGACAAGCACACCATTGACTTTACAATGCTTGAATCAACATTTCTTGAAAAGCTTAAAAACCATGATTTGGATGAGTTTCTGGATGAAATAAGAATCGTTTTGATAGATGAATATCAGGACACCAATCTGATTCAGGAGGACATCTATTTCACCATTGCTGAATCCGCACTTGAAAATGATGGAAACATCACCGTTGTGGGAGATGATGACCAATCATTATACCGTTTTAGAGGAGCTACCGTTGATCTGTTTACCAATTACAAGCAAAGAATTTCCGAAAGACTGGGCATTGAAGTTGAAGAGATTAACCTGAGAACCAATTACCGTTCAACCGAAAACATTATCGAACACTGCAACAGATTTACCGAAATAGACCGTGAATATCAGCATGCCAGAGTTGAAAACAAGCCTAAAATTATTGCTCCGGATTTTGAAAAGGAAAAGATGCCAATTTTGGGAATGTTTAGAAACAACCCTGAAATGCTTGCCAATGACCTTGCAAGACTGATAAATGACCTTATCAATAAGGGAGAAAGTGAAATAAAGGTCCTTCAGGTTCTTGATGAGGAATACTTCAGAAAGGTGAATGGAGACATTGATATTGCAAAACTGCAGATTCTAAAAAGGGAAAAAATAAGAGAAGGTAAAAAATTAGATAAAATAAGACTTAAACTTGACAGCGAATTCGGTTCGGCATCAGATATGGCAATACTGTCATATTCCCCTAAGGAAAGACAATACGGTTCACGTTCATTCCTGTTTTATTTAAGAAAAAGCCTTAAGAAATTAAAAAATCCCATAGAGATGTTCAATCCAAGGGGTTTTGACCTCCAGGATGTTGACATAGTTTCAATATTTTGTGGACTGATTCTGGAATGCATTGATCCTGAAGCAACAATTCAGAAATCCGACAAAAGCATTCCGAAGCTTGCAAAACATAACATGAACAAATGGAGAATCAAGGCAAAGGACTACATCAAGATGAACCCCGAACCGAACGACAAGCCAATGCCTTTGAGTTCTTTTGTAATCAGTTGGCAGAACAGAATCCCATATCCCCTTATGATTGATGGAAAGCAAAATGAATGGCCAGAAAAGGCAAGTCTGATGGAACTTGCATACAAGCTGATTACATGGATAGAGCCTCTGCAAAATGACGCCGAGGGAATCGTTTACCTTAATGCAATTACCAAATCAATTACCCAAACCGGATTTTTCACACAATACAAATCTGAAATATCATTTAAAAATGAGCAAGAACGTGAAAAATCAGTTTTGGAAGCTATTTGGAATATCTTCATACCAATATCAACAGGGGGAGTCAAGATTGATGAATCCCTTCTTGAAACATTGCCTGACGATAGGATAAATGTCCTATCCATACACCAGTCAAAGGGTCTGGAATTTCCACTGGTGATTGTTGATGTCGGTTCAAGATTCAAGACCAATGACATCAGAACCCAAAGGTTAAGGTTTCCGAAATCCCTAAAGGAGACAACAACAATAGAAGACGCCATCAGAAAACATTCATCACTTGGTGAAAGCGAAAGAAGTGAAAAGGACAGGTCATTTGATGATTTGACAAGGCTTTACTTCGTTGCATTTTCAAGAGCTGAAAGCGTGCTTCTTCTGGTTGGACTCAATCCTGCCATTGAAGGATATAATAAAAAGAACCAGCACTTTGATATTCCAAACATTGCTCTTGGATGGAGCAGAGACGAGCAATATGTCGGTTTTAAGGAGATATATCTAATTTAAGGAGGATTTGACATGAAATTGCCTACAAGATCAAAATCATACATGATTCCAGAATACAGCCTGACTGGAGACTTGCTTTCATACATTACATGCGGCCTGCAATACCGCTATCAGAATAAGGGAACCCTTCCCCCTTCAAAACCAGTCCAAAGATGGTTTGGAGAATTCATCCATGGAGTGATGGAAGAAGCATATATCGATTGGAAATATAACGACAAGCAGTTCCCATGGGATTGGAAGGAAGACATCAGACCAATTGAGGACCAGATTGACTTAAGGCTGCAGGTAAGGGGATTGTATCCTCATGATGAAGATTTGTTTTTCAGCATAAACCAACCTGGATCCGATTTAACCCTTGAAGACCTGAATGAGCATGACCACAAAAAGCTAGCAAGCGCAAGAGCCGAAAAGGCAATCAACATTTGGGGAAAACACTTATTCCCACTGATTGAATCATCCGAGCTGCTGATTAAGGGAGTGCGCCCAATGCCTAATTACGATAAAAACATGAGTCGTTCAAACTATTACGGCATCAACGGGGTTGTTGACGTGCTGACATCCACAAAAATAAATAATATTCATGAACAGAGCAACCTTTACAATTATGACAATAAAATAGTTGAGTTCATTAAAAGGAATTTGCATGAAACCGAAATCGAAGATTACGAAATAATCATCGACTACAAGGGAATGAAAAGGCCACCAATAAAGGTTACAAAACCCCATGCCGAAAACAAATGGGAAAACCACAAGCAGCAGATACTTACCTATTCCTGGCTCAGGTCAAAACAGGAAAATGCAAAGACAATTTCTGCGGGAATAATACTTTATCTGAATGAACTTGTTCCGTCAAAAGAGGATTTGGCTTTGATCAAGGAGGAATTCATTAATGGGCTGACCGATGTTCCAAATGAAGATGAGTTTTCCGATGACATTCAGCTAATTCTTGACTGGCAGGAGGATGAAAAGGCACCTAATCTTAGTGATGAATTTAAAATAGCCCGTTCGATAAGATTCATCAAAATAGACGATGGCGAACGAAAGAAAGCCCTTGAAAAATTCGACAAAGTTGTTTATGATATTGAAAACTCACTGATAAAAGAAATGAAAGGATGTAAAATTCAAGATGCCTGGAAAGCTGAGGCAGACGAGAGAACATGTTCAGCATGTGATTTCCGGACTTTTTGTAAAAATAACAGTGACATAAACAAAGACTTTAAAATTCCATAAAACATAATATTATCAAAGGTGATTATATGGCAGATTCCAATCTAGAAAAAAATCAAAAATATTGCGAGGCAATAGAAAGCAAAATTAAACTTGATGCTAAACCTGTTGCAATGAAACTAATCAAAACCGAAGAGGAACTCCCTGAAGGTTATGAGTTGATTGGCGAAAAAATCAGACATTGCGAAATGGTTAGAAAAGCATCCCTAGGAGACAAATTCTACTCAACCATAGACCAGCAAATGTGTTTGGGAGGAGCTGGAGCCATCGGTCTTAGAGATATGCCTGAAAAGTTGGCAAACGGTGAAAAATATTTCTCACTCGGAAGATTCCAAGACCTGGAAACAGCCAAAAAACTCACAGGCAAACTTTCAATTATCAAAGACATCAGCTGGGGAATAATTTATGCTCCTTTAGATGAAGCAGATTTTGAAGCCGATGTAATTCAGGTCATAACAGAACCTGTTGGCGGAATGAAACTCGCACAAAGCATTGTCTACAAAACAGGTGAAAAAATCGAACCTTCCTTTGCAGGAATTCAGTCATTGTGTGGAGATGCATTTGCAAACCCATATCTTTCAAAAGGGGTTAATTTCACATTAGGATGTGACGGTTCCAGAAAAGCAGCAGACATCAAGGACAATGAAATGACTGTTGGAATTAGTTCTGATATGATAGAAGAAGTAATTTCAGGCCTTGATTCAATCTAGAAGATTCAAATAATCTTCATAATGATTAATATTTAACAATTCTTTTTTATTTTTTTCTTTTATTCCATAAAACGTATAGCCATCAGCAAAAATCTTTCTTAAAATAGGGTTCAGATTGTCATCTTCATTTTCAAGATATTTCATCAAATTTTCTCTTGGTGCTACAAAAGGCATTCCCAAACCTTCAGCAGTATCCAACAGACCTGTTTTTCTTCTTCTTAAAATTGAAATTGTATGGAAAGGATCCTGGCTATTTTGACTGGCTTCAATCATTTTATTGAATGTTTCAGGAAGCACTGTAGGCTGGTCTGCGGTGATGCATAATGCAAAATCAGAACCAATATTTGACAATCCATTGTAAAGAGATGTTGATAAACCTACATCGACAGGATCATTTTCTATGAACTTTACTTGATGTTTATAATTATCGAAGATAGCTTCCTTTATTTCATCTGCATAATGGCCAAGTACAACAATACACTCATCTATATCCAAGGATAATGCATTATCAATAGTTGTCTCGATGACAGTCTTATCTTTAAATGGTAAAATCAGTTTATTTTTCAAATCAATATTTCTTGCAAGCTGGTCTTTTCTCATTCTGGAGTTCTTACCTGCTGCAGTAATAACTGTAGAAATAGACATAAAAAAAGAAAAAAAGAAGATTATATTCAATCATTCGGAATATATCTTATAATTTGGGCATAAATTCCCATTCCAGTTCCAGAACCTTCAGTCCACATAATGATTTTTACCGGATAATCGTGATTGTTAGTAACAGTAATATCACTTGCAGGGTTGTAACCGAACAATACTGCATTTTCACTTCCATCCATACCAACAGGCAAACCGAATCCTTCCGCAAGAACCGCTGCTCTTAATGCTCTAGCTGATGGACATACTCCATGAGCCGCACTTCCACCAGGAGCTTCTGCATCACTAGCTGATTCAAAGTAAACATAATCTTTTCCTGAACTTGTAGAATTAGGAGGTATAATAGTACCGTTCCAAGCCTCTACAAATTGTCTTGCGTTGGTTTCCCTAATCCCGTCACCATATTCAGGGTGAGAACCTAATGAAGTACCGTAAACTTCACCTGCCTCTTCAGTATAGTTACCCGCATACAGCAAAATTGGCGATCCTGTAGGATATTCCGCCGCATAGTCAACCACCTGCTGACCAAATACAAATGGAACTTCATCTGAACCAATATCAGACCTTCCATCAGAAAATCCAACCATTCCTTTTTCAAGAACAAATGTTGAACCTTCAGATGCATCATAATTATACCAGTTTACAATTGTATCGTTGTTGTAATAGTCACTGGTAAAGTTCAGATTTTTAATTTGATCTACAGGAATTGATTGAACAACCACTCCATCTTCAATAAGGTCTACTCCTGTAGAAGTTTTACATAAAAGTTTATAAGGTGCACTGTAACCCCATACATAATGGTCTGGGTTTTTAACAGCTAATTTATCCCCCTCGTAAGTCAAATAACCCGGTCCGTCTATACCTTCAGCATTTCCATAAGAATCAATACCCTCACCGGACACGGTAGTGAAATCAAATGGAACCACACCTGTAGAAAGTGACATCAAAATTCCCTGAATATCCAAAGCTAAAAGCTGATGGGATAAAAATCCGAAATTATTCAATAATGGAACTTCGATTGTCCTATTATGACCCAAAATGGAGTCTCCGTTGAACATGGATTGACCAACAGATATATTATAGGTATCGGCTACTGATTGACCGGTATATGGAGTACTGTTTACAAATGAAAAAGCAAATAAAAGAATGCACGCAAATAGCAGTGCCATTACTATTATGATTGATGTTCTTCTCCAACTTTTCATTATTTTACACCTAAGAATTAAAATTCATATTAATATTAATGTATAATTATAAAATTAATATTATAAAAAGATTAGTATTATTGTGCTAATTTTTCAGATATCAGCCTGACTCTTTCCTGAATGTTTATAATTGTATCTTGACCATTACCTCCAATCAGGATAGCATCCTCATGCGAATATTCTGCAACCAATTCAATAATCTCATCCAATGAAGTGACAGTGATGATATTTCCCCTATAACCCAATGAATTAAGCCTGTATAAAGCCATGTCAATTGTATCTTCCAATCCAGGGAACAATACAATGACTTCAGGATTATATTTTGCCGCAACATCCAAGATATCGAGCCTATGCTCTTCGTTATGTCTTGGAGTTCCTATAAATATAGCATAGAAATCCTTTTCATTGAGAACAGACGCAAGGGCATCTGAATTGTCAGTCTTACCGACATAAATGGAAGCGTTATTGATTTTATAAACGTCCAATCTACCTTCAACGGCCTTGAAGTTGCTTAAGGTATCTCTAATAACATCCTTCGGCACTTTCAATTCTCTTGCAATTGCAGTTGCAAGACCTGCATTGAGCAGATTAAATTTACCGAAGACCTGCAATTTATCCTGATACTCAAAATAAGGTATGGCTTTGTCAGCTGATTCCTTAAAATCAGTGTTGAAATCCTGATTGAAAGCAGTGAATATTAACTTATCTTCAAAAAACCTAACCAGGGAATTTTTGTAATTTGCAATGGTTTTGTGGACATCCATATGGTCATTGCCTATATTTGTAAGGCCGATCATGTCAAAGTCAAAGGAATATCTGCAAAAGTCAAGAGTCATGTCACATACCTCAACAAGCAGCACATCATAATCTCCACTGTTGGCTTCAAGAATCAAATCATAATATCCTGAAAAGCCCCCACCACCATTTCCTCCAACTAGAACTTTCTTTCCGGCATTTTCCAAAATGCTTTTTAACATGTGGACAGTGGTGGTTTTACCGTTGGTTCCTGTAATTCCAATAGTGAACATGTCCTTATGCTTATCTACAACATCACTTAAAAGCTGGCCATCCATCAATAGCCTTTCTGCAAACGGCCCTCCAAACATGCTGGGACTAATGGCAATTGCATCACATTGCTCAACAGCATACGAATTAGTAAATCCCAAATCCAAAGTAATTTTTTCGCCAACAATGGAAACTGTCTGCTCACCTTCCAACATATCCGCAGAAAGCCTTGGTAAATCCAAACCATTCAAATCAACATTAATATTCAAATCAGTAGCATAAACTTCCCAACCATGTTTTAAAAGGGAATTGACTGCTTTTTTTCCTTCTACACCTAAACCTATAACAGCTGCTTTCATAAAAAACTAATCCTTAAAAAAATAATTTCTATACATTACTTAATCTTTTTGAATTAATAAATATTATGTAAAAAGAATAATTTTTATAATAGAATAATTAAATTAAAAGCAAGGTGATTAAATGTTTGAAGATGAAAAAGATGACAAGATTTATAATTTAATTATTACAAACGGCATTGATAAAAAAAATGAATATGGCCAATTTACAGAAAAGCTATACTCCAAAGTGGATTTTCTTTGGAAAGAATCAATTTCCGGATCATATGAACATGCTAGTGCCGAATTTTACAGCAAAGTCGATAGGATAATATTGCTTGCAGGTCTTTACAAGGACAATAAAGAACTGTTTGACACATTAGTAAATGCCAGTGAAAAATACGACGTTCCTATAGTTTTGGTAAGACCTCTGGACCTTGAAGAAGTTCCCCTTGAACTGGAAGAAAAAGCTGCAACAATAGTCGGATGGAATGCAAACTGCATAATAGATTCTGTAAAAAACGCAGAAGAGCTCGTTTAAAAAAAAAAATAATTAAAAATGATATTTAAATTATAACTTTTGAAATACCATTTTCTTTTTCAACTTTAATTAAATTATCAGCTACCTTTTCAAGCTGACTTTCATGAGTCACAATAATCATTTGAGGCAACAGGGACATGTCCCTCAATAAATTAACAAGTTCATGTCTTCTTGATGAATCCAAATGAATTGTAGGCTCATCCAGTAAAATTGTATCCAATTCACCATTGGACAATGCCTGAGTGATTCCCAATCTCAAGGCCAATGCAATAGCTATTTTTTCGCCACCACTAACCATAGATATTGAGGACTCTCCTTCAGGGCCATATAAAGTAACTTCATAATCATCATCCAAAGTCAAATCGGAGTAATTGAAGTTGAATTCATCGAAGAACTCTTTTGTATATTTTTGAATCAGAGGCCTTGAAAGATTTCTTAAATCCTTTTGAATACCATTCTTGTTATACAAATCGCCGATATGATTCAATAAATTAATATAATCATTGACATCATTGAATTCCTGCTGGAATTTATCAGCCATGACTATTTTTTCATTCAACTCCCTGAGATAATTGATTGACTCGCGAGCCCTACCCTTGATTTCTGAAAGTTCATTTTTAAATGCATTTTGCTGTCTTTCATACCTTTCATAACGATAAAGAATCTGTTCATACTTTTCTTCATCATAAAGGGTTGCTTCAATCTTGTTTTGAGTAATGTCAATTTGATTAATTGAACTACCAATTTCCTCTTTGATTGTGTCATGTTGAGTCATCAAAGCATTCTTGTTTTGAATGAAACCTTTGCACTGATTATACTCTTCATTTTTCTGTTTTAAATCAGTTATGCGATTTTGAAGTTCAGAGGGACTGATGTCTGCACTCAAATGTGAATCCTGTTCGATGGCCAATTTGATATTTGTAACATGATTGTCTATTTCATTTTTGACCTTTTTCAGGCCATATTGAACTTCGGTTTGGTCACCTAAAACATCCAGAGCACCTTTTGCCTGGTTGTATGATTCATATGAAGATTGATAACTTTCACGATTAGTCCTTTTTTTAGCAATGGATAAAATTATCTCACCAAGCTTGTTGCTGATAGACTCTTTGGACTCCAAATCCTCATCCAATTTGTTTAATTTGACCAATTCCTTTTCCAAATGGTCGAATTTTTGCCTGTATTCAATAATTCCTTTGGACATATCGTTGATAATTGAAAGCTTTTCTTCAAAGTTCACCTTGTTTTTTGTAAACAGACGAATATCTTCTTCATTTTGTGAAATCAATTTATTATTGTCAAATATTGCTGTTTCATATTGTTGGATTAACTGAAGTTTCTTTTTAGAATCCAAATCAGACTGACAAATTGGACATTTATTGTCAACGCCTTGCAAATCATCCAATGACTTTTGAGTGGACTTGATATTCTGTTTGAATATTGCAACATCCTCATTTTTGGAAATTATATTTTCAGCCAAATCATCAATCTTTTGTGAAATATCTTCCATAAATTCATTAGTGATCTTTTCAAGACTAATGAATCCATCGATTTCCTCTGATTTTTCTTCATCCAAACCATTATCTGCAAGAGTATCCTTTGCATTTGAATAAAAGTTTTCTATATCGTTTCTCTCATTTTCTATAGCTCTTAAGAGATCCTTTTTATCCTGTTCAAGTTTGGTCATTGTGGCCAACTGCTTTTCATATTGAACTTTTTCATCATTTAATTTTGTAATTTCTTCATCGGAAGCTAAAAACTTATCATAATCCTCTTTCTTATCATCAAGAATTGCTTTTTGTTGATTGATTGAATTTAACTTTTCATTGATTCTTTTCTCTTCCTGCTTTAAATTTTGAATATTGATGACTGACTTTTCAAAGTCAAGGTAAACATCCAACTTTGACACGTATTTTTCCAATCTGGAAATTTGTTCTTCTGATTGCCTTATCTTGTCAAGATTTTCTTGGAGTGAACGTTTATCAGCTTCAAGTTTGGCCAAATTACTTTTTTCACTTTCCAAATTGTGAACCAACGTTTCATATATCTCCTTTTCAGTTTCCATATCTCTTTTGCTTTCAGAGATTTCCTTTAAAGAGTTGGTTACGTCTTCAATTTGCTCTTCAAGTTCATGACCTCTGTCTTTAAGAGTGTTTAACTCTGCCATCTTTTGATCATGTTCCTCTTTAAGCTCACTAGAATTGTATAATTTCCCTTTAAGCTCTGAAAGCTTATTTTCATAATCATTAATGAATGGCTGTAAATTTTCCCATGCATTTTCAAGGGAGTCTATTCCAAGTAATTTGGAAATCAGGAGTTTTTTCTCATCGGGTGTCTTGTCCACCAATTGTGCAATTTCTCCTTGGCGAATATAAACAGCATTTAAAAACAAATCTGAATCCATGTCTAAGATTTGGTCCATGACATTATTAACCTCATCATCCCCACTTGCCATCCTTACAAAACCTCCGGCAGAGGATGTTTTTGTATAAATGGTTGATATCAAATCAGATTTTTTCTCACGTGTGATTTTGTATTGTTTGCCATTGGAGGTAAATTCCAAATCAACAGACATTGAATTGGCATTACTTCTAACCAAATCATCAATATTACCAGTGTATTTTTTGAATAATGCAAAACTGATTGCTTCTAAAATTGTGGATTTTCCTGCACCATTTTCACCAACAATAACACTGATTCCATTTTTAAATTCAATTGTTGTGTTCTGATGGGATTTAAAATTGTTTAATTTTAATTTTGTGAAAATCATTTTAGAGCCCCCTTAAATGTTACCTGAACATCGTTTGATTCTTCATCAGGAGTTTCCTCTTCAATTTCTTCCTCAACTTCATCCATTTCTATTTTTTCGGTTTTGAAATCTATTTCTTCATCAGCAGAGTTATAATTTTCTTTAAAGTACTGGTCAATCAAATCCCTTGAATCATCAATCCTACCCTTTGATAGAGTATGATATAATTCGATTGCAAGTTTATCAACAGCACTATTGCCGTAACCTTCCAATTTTTCAATTATGAGCTCTTCAGGACCTATGCTTGCATTGGACATGAAAATATCATCAATGGTTCCATCTTTAATCATGGCGAATGTAGGCCTAATCATTAGGGCCAATTCTCCAAGTTCGTCTTTAATCATGTCATAAACGATGCCTGTATCTGATTCAACATTATCTATTCTTAATATTAGAATTGGTTTTTTATCGAAATCCTTAATTGTTTCCTTAATGCCTTCAATGCCGCTTTCCAAATTATTGTAATCAAGGGACCTTTCTATGAACTCTCTAGGAATATCTATTTTAATCCTTTTAACATTCGGCTTTGACTCATCCAAGTCAACGATGACAAAACCTTTTCCATTGATGTGATAATCCTTAAGCTCTTCAGTTTTCCAGATTTCACCAGAACCAGGATATATCAGTTTGCCTTTTCCAAAATCGTCCATTATATAGTCATGAATATGTCCCAAGGCATAATAATTAAAATTATCAGGAATGTCACCAATCTCCAGTTCATACTGATTTTTTGAATATGAATCAATGGATTGATGCAATACCAAGATTGACTTATCATGATTGGCTGCCTTTTTGGAAAGTTCAACCAGCTTTGATTTTAAAACCCTGCTTTGGGATGCCGGATAATATGGCAATCCCGCGATGAAAATATCGTCCTGCATGTAGTTAGTATTAATCGGACTGATAACCTTCAGACCCATCTTTTTAAAGATTACATGAGGTGGAATGGATCCCTTATGCATTACAGAATCATGATTTCCTGCAATTGCATACATCGGAATTCCCGCACCCTTAAGTTTAAGCAGGCCTTTCTGGAATTCTAAAAGTGCCATTGGAGATGGTTTTTCATTTTCAAATAGGTCACCACTATGTATAACAAAATCGACCTTTTCCTCAATTATTTTATCAATTACTTTTCCAAATACTTCATAAAAGTCCTTTTCTCGTTCAATTAATCCAAATTGACGATAACCTAAATGAGTATCTGCTAAATGTGCAAATTTCATTATATTACCCTTTTTAATTCAATTGTATTATAACCAATTTAAACACTATAACAGTATTTAAGTAAATATAGATTTATTCTATTGCATATTTAATTGTTTGCCAAGAGAGCATTTGAAAAGAAATAAAAATTGACAACAACTTGTAAATATTTAAAACAAAAAAAATATGGAAAGAGCAGTTAACAACTACTCTAGTGAAGCTTTTTTAATAGCTCCGGTTAATTCTTGGATTTTAACTTTAACATCACTAACTTCTTCTACGACGGTACCTGTTACGATGATGTCTCCACCTGCTTTTGCTGCCATGTAAGCTGCCTTGCCATCACGGATTCCTCCACCAACAACAAGAATGTTTTTAGGAGCGGCTTTTTTAGAGTATGCAATCATTTCAGCAGGAATAGGTTCATCTACACCAGAACCAGCTTCAAGATAGAAAAATTTGATTCCGAATAATTCAGCAGACATTGCATAAACTGCAGGTATTTTAGGCTTGTTTCTAGGCACAAGATTCGCATCTCCAACCCAACCGACAGTTCCTCCAGGAGCTACAACCATGTAATGCATGGATAAGATTTCCATTCCGGATGCTTTAACTGCAGGTGCAGCAATAGCCTGAGCACCATTAATCCAATGAGGATTTCTAGAATTTACATAACTCATGTAGAAAATTGCATCAGCATATTTACTTACGCTACTGGTATTTCCAGGGAAAATAATTATAGGCACTGCAATGTTTTCGGATAAAATTTTACATGTATTGTCTACATCATCACCATTTACGGTAGACCCACCAATCATGATTCCGTCAGTTCCACCTTCAATAGCCTGAGTAGCTATTTCCAAAGCTTCTTCAGGAGTCTGTTCATCAGGGTCAATTAAAGTAAAATGGATTTTTCTTTCTTCAAGAATATTTCTAATATAAGTTTCAACGTCCTTCATAAAGATTACCTAAAATAAGATTTATTAAAAATAATATATTAAATTAATTGTTTTAAAAATGAAAATTATAAAAAAATAGTAAAAAAAAGATATAGAATAAATCTATGATCCTCTTGGTTCTTTTGCTTTGAATCTTAAACCTTTGTAACCGCATTTTCTACAAGTTGTAGCACCAGCAGGGTTACGAGCATTACATTTTAAGCAGATTTTAACATTGAACATTCTGTTTTCTGCTACTTCAAATCTTGCCATTAATAACTCCTCCTATAATCATGAAAATTTAATAATAATAAAACGTTATGAAATTAAAAGAAATATTTCAGTCTTCATAACTATTAATTAATTATTTTAACTTAATAGTATTTAAATGTTTAGTAAAAATCACTTAAATTAAGAAAAATATCTTGAGATTAAAAATTATTATTGTTTAACCGCAAGAAGTTCATTAAAATTGATAAAGTATATGAAAAAATATTTTTCCTATCTTTTAATCATAGGGATCAATGTCCCATCAATAATGCAATCGAAATCAATCTCATTTACCCAACCAGTATCGGAAAACATGTTCATAAAGCAAACACCGATAATTTTCCCATCATCTTTTAAGATATCATCGATTAAATTGTTTAAATCCTTAACGTCAACATTATAATCCGGAATGGAAAGCCCACCCAATATAACAATAACGTCTGAATCGTGAGGATTTGAAACATCATTAGCAAGTGACATACCATATGATTGCAATTCAAATTCATGGCAGTCATCCAAATCAAGCAACGGAATAAAATGGGTTTCCTTATCTGCCACTCCGAAACTCATAAATTCTGCAAAAGGAGTACAAAGACCTGGAGAGCCTATAAAAGTAATTTTAGAATCATTTTCAACTTCTCTTTTAAATATTGTTAACAGTCCATTTAAACCGCTCATTTCATTATTGCTAATAATAATCACCTAATAATATTTATATAACTCATTATTTTAATAATTATCCATTTATACCCATAGTGGAATATAATAAATCATATTTTAACATTATTGTGCAAGAATTCTCCGGCTTCTTAAAGCCGGAGATGAATTGCACTTTAAGTGAGTATTTGGATTTCATTATAAAAAAATATTACTTTTCATTTGCTCTCTTGGATAATCTCTTTTTATTACAAGGACATATATTTATAATTATGAAAAAGAACAGTTGGGACTGTCCGCTATTTGATTTTTTGTTAAATTAAAGTTACATTTAAATGTTTTTTTATTTTTTTAATATTAATTACTATTGCTTCGAGTTTTAAGTCTATATCTACTTT
>JAFQXD010000040.1 GCA_017407115.1 Methanobrevibacter sp. | reverse complement strand
ATGAGTTAAATTAAAAAAATAATAAGGATTTAAGTAAAAAAATCAATGATAAATTTGAAATGAACAAAATTTAATAAAAATAGAAAAAATTAGTTAAAATATGAACAGTTATTAAAACACAATAATTTCTGCCAACACTCCATTTTAATAATTAAGTTATATAATCTATTATTATGAAAACAATTGTAATCAATGCAAGTCCTAGAAAAACCTGGAATACTGCCGAAATTATGCAGTCTGCCCAGAAGGGTGCGGAATCTGTAGGGGCTGAAACAGAATATTTTAATTTGTATGACTTGGTTTTTAAGGGATGTCGAAGCTGTCTTGCATGCAAGCTCAAAACCAACACCAAAGGCAAATGCTATTACAGGGATGACTTGACAGAGGTAATAGATAAGATTTTACATGCCGATGCATTGCTTATTGGTTCACCTATTTATTTTGGCCAGCCTACAAGTGAATTTCGCGCATTGCTTGAAAGACTGATATTTTGCGTAATGTCTTATGATGACGGATCAAGCTATTTCACCGGAAAGGTCAATGTTGGAATCTTTTATACCATGAATGCTCCTTTGGAATTTTATGAAAACTCCATGAAGGACAGTCTGAAAACCACAGAATATCTGTTTTCATTCTTGAATGGTGAAATCGTAACATATCCTGTTTGCGATACAATTCAGATTAGTGATTATTCCAAATTCAACATGGCGGGTTTTTCACAGGAGATGAAGGAAAAGCAATGGATTTTACAGTTTCCAAAAGATTTGGAAAAGGCTTTTGAGATTGGTGCTGAATTAAGTAAATGATTTGGCCTTTATTTTTTTTAAATTTTTTACGTATACAATTTTTAAAAATGAATACATTTATATACTACCTAGTGCCAATATAATATTGTATACAAAAAACAATTTTGTAATACACAAAATTGGAGTGATAATATGACAAACCAAAAAAGAACTAGAAAATTTGAATTTGGAAACGAAAGATTCGGAGGATCATATACTCCAGGTGACTTTGAATTCAAGTTCCCGGATGACATGTCTCGTGAAGAGTTTGAAAACATGTTTGCAAGAAGGATGCATGCATTGCACAAAAGGGGCAATCAGTTCGCTGATGAATTCTTCGACGGCGCTTCCAAATCAAGAAAAGAAAACCTGAAACCCTTAAGCATTCGCGTAAAGCCTCATACAAAGGACTTCTTTAAAAATCATTCAATCCTATCTCCAAGGGATGTGCTTGAAATGTATGAAAACTTCAACAACGGATCTGAAGCATTCATCAACTCCCTTTTGGAAGATGAAAAAAACCTTGAAAAAGAGCTTAAGGAAGTTCAGGAAAAACTGCACAATGCAAGACTGTTTAAGGAAAAGCTAAGCGAAATGGAGCCTGAAATTGATGTTTTTACTGATGAAGACAAATTGGCCAAGCTGCAAAGCATATATGAAAGAACCAATATCAAATCCTTTGGAAATGAAACTTCACCCGAAAGGGCCAAAAGTGAAATCATCCGCATGATTCAGATATACAATACTCAGGACGTTTCGGTATACGGCAACGACTATATTATATTGACGGTCTATACCAATGCCCAGCCAGTATTGTTCTACTTTAAAAATGAATATCCTCAGGATGAAATTGATGATATTGTAAATCATGTAGAGGAATACGCCAAGAAAAACGGCATCGGATTCAGACTTAATGAAAATTCAGATATTTAAAACTTAAGGAAGTGTGCAAATGTGATTTTTCACACTTCAACTATTTTTATATTTTTTTAAAATCAGACTATTAACTGGATTCGAATCCGGGCTTGGTTAATAATTTGATTTTGGTGATGGTTTGAATGTTCTCTTTTTTTGTTAACCAGGCCTTATTCCAACATCATTGAAACACCTTCAATGATTAAGACAATACCAATGATGATTGCAATATAGATTGGTTGGCTAACTGCAAATGCTGCAAGAGCAATTGCAACAATACCCATAATCAAAACGAGTATTGAAGTAAAAGTGGAAAATCTTGTCATTTTGGATAATACTCCGGTTATTCCAAATATAATCATAATGAATCCAACAATATAGAATTGCAGACCTATCAGGAATGATAATGCATCTATATAGAAAATAAACAAGAATCCAAAGATAATGGCTATGATTCCGATAATCAGAATTGCAATTCCAACATATCCTGTTTGTTTTCGCATGTTAAAGCCCATGAATGCAGCGGAAATACCGAAGAAAAGCAAACTTAATCCAACGATTATTGAAATTAACTCTCCGGAAAACATCGGAAATATGATGAAAATTAATCCCAATATGATAGACAATATTCCTGCACTTTTTTCAATGCCCATAGGTTTACCTCCATTTGTGTTAATTAATTATTTATATCATCAAAATATTATTTAAAAATATGGTAGATTTTGAAGAGATTATTAATACAAGAAGAAGTATTCGTGAATATGAAGACACCGAAGTCAGTGATGAGGATATTCTTAAAATCCTAAAGGCCGGGATGCAGGCACCGGGTTCAAGACTTGGAGCGGAACCGTGGGAGTTTGTAGTGATTAAAAACAGGGATACTCTTGCGAAATTGGCAGAAATAAAACCTAGAGTTAAAACAGCGCCTGTTGCAATATTGCTTGTGGCCAATATTGAAAGGGCATTCTATAAGGCTCACTGGCAACAGGATATGTCAGCCGCCGCTGAAAACATGCTTCTTGAAGCCGTCAATTTAGGTTTGGGAGGTCTGTGGAATGGTGTTGCTCCTACTGAAGAGACAATGGAAAAGGTAGCTGAGTTATTTGATTTGGATAATGTTAATCAAATTCCGTTTTGCGTAATAACTTTGGGCTATCCTGCCGAAGGCTGGCAAAACAAGTTCATGGATAAATTTGATGAAGAAAGGATTCACTATGAAAAATACTGAATACGATTTTGAAAGCATAATCGATAGAAAAGGAACTGATTCTCTAAAATGGGATTTGTTCGGTGATGATTTGCCTATGTGGGTAGCCGATATGGATTTCAGGGTAGCTCCGGCTATTGAAAGTGCAATTCAGGAAAGGGCAACCCATCCCGTTTACGGATATACTATAGTTCCCGATGAGCTTTTTGAATCATACATCAGCTGGTGGGACAGAAGATATGATTTGAAAATGTCAAAAGATGACATGGCCTACTCCATGGGCGTGATGCCGTCAATATCCTCAATGATAAGATGTCTGACAGATGAAAATGATGAGATATTGATTCAAACACCTGTCTATCACGTATTTTTCTATGTAATTGAAGACAACAACAGAAAAGTCCTGGAAAATGAATTGATTTATGAGGAAGGGGAATATAGGATTGATTTTGATGATTTGGATGAAAAATTGTCCAAAGTTAAAATGATGATACTCTGCAATCCTCACAATCCTGTCGGCAAAATCTGGTCTGAAGGTGATTTGGCTAGAATTGGTGAGTTATGCCGTAAGCATGAGGTTATTTTAATTACTGATGAAATCCACTGTGATTTGACAGATCCTGGAGTGAAATATAATCCATTCAAACCACATGATAATGTTATTCGCTGTTTGTCTCCTTCAAAATCATTCAATATTGCAGGATTTCAAAGTTCAATTGTACATGCCACCAATGGTGAATTATTGGATAAAATCAAGACTCAAATGCACATTGACAATTCGGATTCATGCAATGTATTTGCCACAACTGCTGTAACTGCAGCATATGATGAGTCTGAAGAATGGCTGGAAGAGCTTAAAGAAGTGTTGTATGAAAATAAACAGATTGTTAAGGATTATCTGGCAAGTGAACTGCCTATTATCAAATTGGTCGAATGTGATGCCACATATCTGTTGTGGCTTGACTGTTCAGCATTGAATGTTTCTTCAAAAGTCCTGTCTGAGTTTTTAAGGCAAAATCAGGGATTGTTTTTATCAGCTGGAATTGATTTTGGTGAAAACGGCGATAATTTCTTGCGGATGAATATTGCATGTCCTCAAGAACTGCTTCTGGACGGTTTGGCAAGATTGAAAGCAGGCGTAATTGCATTGAACATTATAAATGGGTTTTGATAATTAAAAAGGTGATATTATGGGAATTTGTCCTAGATGCGGATCTTGGGTAGATGAGGGTGAACCTTACTGTTCAGATTGCAGCTATGTTTTTGATAGTTCTGATTCAGGCGACATCTATGATTCGAATGTAGTGAGAATAAATGGTTTTGAGTATGACATCAATGATGTTGAGGAGGCATTGTATCGCTTGGGCTATGATTTGGATGATTTGCAACATGGTTTTGTGGATGAAGATGAATTGGAGGAAATATTGGAGGATTTGTGATTAGTTGAAATCAATGAATTGCTGAATTAACCAGTCAGATATGCTGATGTCTGAATCATATCTTATTATTTCATTTTTACTAAACCATTTTGCCTTAAGGATTTCATCACCGTCAACTTTTATGTCTCCGGAGTCATATTCTGCAGTAAATCCAAGCATCAGTGAGTTTGGAAACGGCCAGGATTGGCTGCGTAGATATTTCAGATTTTTTATTTTTATCCCTACCTCTTCCATAACTTCCCTGTGGACAGCCTCTTCTATGGTTTCACCCGGTTCGACAAAACCTGCTATCAGTGCATATCTTATGGTTTCATGGTAGCTGTGTTTTGCCATCAGCAATTTGTCCTCATTTCTAATTGCCACAATAATTGCAGGGGCGATGCGTGGATAGTGCATCTGACCGCACTTAGGGCATTTTAACATCATGTCCTTTTCATCTAACACAGTCTTGGTTGCGCATCTGCCGCAATATTGGTGTGAGATATACCTAACTCGAACAAAACTGTTAGAAAATATTGTTGCACAACCCAACAATACAACTTTCAAGCCAAAAAATAACCCCGTATAACTATTAGATTATTAACCAAATAATATACAACCTAAATTACTTACCAAATGCTCTCTCACCAACCACTTATATACTCTTTGGGTGAAAAAATATGAACATGAACAACCAAGAAATCATAGATAACTTCGCCGTAACACGAAAACTCAGTCACAATACAAAAAGAAGATACAAACTAATCTTAAACAGATACTCAGAATTCAACAACATGACACTACAAGAACTACTCGACGAAGCAGACGACGAAGAAGAACAAAGAATAAGACGAAAAAAAAGAAAAATAAAAGACAGACTAATAAAATTCAGAACATACGTATACGACAAATACATGGTAGCAACCGCAAAAAGCAACATGGATGTAATACTCACATTCTACCGCCACTTCGAAATCGAAATACCAACACTACCACCAGTAAGCACAAAAAACACCAATGAAAACCCACCCTTACGATACGACGACCTACTAACCAAAAAAATACTAAGACAAGTAGTGGACCAATCAACACCACTAGTCCGAGCCATCGTACTATTCAGCATAAGCAGCGGATGCGCTAATGCAGAAGTAATGAGCTTAACCATACAGGATTTCATTGACGCAACATCAAATACAACATCAAGATACCATAACAGCAACAACATCTACGAAGTCATAGAATTATTAATCGACCGTGATGATCTAGTACCAACATTCTACTTAAAACGAAGAAAAACCAACAAATACTATTATACATTCTGTAGTCCTGAAGCAACACATGCAATACTATCATACCTAGCAAGCGCCAGAAGAAAACTCGTACCCGAAGACAAACTATTTAAAATACATCCTAACGCATTACTCCGAATATTATCTGAAATGAATGATGAATTAGGACTAGGCCGTAAAGGAACATACAAACGATTAAGAACCCACATGTTCCGGAAATTCCATGCAAGTAATCTTAAAAAAGATGGTATGAGCATGGAAGATATCAATGCTATTCAAGGCAAAGGAAAACATCCAATCAACGAACCCTATTTCTTTGACAGTCCCGAACATTTAAAAGAAGAATATGTTAAACACTTGGATGTAATCACTATTAAAGGTACGGTTAATAGTCTTAACTTGAAAAGTAAAGAGTATCATTTACTTGAGCAGGAACTGGAAAAAAGGAACCAGGAATATGATTCTTTAAAAGGCAGAATCTCAAATATTGAGAAAGCTATTAGTAATAGCATGTCCGCTGATGAACTGGAGTTAATTGACAAATATATATAAAATGGAGGTATATTTATGTGGTCCCGTGAGGATTTTAGTGATGGAGAGAGGACAGTTAAGGCACATTTTCTTATTGAAGGTGAGGAATGGGACAGGTTGGAGTATAATATTAATACTTCTAAAAGCCAGTTTCTTCGTGATTCTATTAGGAGGATTAATGCTGCTGAAACTGATTTGGATAAACTTTATAAAAGACTTGTTCTTAAAAGGAATGATTTAAGGTTATTAGAGCTTGAGATTGAGGATTTGAAAAATCGTATTGATGAATTGGAAAGAGCTAGTGTTAAAAGGAACGTTGATTAAATTCTATATTTTTTAATACATTTCTATACTATTTAATAGAAGATCTTTACGGGGAAACTTTTCAAAGATTTTCTATTGCATTATTTTTTTTGAATACAAATTTTATAGGTATAAACTTTTCAAAGATTTTCTATTGCATTATTTTTTTTGAATACAAATTTTATGTTGCTAAAGTTTTCAAAGATTTTCTATTCTGGAAAATTTTTTGAATACAAATTTTATGTTGCTAAAGTTTTCAGGGATTTTCTATGTTTTTGAATAGATTTCTATACTGTTTAATAGAAAATCTTTAGTGTAGAAACTTTTCAAGGATTTTCTATGTTTTTGAATAGATTTCTATACTGTTTAATAGAATATTTGGTTGTTATTCTTTTTTTAGGCTTTTTTTAGGGTGTTTTGATGGGGGGCGATTACTTACCAAATGCTCTCTCGGTGTAGTTTTATTAATGTTTTTTTACAGAAATTTATATGGTGGAAAAAAATTTTGTTTTCTACTAAAATAGTATAATAAATATTTGGATCTATTAGGTTCTAATTACCATACTAAAGTGTTTTTATTTAAAATGAGAACGTGGGAATTTTTGTTTTTTTTTATTATGGTGTTTTTTTTAGGATAATATGATGGGATGAGTATTAGTCAATCCCATACATAAAGTGTTTGGTTATAGAGTTTCTAAAAAAAAGTTCTGTTTTTATTTACCCAAAGAAAAAACCGAGACGATTATTTAAAAATTCTCTTTAACCAATTAATATATAGTGTAAATTAAGTATTTAAACTTTTCTAAAAAACAATCATATAACCACTTCAAACAGAAACAATTAAAAAAACTACTCATTTTACTCATTAATATTGTACAAACCAATATAAAATTCAGTATTCTTCAAAAAATGATGAATAAATAATGCATAATAATCACTAAAAAAATACAATAAGCAAATTATATATATGATAAACAAAATAATATTAACTAACAATACTAAAAATATTGTTAAAATTTTACCCAAAGAAAAAAATAAGTGAGATAAAAATGTCAGAAGAATTTCAATTAAAGAAATTTGAAGACTATGGACCCACAATGCCAATGCCAACAATTCTAGCATTCGCCAAATACGGATTCATATGTGCTCAAATTTTAAAATATAACCAACTCGACACTTTTATCCAGGAGATGATTAAATGCGAAAGTCCTGGATAAAGAAACTATTAACTTATGCAGGAAGAAAACTACAATTAACATACCTAGCCACATTGTTAGTCACCTTACTCGCAGAAAAAAATAATGAACCAAGTAGATTAAAAAAACAAGTAGAAACTAAACCAAAATTCCACTTGAAAACAACAGATCTACTACTAATTTTAGGAGTATCAATAATTCTACTATTCTCCGTATATATTACATATAAAACTGGAGCATTAGAATCAACAAGATACTACCAACTAAAATAAAAACTTTTTTTAGGAGATATATACTATGGCAAAAAACCCAAAGAAAAACAAAAACGAGACAACAGAGATTGATGAATTAGAAGAAATCAAAAAAATGAGTATCCATGAAAAACTCATGAACATAAAATTCGAACTATTAGACTGTGAAATAAAAAAATCAGGCCACAACCAATACGGCAAATTCGACTACCATGAACTAAAAGACATACTCCCACCAGTAAACAGATTATGTAAAAAATATCGTTGCCTAACACATGCCGATTTCCCAGACACAGAACAAGTAATACTAACACTTATAAATGTTGATAATCCTGAAGACACTATCAGTGTTCATTCTCCTAGACCTCCACTCAGAGAGTTACAAAGAATGAATATAATACAAAGTGAAGGATCATACCAAACATATATGAGGAAATATTCATACATGGCAATGTTCGATATAACCGAACCGGATTCAATCGACGCATTACCTACCGAGGAACCACCAAAAAACAATAACACAAATAATAATCCCAACACTACTCGTAAAAAAACTAATTCCAAACCAGTTAAACAGGTTCCTAAACCAGCATGTTATGATAGTGTTGTAGCTAAATGTCATGAGTTATATCCTGACAGAGAATGTGATAGGAAACTCTTGAATAGTGTAAGTTTCAAAATGATGAAATCAAATGAATTAACATCACAAGAACGTGAAGATTTCTATAATTACCTATTCCCAAAATCATAAAAAAATTTTTTTTATATTTTTTTTTTAGATGATGATTATGATGCCCAAAGAAAAACGAGATGAATTAAGAAGATTATTCTATAGTAATTTAACTTCAATAGAACTACAGAAAAAACTAGACTTAACACATGATGAATACTCTAAGTTACTATTAGAAGTTAAACATGACTTAGGATTACCATCAAATTATCGTCGTACACCTCATAGGTATGGGAAATATGTTAAAGATTCATACTTCATTAAAAAACATATCTCTAATGATGATTTTGAAATCATAACATATGCTCCTACACGTGAGGATGCGGAAATCAAACTAGGATTATTTGATGATGGAGTCTCAATATTTGAGATAGAGCAAGCGACAGACGAACATATGAAAAAATTAATCGAAACAGACTATTACACTAAAAAAATGTTATGGAGTGATATCCTAAAAAAATATCAAATACCATACCATAGATTCTATGACTTATTAAATCAGATAAAAAAAGAACATGGCCTGGAAGACACTCGCACAACAAAAAATACTCGATACATTTACAAATACAAACCAACAGGTAAATATTTAATCCGTAAAAACATCGAGGGCAAACCAAGAGCATTCGGATATTATAAAACTATCGATGCAGCTGTACATGTAAGGGATTATCTTGAAGATATTTCATGGAATGTAACTAAGTGGATGAACGAAAGAGAGAAGGTGGTAGAAGAAGCAGAACATGGCTATTAGTATAATTAAAGGTATTAATAACTGGGATGATGATGAATTTAGAAGGACAATAAATTCAAAAGCGTATTATGAGGAACACCGGCGTAGAATAGTATCACAAGACTCCCGCATAGGAGTATGTGCATGGTGTGGAAAACCATTCCTAAAACAACACCATAGTGAAAAATACTGTGGGGATGACTGCCGAAAAGATGCAAGAGGTCATCAATCAAGAATGAAAGCACACCGCTGGTACCATAATCACAAACATGAATTAAGTGAGAAGCAAAGATGGGGTCTCGGTTCAGGTACACTAGGAGGCCACATGCATAAAGACTTCGAAAAAGAACAATCAATGATAGAAAAAGAATTCACACGACTAAGACTCAAAAGGAAATAATATTATGAAAATCGAGTATATTACATCAAAAGAATTAGAAGAATTCTACACTCAACTAGGAACGATAATAAAAGGATTAGACACAACTAATCCCTTTGAAGTCACAGGCTTCGCAAATAGTCTAGTAAGCATGGGTAATCATTTACTCAGTCAATCCAATGCAAAACTAATCAGCAAAGCCTACCCTAAAAGAGAACTAGAAAAATATAAAGAAAACATTAAAAAACCAATGGAGGATTAAATATGATTCCACAAAATGAATTATTACAAATGATTTACGAAGAACAACGCAAACAAACACAATTACTTGAGGATATTAAAAAAGCCTTAAAACCACCAATAACATTGCAAGCTGCACCAATGACAGAAGAAAATAAAAACATGATGATAAAAGCCATTGAAGGTATAGAAACTGTACAGGAATAGAATATGAATCCTATCAATCAAGAATTACAGAATTATAGAAGGCTCATTGTTCATTACGAGAAAATCCTAAGAGATGATAGTCTCATCAAATCCAAATCCATTGAAAACGATGGAAGACCATTGTTAACAGAAAAGGATATAGATAAGATTGAAAAGAAACTCGAAGGATTAAAAGAACAAAGAGACCACTTACTAAAACAAGAAAAAGATTATGATGAGGTAATGTAGATGAGTGAAAAAATTAAAATCCAAAATACTAGAAATGCTGATAGTCGCACAGCTGAGGAAGATTTCACTATTGAACAATTAAAAGAAGCCACAGAAACACATATAAAAAATGTGGGTAAATGTATGGATTTCTTCGCAGAAAAAATCCACGAAGCAGGAGTCCTTCACGACTTCACAAAACGTGAGAATTTCTACGAAGATTATGGTCCATTATGCATGAGTAAAGTTGTTGATGAAGAATTTAAAGCCAGTTCATGGTATAAAAAACACATTTTCGAGGAGCGTCATCACGTTAATGAAGATTTTAAAACCGATGTGAACTTTATTGATTTGATAGAACACATTTGTGACGTTGTTGAAGCCGGCAATGGTAGAGCAGGACATTTAACCAGTGCATATATGGATATAGATCCAAAATTATTATATTTAGCATATTGGAATACGATTGCATTACTTAATGCTAATGTAGAAGTTGAGGATGAAGATTATCGTGATTATCTAGACTAATTCGGATAATAAAAAAAATATAATTGGAGGTTTAAATTTATGCCCGAAGAAAAAGCTGAGATAAACAATATTGAAAATGAAGAAATAGACTTACCATTTGCGAAAGCAGAAGTTGTAAGATTAATGAAAGAAAACCTTGATGATGATAAAATGATTCGTGAAAGAGTCAAGGTAGAAATGAACTTATTCTTAGGCCGTGTACTAAAACAAGTATGCGACCAGTTAAACAGTTACCCATACACAAGTGTGGAATATGAAATGCTAAAAGAATGTTTATATCCATATGAGAATATCACTAGGATTAACGAGGAAAAAAGAAGAATCCTCCTACACTTAGATGCTATTAAAGCAGATTGTGATGCCTTAAGCAGTGATGTAATTAAAACCTTAAAAATTAAGGACACACAAGACGAAGAGGAGTTATTTAAATGAGCGAGGAAGTTAATCCAATAGATAGTATGGATACTGAGATTGACCAGTTAAGTTTATTCCATGAGGATTTAAGTGTACTTCAGAGGTATACTGGTGATAAGTATCTTGAAGATTTTAAAGAATTAAGGGATAAGACTAATCAGTTAAGAAGTGAATATGCAGCATTATATAGTAAAATTTTAACTGATGATCCTAAATTAAAAGTTTATGTGGGGGCTGTATAAATATGTCTGCTTTTGTTCCGCCATCATGGTTTATGGGGATGTTGATTTATGCAGGTTACTTTGCTGTGCCTTTGATTATTGGAGTTATTGCTTGGGTATTCTTTGCATTGAAAGATAAACCGACTGTTGGTACTATTATTTTTATAGTTTGTTTGGTTGTTGGTTTTGCTGGTGCTCATGTTTTATGGTGGGAGAATTTTGAAGTCCAATCTGTGCAGGAGAAGATTGTAACTGTTCAGGATTGGCAGGCTAAACCTGGTTTAAAGGCTGATGAAAGAGGTATGATGGTTATTGATTCAGCTGATGATTTAATGATGGTCACTAGTGATGGTGAAGGTTACTTGAATACGGAGCATTTCTTATTCCAGAAATTCGACACTAGAGATATTTTAAACACTCTTAAACCTAACGGAACATACAAGATAAAATTTTATGGTTGGCGTGAAGGCTTTAACAGTGGTTTCCCTAATATTTTAAGTGTTGAGGAAATAGTGGATGAATCTCACGCACAGAATAAATCTGTAGGAGATTATTTCGGAACCAAGGTGGTATAATACCATGGGTGCTGAATTAGTTAGAGTCGGCAAATACTTAGATGATTCCATTGAGGAATATAGTAAAACTTTTTTCGAGGAATTACATAAGAAAGAAGCTGGAGAAGAATATGATGAGGATAAACTCCAAAAAAATAGATGGAGTATGATTGCTTTACAAAAAGTTAATAAGGATTTATATTATCCATCCGCTTATGAAAGGTTTCATATTATTTCAAATATGTTAGCTAGGAATAGGGATAAGGGTTATGGTACTGAGTTTGTTTTCTTGGATGGTTCTGAGATGATTATTTCACCGGATATGCTTGTTGATTTTGTAGATGGGTATCTGGTTATATATAATAAGGAGTATTCAGAGGAAAATCCAACTCTTATGCCTATTGAGGATACTATTTTTAATTTGTGTAATCTTCGTGAGGTTAATACTTTGAGGGAGAATAAGTAAATTATTCTTCTTTTTTATTTTTTTTAGTATGGAGGTATATTTATGTCTGATTTGAAAGTTATTTGTGAGAAATATTTCATGGATGGTGTTAAACCTAGGCATTTAAGGCCGTTTGATGAAACTACTCCGGAAGGTAATAAGATTAAAGGTTATATTAGTGTAAAAGACAATCGATATATGGGGTCTTGTCTAATTACTCATGTGAATGGTGAAGAGACTAATCAATTTATACAATCAATGCCTAAACTTCACTACTTTAAAGACATGAGAGATATAGGAAATGATACTGTTAGTTATTGTTTTGAAAAATTAGATGGTACTTGCCTCATATTATACCCATTAAAAAATAAGGATGGGGAAGTTATTGAGATTGTCCCAAAAATTAGAAACCATCCTGTAATGCCATCACATTTCAGGGAATTATATAACCGAGTAGATCATAAACCCATCCAGGATTATTATCAAAAAAGTAAAGATGGAATATTAATCTTCGAATTACATGGTGTATTAAATCCTCATCAAATCCTACACTATGATACAGGTATTGGGATTAAATTATTAACTGTTTTTGAGTATAATATGTTCTACATGCCACAGAATTATATTCATTATGGTTTCGAGATACCTGATACAGTATTCAAGTTAATGCATGTGGATAATGAATGGGTATTGAAAGTTACAACTGAGAAATTTAAACATTATCTCGGCCGTGAAATCTACACTTACCCTACTCAAATTGATGCAATCGATGGTATTAAAGATATACTTGGAAGTTTGAATAAGGAATATGTCAAGTATAATGGTATTAATGCGATTGAAGGAGTGGTTATCTACACTAGTGATGCTCAGGGTAATCCGAGGATGCTGAAATGTAAACCTTATGATATTGAAATGGAACATCGCAGCCAATATGGTATACCAAGACGAAGCATTACCAAAGAAGTATTAAAATACTTTGATGAGTACGGGGATGATGTTAAAGAAATATATTTAGAAGATGAAAATCATCATACTGAATTTATTCATCGTATGTTGTCTGAGGATTATCCTCCTGAATTGATTAAGAGGAGTGCTAAAAAGATTGAACGTATTTTCATGCAGATATGGGATGCTCGTCAAGTACCGGAATCATTGTATAATATTAGTCAGGATTTAATTGATGAGTTTGGTGATGAGGATATTTCAACTATTATGCGTGAATTCGCAAAAAGATATCCTATGAAAAAGAAACAGTCACGTACTGTTTATGGTATAATTCAAAGAAAATTGAAAAAACAAGGAGCGTAAATTTTTATGAGTAAGAAAAATGTATTTACAGTTAGACGTGTTCCAAGAACTTGGACCAGTAATAAGGAATATGAGATTTTAAAAGGTCGTAAAGTTGTTTTAAAATTAAGTGACCGTACTGAAGCTGATGAGGTTTGCAGATATTTGAATACCTTTCCAGTTGAACCAGCGAAAAAATCCACTAAAAAGAAAACTACTAAACCTGCTAAATCTGCTAAACAAGATAAATTAGAAGGTGAAAAAAGTGAGTGATGTTTTTGTTGACATTCGCTTAAAAATGCACGTCAAAGACAGGTATAATGATTCAGTTTTGAATTATGAATTGGAAGATGGTTTTACCATTGCTAAAGCTGTGTGTAGTGAGATTAAGGGTTTGGAGCATTTTCCGGATATTTATGACGTTGAAGTTGTTAAGCTCGGTAAAGTCAATACTATTTCTTTGAGTGTGGATGAGGATTTTCTTATTAGTGATGAATAATTAAACTTAAAACCATTAAGTTTATATACTATGAAAACTAATAGTTAATTGTAGGAGTAAACCATTTTACTCCCACAATAAAATTTTTACCCAAAGAAAAAAAACTTACAACGAGATGATTAAAAATGATAAAACTACACACAATCCCAGAGTACCACGATGAATTAATAATCAATGGCCAAGATTACAACGGCTACACACCAGACGATGAAATCCAATACGAAATCGAGAGCAACATCGAATTCATCGAAAACGAAGAAGCAGAATTAAAACAAATAATCGCTTCAGAACCACAACAATAAAAATCTTATTTTTTTCCTACTTTTTGAGGGGGATTTTTCGATGGGATCCAAACATGTCAGGTATCCAATGCCAGAACCAAAACCAGGAGTCAAACCAGTAAAATCAGCTCCCGGATGGACACGTGCAGAACAAACAGAAATGACTGATAAATTCTACAAGAAAAACAGACAATGCAACTGCACAACCCTAATCGGCCACGACGGATTAATCCACAACACATGGACAGTGCCCCGTAGCGAGATACATGACTTCCTAGAAATACTATTTTTCGAAAGAATAACAGTACAAGTATATCCCTTAAAACATAACGAAGCAGGAATCATCTTCATCAATGATGAACCTGCAAGACGTTTGCTAAGAATCATCCCTAAAATACCAAAAGCAAAATATGGAGATTTTTAAAATGGGAATTGACAGTAAATATGTAATATATGTATCTGATTATCAACCGGAACTCTTACCAAGACCAGTTCCAAAAATGGAGAAATCAGAAACACTAGAAGAATTACCTATCATTACAGTGGTGTGTGGCATATGGAGTATCGTCTAGTAAAGTGCGAGTATGATTATACTGAAGTCAAAAAAGACACTAAAAAAGACACTAAATTATCAGATAATAAGCAAAAGGATTCAAAATCATGTTAACTATTAACCAATGTTATTTAAATTTTGTAGATACTATCCTAAAAACAGGGAAAGAAACCTATAAAGATTCCAATCATCATTTATTGGAGAATCTCGGTAACTTCTATATTATAGATGACCCTTTAAATTTGAAATACAAGGCTAAATATCAACATTACACAACAAGTATGATGTTACAGGATATTAAATCCGGTAAATATGACCTTGAAAATTGCCCAATTAAAAGTGATGCATTATATGAATATGTGAAATCAGCTGAAAACCCTGATGATCAAGGATTTGTATACACTTATCCGAATCGTATTTTTGCACATTTTGATATTGACCAATTTAACACTATGAAAGAAAGGATTTTAACAGCTACTGGTAGTAATCGTGCAGTAGCAGTAACAATCGACCCTCAATTAGACTCAAAAAGAGAGGACATTCCGTGCCTTCAGTTCCTGCAAGGGTTGGTGAGGGATAATGAGTTAACAATCCATTGTTTATTCCGTAGTAATGATATATTCGGAGCATTTTATTCTAATATGTATTTCATCGCATACCTTGGTTTGAAAATGAAAGAAGAAATCAACAAGGAAATACGAGGTGAACAATTAAACTTCGGCGGAATACACTACCATTCAACCTCGGGTCACATATATAATACTGATTTAAAAGCTGCCCGCAAATTAATCAAAGCAAATAGGTGAAACTACACATGCCAGATAAGATTATTAATAAAATCAAAACAGTTTTTAATAATATTTACGAATCATTATTCGAGATTAAAGAGGATATGGATAATTTCACTGATACAGAGTTTGGTATTTTATCTGACCGTGATATTCGTTTAAGAATATTTGAATTATTTGATGGTTATATTCAGGATGAGTGTATTCAACCGGCTAGTGTTGATTTGCATTTGGATAAAACTTTGAAAACATTGGATGGTAAGTTAAAAAATCTTGCTTTATGTAGTTATGAGTTACAGCCTGGTGAGTTTATACTGGGTAGTACTGAGGAGTATGTAACTGTTCCTAGGGATTTGGTTGCACAAGTTGATGGTAAATCAAGTCTTGGTAGGTTAGGTATTGCTATCCACATAACAGCCGGATTCGTTGATCCTGCTTTTAAAGGTAATGTGACTTTGGAGATTAAGAATGTATCGGATAAACCTTTTACTTTAAGATGGGGTATGCCTATTGCACAGATTGTATTTTTCACATTAACCAGTCCGGTTGAAAGAGGATATGGTGATGATGGATTAAACAGTCACTATCAGAACAGTGAAGGAGTTATATCAAGTAAATATGAGTATTAAAAGGGGGTGTAACTGGAGATGTTATTTAATTTATTAATAATATGTTAGCCAGTAAACTTAAAACAAAATTTGGTACAGCAACAATTAACCAAGACGGTTATTATGAAATCGTAAGTGTAAAAGAAGGCAATAAAGACAAACTATTGCATAGGTTAATCTATGAAGATTACCATAATACACGACTCCCCAGGGATATGCACATTCACCATATCAACAGGGATAAACTGAACAATTGTGTCCTGAACCTTGAAGCTCTAACTGCACACGAGCATATGAGCTTGCATCGTAAAGGAGTACCATTGTCAAGGAAGTGTAAAATCAATATGAGTAAAGCTAAAAACACTTCCAATTATTATCGTGTAATTAAAGAGAAAGATTTAACATGTAAACAAGGCTTCATTTACCGTTACCAGTATTGGGAGGAGGGTAAACGTAAGCGTATAAGATCTGTTGATATAAACAGATTACGAGAAAAAGTATTGGATAAGGGTTTGGAATGGATAGAATTCACATAAACGAGGAGGATGATGATATGATAGAATCAGTATTCCCAGAATTAGAAGATAAATCATTACTCAAAACAAATAAATGGGGAATATTAGATGTCTGCTTAACAAAATGTAACAAAGTCGTCACAGGTTACCAATGGAAATACAGTTATTTCGACGGAGCTAAAATTCGTGTATTATCCTCATATGATTTAACAAGATTAAGACAAAAAGTCATGAACCGTGGCCTTGAATGGATTATTACAGATAACAAGTTAGCTATTGACTCTTATAAGTTGAATCATGAATTGTTGGAGAAACGTGAGGATATGGCGAAAAATCATAAAAATTCAACAAGTGGAGTTAGATATGTTTACAGGACACCGGATAAAGGTTCACGTAGAGGTTTCTATTGGATTTATGTTAATAATCATAAAGATGGTCAGAAAAGTTACACTAGCAACTCATTATTAAAGTTAAAAGAAAGAGTTGAAAAAGAAGGATTAACCTGGACAGTTATTAACACTGAAGTATATGAGAAATTATTAACCGAAGAAGCAGGATTATTATGAAGAGATTAGTTGATTTTATAAAATATGATCTGTTACATATGAGACCACCAATGCCCCGGTATAAATGGGATGATTTAGTGGAGGTTAAAGATATGAGTGGAGTAAGTGCAAGAAGCCTAGGATATGATGCTGCAAAACAAATGAGGGAATTAAATCATACAATAAATCTTTTAAAAAATAAAGTAAAACGTAAACTACCGGATTATTTGAAAGAAAATCTTGAAGAAGTAAAAGTCGCTGGTGAATTAGAACATATCCGATTAGAATATCATTTCAAAAATTATAATAAAATGAATAAATCCTTAGTTAATGAGATACGTTCAGATTTCGCTCATTGTATACAAACCGATAAACTACCCTGTTATAAGATTAAATTCGCCGATACCCATTTCATATTAATATTCTACCTTGAAGATTACATAACATAACGCTCATTTAAAATTAATAAAACCCAAAGAAAAAACCCAAAAAAAATGAGAGGAGATGATTTATAGTGAATCAGACAGAATGGTCTAAGGAATATCAAGAGCATGTAAATGCCTTTAATGAATTCCGAGACAACTGTAAAAAATTAGAACACTACGAAACTATCAAATCACTACTAGGTAGTGCAGTTGAATACCTATACCATTTAGGTGAAGAAAACGGATACCTCAGAGGTGAAGTGGATGATTAATAACTTAGCCGATTTAAGAAGATTCGATTTCACCCCGGAATGTAAAACCTGCAAATACAGGAAAGAACTAGGATTACTCGAATATTGCTGTGGCTTCGTGATTGATGAAATCCGCAGACAAAGATTCGAAAAAATGAAAGACATGGTCTATAATTACGCAGACTTCCATGAAGACCTAAGCCTAATAAATCCAGATAACATGTTATTCCAGAAGGATACAGAATGGAGTGTGACATTAACATTCCAAACTAACTTGAAAGAGGATAAAAAATTAATCCTACAACAATTACGCCGAGCCATATTAGAGAGTATGTATTTTAATCATGTGAATTTCGGTAAAGACACTTTAATCCGCAAAGACTACAATAGTGAACCTTTGCAGATACAAGCAATACTAGACAATTTCAAATTGGAGGCTGCAAATGAGTAAAAAATATGAGGTAACTGATGACGAGTTAAACCTGCTCCTACATTATGCTGGAGAGTTGTATAATGTAGGTACACATGTGGCTATGTCACAACGTATTGAACGTGAGGGAAACCTGGATAAAGAACTATGGTGCGATGGAGCTATGTATCAGTTAGATAAAAACTATCAAGAAGCATACCGTTTAGTCAACAGATTATGCCCTGACCGCAAACTCGATGGGGAAATCGAAGATGATTAAAAAATTCTTAAAAGAATATTTCAATACAAACCTGGAGGATACTATGGGAGATTCAGAAGCAATAGGGTGTCTAATACATGATTTCGCAGAATTATTATCAGAAAAATATTATGAATCAGATGATAAAATAAAAAAATCACATATCGGATTCGGATTATACACATTAATGGATTTAGCAGACATTGTAGAAAACAAAGAACACATAGATTTAGATATAATGAAATCTCTGGAAAAAATCAGATTCTACAATGACAATGAAGCTGTTGAATTAATAAAAGGAGTACTAGACTCATGAAGTATGATAATAGTAAAACTGAAGAGTTAGTTAAGGAATGTTATAAGGAAATTGATGGGATAACTGATGTGCTCCGTAATATGTGGAGTGTGTCAGAGTTCATGGAAGATGATTTCTTATTCACATTAACATCCACACGAGGTAAATTAAAACAGATAAAAGATAGTCTTGAAATTGATTATAAATACCTTGGCCATAGGGAAGATTTAACCTTAACTGCTTTAGAAGCCTACACTGAAGGTAAAGCCTCATGGGAAAGAGCAGGTGAAATCTCCGGCTTAGGCATATTCGGTTTAGAAGATTATGTCCACAAAAGAGGTGTCGACAGGTACAAGTTAAGAATAGATCCATACCTTGACTTCACTGGTGAGGAAGCTGAAAAAATCATCCGTGAAGAATGGGATAAATTAATGAATTATAAGGAGGAGTCATAGAAATGGTCCTAGATTCTCATGAGAGATTACAACGGAAATTTGCAGATTTATACTGTGCAAATCATTTACTGAACAGTATTGAAAATGACATAAACCAGTATATTCGAGGGGAATTAGGAATTGAAACATCAGCTAAAATCGACAGTATTCATATTGACTCCGTAACTGACGGGGACAATTTCATAATATTAACTGTGCATGTTGAGAACCAATATGATGATGAGGTATTTGAAAGGATAAAAGAAGTATTTCCTGGCTGGGAATGGGAACTCAATAAAGCTAATCTAACATCCAAGGATATTGATTTAAGATTAGATGATGATGTAGTGGCAAGTATACCACGATTCCTATTCGATGAATAAAAAAAGGAGGAATAATTTTTATGATTAATGTAATTGATAGTGAAGCTGAAGTATGCTTAAATTGCAGGCATAAATGGAGAAGTGAATGTACACTTTTTGATGAGTTAATTGAGGATAATTGTGGTTGTTTCATGTTTGAAAAAGACAAATAAAGAAGGATTGAATTAGTATGGTTAATGAAAGTTTTAAGAAATTAAGCGAAGCATATATTAAAAGAACTAAGTTAAACAGAGCCATTGATGATATGGAAACTGAATTAAATAAAGTTAAATTAACTGACAGATATATTGATGTTGACCAATCAGGTGTTTCAATTAAACGTACTGGTAAATTTGATATAATCTCATTGGATGAATTGAAAAAAGTTGAAGAATGCACTGGCACCACACTATATTTGGTTAATGAGAAATATTACATGCTCGCATGGAATCATAATTTAAAACTTAAGGAAGATGATTAATAATGGTTGAACCAGAATATTATAGTCAATATGGTTTAAGTCCACTTAAAGCATTTGAACAAGGATTGATAAGTAAAGAGCAATTTATTGGATTCTGCAAAGGTAATGTTATTAAATATACTTGCAGAGCAGGAAGCAAAGACGACCCTTTACTTGACATTGTTAAAGCAATGGATTATTTAACCTATCTCCATAAGGCTTTGAAAGAAGATGATGAGACTAGTGACATCCTGAAAGGTGGAAGATTAGAATATCCTCCAGAAACAGTTGTGCCTGCTGAGGATAAGACTAGGAAATTCCCCGTAAATGGTGAAAAAAAAGATGCCTCAGAGTTACAAGGAAACATCCTCACTAGACTTCATAAAACCATGTGGAAAAGAAAAGACACTGAAGAATACTAGATAATTATGATATTAAATAAAATAGAAGATTTACAAGAAAACCAAGCCTTTTATGACCTATTAAATAAAGGTGTCCGTGAAAATTATAAGGAATACTTGATTGAAGCGGAATTAATTAATAATCATGACATTACCAAATGGACATTACATTGTTCTGATATCCGTGAAATAAAATTCTACTGGAAATACATGATTTTCCATTATAATAGTGGACATTCTAGACTAATCAGATACACTGCACTAGTTGATTTTAAATTAACATATCTTGGAGGAATACGTAAGTGTTGAAAACTAAAGACTACTTAAAATTTTTAAATGAGAATTGCCCAATCGATGAAGAATGGGTGGCCAATGAGAAATTGTATACTATCCGCATACATAAAGATGTTGAGGATAAGATAAGTGAATGGGTTGAAAAGATTGTTGGTTGCAGCTTCTTTTACGAGTTAGATGAGGATGATTATTTAAACCTTAAAATCACCAAATCCACTTTAGAAGATAACTTACAAGATAACCTAATTAAAGAATTATACGATTATACTCCTGTTAAAATTGACCGTTTCACTATTACAAAAGGCCATAAAGACCAACATGATGCAAAGTGGTATTATATTATTGATAATTTGAAATTCATTGAATGTCCTGTTGCATGGGATTATCCTTTAGGTAGAGGTGTGATTTTCACTGCTTCCACTGATAGTGAATGGGTTAATTATGAGATTTGTGCTGAGATACTGGAGAAATTGAACAAGGATAAATCAATTATTAACATGATGGATTACTGTCTTAACAAGAGTAAGAATTAATCAAAATGTTTTTTTTCTTTTTTAGTATGATATTTTAGAGTTAGATACAATATTTTTATATATTTATTTAAACATAAAATATTATTATAAAAGAAATTTTTTTTACCCAAAGAAAAAAATATTGGAGGCAGATTAATATTGACTGATAAAAATTATAGTGATCCAAGTATTGTTGAACCCGTTGAAGGTGGAGTAACAAGATACTATAAAATAACCGCTGTTAACGAGGGTCAATTGAATATGTTAGAGAAAGTTTTTGCTTATATGCAATATTTAGGAGCTGTAGGTTCCAGTAGACAATTAACCATTTATTGTGATGGTGATGGTGCTGTAAGATTAAAATTTTATAAACATAACGAGGACGAATTCGTATTCAGAGCATTAAATTATGATGAAGCTATGGGTGCGGATAGTGGTTATGGTAACTACCAAGTTAATGATAATGATGGAGTGGGAAAAGAAACCTACTTCGACTTAGGATAAAACTAGGAGGATTCTTATGGTTCATAAGGTACAGTTTGAATCAAGTATTCCACCAATCATTGATTTAATATCCTCAATCATTATAAGAGGAGATGATGCTAAAATCATCCTTGATAATGGTTCCATAATTGAAGTAAAATCTCATCAACAGGTAAGATTATTAAATAATGATTACTTGGAAATCTTCGAAGACAATAATGGGAGTAAATTAATCCTTGGAAGAATAAAATTAACTAAAATCATAGGAGCAATCTCATGAACACTATTGAATTTGATGATGAGCATTTTGTGGTGAGTAAAGAGAAAGATTACGGAGACCCTGTAGGAGAATTCCGTGTAATCAGATATGATACAGGTTACTATGCTTTACAAAAAAAGATTATAGGAATATCAGATTCCAATGATCTTGAATGGGAGACCCTAGTTATAGCACCACAATTAGACACTCCATTAGATAATGGTTATGATTGGAAATTCAGTCAAGGTAACCTAACAATGAATATGTTACTCCAACACTTAGAGAACTCTAGTAAATTACATAATAATGAGTTAATGGAGTTGCATTTGAATTTGAATACTAACTTGGATGAGGATGTTAGTGAAGAGATTATTGAAATTATCAAATCACATGATGGTAAACGTGTAGCAGATAAGATAATTGAATCAGTAATGTTACAGGATTCCTATTTCAAAGAGCATCTTGATAAAAGTTACCGTAGGAATACTATTATCAGCAGCATATTACTAGTTATCTGCTTAACTTGTTTCGGTTTAACACTCCTAACAATATTTGGTGTACTATGAGTAGAGACATTAATTTTCATATTGTTGAAAATTCCGATGCCAACTTGGAATTAATCTATGATGCATTCAAGAATGATTTCTTAAATCCAAAGATGCATGTTCCTGAATTGAAAAGGAAATATGATTTAAGTGTCGCCCGATACAATCATCTAAGAAACCGTGTTCTTGAGGAAACTGGTTTAAAAGAAAAACCAACATTAAAAGGTGGCAGGAATTATACAATCACAGCAAATCGTTACATTATAAAACATAAACATGGTAAATGCACCATCTATAAAACTGTTGATAAGTATAAAAAAAGTTTCGGAACATATCCTGACTTTGAAACCGCCCAGTATGTAAGGGATAAACTAGTGGAATGTGACTGGGATGATGAAACCGCATTGGAGTTAAGGAGAAAATATTCAAAATAAATCCAATTAAATTTTTTTGAGGATGGATATAATATGAAGTCATGTAATTCATGTCAATATGGATCTAGTAAAAGGTCCGTTTTTGTAATATGTAAATATTTTAATAAGGTTGTTGATACTAGGAAAAATTCCTGTTGCAGCAGCTATAAAAATAAGAAAATTTGGAGGAAATAATAATATGTTTAAATTAGTTTTAAGTGATGTGAAACTCTTTAAAAACTCTTTTGAAGCAATAAGCAGTATAGTCGATGAAGTTGTATGTGTAATTGATAGTGAAGGATTCCGAGTTACAGCGATGGATAGGTCACACATAGTATTTTGCGGCCTTGATTTGAAACCAACTGTATTTGATGAATTTGAATGCACAGTACCTGATAAAATCACTATCGATACTGATGAATTCATGAAAATCTTGAAAAGAGCAAAAGGTAATGATACATTAACTTTGTCCAGTGATGAGGGTAATGTTATTATTAAATTCACTGGTGATGTTGACCGTGAATTTAAAATCAGATTAATTGATATTGAATATGAAAGTCCACAACCCCCTGCATTAAACCCACCGGTAAGTGTTGAGGTTCCAAGTGACTTGGTTAATGAATGTTTAAAAGACATGGCATTATTCAGTGAAAAAGTATACTTTATGGTTGATGAGAATTACTTCAAAGCAATAACTGATGGGGAATTCGGTGACGCAGAAGCAGCATACCTCCACGGTGAAAATATATTAGAAGTTGTTAAATCATGTTACAGTGTACCTAAATTACAGGAGATGTTCAAGGCCAGTAAATTCAGTGATATTGTAGAAATTGCTTTAGGTAATGATATGCCTTTAACATTAAAATTCAAACTAGTCTCTGATGATGGGGAAATGAGTTTCTTGTTAGCGCCTCGCTTAGAACAAGATGAATAGGGGTTTTAAATGTCAAATAATGATATTCATCAGTTAAGTTATAATTATGACTCTGAGGTTGATGCATTGGCTTTAAGAGTTAAAGAGGATTATACTTATGAGGTTTCATTAGAGGTTAATCCTAATTTGATAATTGATGTTAGTACTGATAAAAAGATTATGGCTTTTGAAATATTAGATGCTAAACATTACTTTGAAATCGATGGGGAATATTTAGATAAAGCTGATTTCGTTATTACAGTTACAGTTAATGATGATGTTATTAAATCAGAGTTCATATTAATCACAATGGATAATCAGACTCGCAAAGCATATCGTGTCTCCAGTAAGCATATCAATGAAGAATATGTTGAAAATGGATTATATAAATATGCTACTATAGGAGTATAAAAGTATGAGTAATGATTTTGAACGTGAAATGTTTGAATGGAAACAGGCACGTTCTGAGGAGAAACGATTACTGGAGCATATGTGTGTTGATTTAGAGTTAGTTAATACACAGAATCATCTAGTTGATTGGGCGCAGGAGTATATAGTAATATTAAATAAACTTGATGAAGCCCGTAAATACTTGAATAACTTGGAGTTGCAGAAAACTGTGGCTGAAAGATATTTAATGAGTTCCTTTAAAATAAATGAGGTTATTAATGATGAGGAAGATAAAAATCAAGAGAACCAGTAATCCTGATTATGGATACACTAATCAAGAAGAATTATATGCTGAAACAACACAACACCAACAGGATGTTTGCCGTGTAATGTATGAATTAGCTAAAATTCTTATGAAAAGGGGTGAAATCCATGACTGGACTAAAAAGAAATACTTCCCTGATTTCGCTAACGATACATTAGAAAGATTAGATACACCGGATTTTAAAAGCCGTGAATGGTACAAGACACATACCACGTTAGAAAGGCATCATATTAATGCTAATGTACCTGATGATGTTGATTTAATTGATTGTCTGGAAATGATTGTTGATTGCATATGTGCTGGTAAATCCCGTAGCGGTGAAGTAAACCCATCATTCCTCATACTCAAAGAAGGAGCATTAGAAAAAGCTTACTGGAATACTGTACAGAAAATATCATATAATGTAATACTGGAGGATTAAACTTATGCATTTACGAATGTTATGTGAGAAGTATATTGTTATTGATGATCATGTTAAAGAATTATCCGAAAAATTAGATACTGAAACTCATCCTAGGGAAAAAGAGAAATTATTAGCCCAGTATCTTAATGCATATATGGAAAGGGAAGATTTCAAATCCGGAATGCGAAGACAATTAGTCCGTGAACTCGTAGAAGGGATAGGGGAATAAGCTTATGACTCATCCATTTGAGGAAAAATTTAAAGATAGAACATCTAAAGAAAAATTAAGATTATATCATTTATATAATGGTTTCGTAACCTATTTAAATCAAACCTTAACCAAGGAAATGGAGAAATATCTCTACGATAACTGTAAAAAAGAAGATAATCATTGTTTCATCATTGAATTTAAAGATGGTGGTAAGTATTTACTAGTTGAGGATTACTTTAAACCAGGTGGTGAAAGAATATCCGATGAGTTAATATTCCGATTCGCCGAGGAATACGGCCTCAGAGTGGAATCAGTAACTCATGAAGTCAACGAACATTTCGATGATTTCAGTTTAGAGCATTATACATCTGAAACTAACAATTACTGTATATGTTACGAATTAAATATAAAATAAAAGATTTCTATTATTGTAATAGAAAATTCTGGTGTAGAAACTTTTCAAAAGATTTTCTATGTTTTTGAATAGATTTCTATACAATTTAATAGAAAATCCATGGAGGGAAAGTTGGTAAAGATTTTCTATTGCAGCAGGATATGTTGAATAGAAAATGTATACTCATAAACTTTTTAAAGATTTTCTATTAAAAAAATATGGTGATGTAGAAAAATGATGATGAGAAACTTTGTAAAAGATTTTCTATACAATTGAATACATTTCTATTAAGTTTAATAGAAAATCCTTGATGAGAAACTTTTCAAAGATTTTCTACACGGCTGTAATTATTTGAATAGAAAAAACCCAAAGAAAAAACCCGAGATGAACTATGTATGAGTCAAATAGAACAATTTTTAAAGGAATATGAGAGTAAAACCCCATATGATTTATATCATTCGGAGATACGGATAATCGATAAAGATTATGATGTGGAATTGAATGGTATAAATATCAATCGTGCCTGGAAAGGTAATGGTGAAACATTAATATTGGAAACAATGAATCACCGCAAACTACGATTACAAATTACCAAGGACACGCAATTCTTAATAAACGGAGAACAGTTATAATGGCTGCTAAGAATTACTATTATGACAGGATATGGAAAAGGTACCGTGTAGCTAAAACCGTTAAAGGTAAAAAGAAAAGCTTCGGTACATATGCCACAGAAGAGGAAGCCCAACTTGTTGTCGAGGAATTGAAGAAAGTTGATTGGGATCGCAACCAACTATCCAATATCCGAGATAAGTTAGGTATAAAATCAGTAAGAAAACTATGATTTCCGAAGAAAAATTACTAGAAGATTTGAAAAATCAACCTTTAGATAGTGTCCTAGAAAAATATGACATTTCCTTATCAGATTTATTCCGAATACAACGTAACAGGAAATATCATCCCGGTGAATATAAGTATATTACAAGGACTAAAAGTAAAGCTTACTCCATTAAAAAAACCATAAATGGTGAAAACTACTATTATGGTACTTATCATGATAAAAAAGAAGCTGAATTAGTGGTTGATGAGTTAAAAAAATGTAGCTGGGATATTAATCAATTACCCAGTATACTGGAAAGGTTGAATATACAATCAAAATCCGAGAGAGAATAAAATGTTTAAATGTCGATGTTTAACTTACCTAAATCAAAAATGCACTGGTTTGGATTTAATGGATTGCCGAATGAATCTAATACACAGTATACATCCTAAAGGATTGCACCGAGAATGGTACAGGGTGGATGATTTAGACTTATGGTTTGAATCAGATTTAGAAGAAGGCTGCACATTAATAAAACATCATACATGTAATAGTAAATACCACTTCAAACCACGAAGGAGGAGCCTATAATGGATGATGATAAATTCCAGATGAAAGTCAATGATGGTTATATTAGTATTATTGATGTTGAAACTGGCAGGCAATTAGATTTAAACAATAAATGGCATGTTAAACAATTAATCAAACTCTTAAACGATTGGCGGTTAATAATAAAAGATAAATGGGGAGTAAAATGAGTGATGATGATATTATTAATGTAAGAGAACTAATGCAACACTGCATAGATACTGATGATGATTGTGACGTTTATGTATATATTAATGAGGTGCCGATTGGTTTCGGAGTGGAAAGTCTAGATTATGACTTTGACGGTAGTTTAAAAATACATATCAAAGACTCAAGTATTAAAATAAACGAGGAGGATTAAACATATGGAGCAAGTGCAATTAATACCATTCAAAGAAATGGTAAAATACTATGCAAAAATAACAAGTGCAATCTATAATGAAATAGAAGAAGTATTCCCCACCAGACACGAGGGATTATGTAAAACAGTGTATAGTGAAGAATATAAAGATGCTTACGGTTGGTTGCAAAGAGCCGATTGGAGACTAGCAGAAACCGAAGCCATGAAAAAATATTACACTGAACCCGAATTCAAATACTATGGCCTAGAAAACCTAAGCAACGTACACCATAGAATAGAAGGATACCTCAAAAATACTGAATTCAAATTCAGTGAAGCAGTAACTGAGTATCATAAATATGATGATATTGTAGCTGAACGTATGGATATGGTGCATGATCCGGATTTCCATAAATACTTTAATTATTACTCAAGATTACATGATTTCGAACAATTCCATGAGAATATTGGTTTGGAAAAACACTGGTTAATCAGTGAATTAGAATCCTTTGAAAGACAAATAAAAGACTCCAGTTTCATAACCAATAAAACGGAATTAAACAAGAAATTAACCGAGTTAAAACGGACTATTGAAGACTTAGAAATCAAATACGAAGTCATCAAACCATAAAAAGAGGCTATGAAAAATGTTATGTGAATACAAAGGCAAACAATTCCGAGTAAGTGAAAGGACATGGGATTATTTTAAAAGAGATTATCCGGAAAAAGCAGCATGTATAAAAAGGATAAAAGAATCCGAAGAATACTATAACTATGATAAATTAAATCAGATAGTCGAACCACCAGAGAATATGATACTGGAATGTATTAAAAAGAATTATGATTATATTACTGATAAATATGATGAAGCCACAATGAACTGTAAAGGTTCTGATATGGATAAATATTTTGGAGCTAAAGAGATGGTTCGTAAACTGGGAATAGAACTAGTCAATTATGACCCTGAAAATAATTATTATCGTAACTTGAATGGTGATGAACCAATAATCCCATTTTAAGGAGGTGTTAATAGTATGATAGATATGCATGTACAATATACTGGGGATACTGAAGAGTTAAAAGAAAAAATAAGAGAAGCACTCGAAAAAGCCAATGAAGAATTAACTGATATTAAAATCACAAGTGTAGAATTCGAACCAACAGACAATCCATATATTCAAGAATTAAAAATTCCTGATGAAGCCTATGATGAAAATGGGGAGTTAAAAGAAAATTACCGTAAAGCCTACAAAACAGTAATTGAAGATTACCGAGAAGCCCATCATAGGGAAATAGATGATGATGCGCCTAAACCTGTGGAAATTGCAGATGCAACAACAATGGATTTAAAATATATTATCAACAATCTCATTGAAAATACGGGGATAATAAATAGTGTTCGTTTAAGATTCAAAAGAAGTCAAACAGGTACAATCTTAAAAACATTAGCACAATATGAGACAATGCGGGATAATAATTTCTTATCATGGTCCATTAAATCATATTATGATGAGGATGGTTTAGAATTAAACTTCACAAGGGAATAAGATATTTATGGATAAATATAGTACCTTTGAAAGATTGGAAGCTAATAAATGGTGGGTGCATTGTAACGGTGAACCATTAAACACCTATCAAGTAACACATCTCCTTAATGAGTTAACTGAGGAAAATACCATGCTAAAAGAGTTAATAACTATGATTTGTGAAGCCGACTCCTATACTAAACGAAGTAGTGTTAAAGAAATACTCCGAGACACAATAAAAAGTATAGATACAGCTGCCGAGTATAGCTGTGACGCATGGAATGATTACTGTAAACTATCAAAATTTTTCGAAGAACAATACAATGAAGAAACATGGGATAATTATGACTGAAAATAAAAGATTCATACCAATCAGACATTATAATAACCAAGGCATATGTGATAATGGTGTGCAAGATAATCTAACAAAAAATACAATAACATCAGTGATTGAAACAAGTGACTTGTTAAACCAATTATGGGAGCAGGTCTTAAGATTTGACGGATATAGTCAAGAATACTTAGCCAGGGCTAACATGTACGAGGAACGTATTGATTACTTGAAAAATATTATCCAAAATAACCTGCCTAAAGAATTTGCTGATACAGTAATAGAAGAAATGAGGAGAATAAAATGAAAGATACTCGAAGATTCAGATTAACCGACAATTACAGAGGCAACGATACATTACCCATTATAGATAAGACTCGTGAGGATAATATGTTGTGGATTACTGAATTAGTATATCTCCTCAATAAGTTAAATGATGAGAACAAGGAGTATGCAAGGTTAATTAAAAAACTGGACAAGGAAGTATGGGATAACCACCTCGAAGTACAAGGAGTATTATTCAAACATGCCCTAGAATATAATCGTAATAGTAAAGAATTCAATTTAATCAAAGATATCGCTAAAGAATTACACTGTACAATAAGTTTAATGGAGGCCATGGATGACTACTAATAAAAGATTCCAAATAGAAACAGGTCACACAGAAAAAGGTGACACACCCATGATCTATGACTGGGAAGGCCTAGACGATTACTATTTCATGAATGATTGCCGAGATTTCAAGGATTTATGCAAATTATTAAATGAATTACATGAAGAAAATCAAGAGTTAAAAAAACAGAACAGGGAATTAAATGATAAAATCTTACGCTGCCAAGGGAAATTAAAACGAGAAGAAACTGAAAACAAGGACTATAGAACTATCCTGCAAGAATTAGGATTATTACGTTCTGATGAGGAAGTATTAAAAATAAGAGAAGCATTATCCGAGAAATTGTTTAAACCTTTATTTGAAAATGAAGGCATTGATGTTGATATAGATATAACCAATGGATTCGAGATAACACTAAAAAATGAGGAGGAATAATAGTTATGAGGTTAGGAGAATTCCGCACAATAACACGAGAAATGGATAATAAACTAATAATCAGATTATCCTGCTATGACCAGGAAAAAGGAGTAACCACTCATAACCTAGAATGGGATATGAGTAATGATAATGAAATCTATTTAAGAATAGTGGATGATTCTGAACATGAACCCTTATTTAAAACTACTAGGGAATTCATTGGATATTTAAGGAAAATTCATACTACTGAAGATGTTGAAGAAAAAGAGGAGTTAATTAAAAAACTAATGGATTATTATAAAGAGATTGATTATTCTCCTATTACAATTACTGATAAAGTAGAATTGGAATTAATAAAAGATTTTGCTAAGGAGTTAACTAAATGATTAAAAACTTATTAGAAGAGATAGAAAAGAACTTCAATGATTGGGATACTAGGTATAATGATTTACTCCAAGAAATGAATAATGAGGATGATTTAAAATTATATGCTGAAACATTATATCCCATATTCAAAGAAGTACCTATCTGTGATATAGGAGTATGTTTAAGTGAAGATGATCCGTTTACACATGGTCTAGCATATGTGGATAATAATCTCATATTATGTATTGAATTCCGATATCGTGACCGTTGGACTGTGATTGAATGGTTTAAAAAATCAAAATATGAAAAATATGAGATTTACGAGTTAAACCCTGGAACCTACGGGGTATATATTAAAGTGAAAGACTTACTAAAAGAAGAAATCCCTAAACCCCAATGTAGTTGTTGCAAAGAAATCTATTATCAGGAAGACCCTGGTGTATTCCTTTGCAAATTAACTGGTGAAGAAGTATTTGTTAATCATAAAATCTGTGATGACTTTGAAGAAAGCTACTGGCAAAAAGAATTAAAAAAATTGGAGGATAATCAGCATGGATAATACTGAATTTAATGATTGTATCTGTGAACTAATGGGAGACCGTATGCAAACAATGGTATTGGATTTTTTATATAGAAATTACAGATTTAACAAGGCAACAATCAATCGCTTTGATAAAATACTGGAGAAATATAATGTTGAAAAAAGCAATAAATATGGTGAATCTTGGAGGATAAAAGACATGACAGATAAACCATTTAAAATTGGAAGAGAATCCATCATAGAAGGCACACATTTTGAAATCTTATATAATGGTGAATGTATTATTAATGTTTTTGATAATGATGATGTGGATGAGTTTCTTGAGTTATTGAATCAGATATCTGAAGAGAATAAGGACTTGGAACAATTCCGGAATCTTGCAAGGGATTATAATATTCCTTTCGATAAATTATGTGATGCTTTTGAAGCAGGTTTAAATCAGGATACTGTAACTGATTTGGAAACTGAAATCCTAAAATTAAAAGAAGAAAACAAACGATTAAAAGAAAGATATCCTATTAAAAACTTATATAAGGTGGATTTAAATGGTGGAACAATATAAAATAAAAGAATTATACAATATACTCGGAGCATTAATCGATGATGGATATGGTAACAGGGAATTCCAATTATATTATGATAGTGAAACTGCTTATACTAGTATTCCTAAAGGTTCAAGGATATTAGTTTTAAGTAAAGCTATAAGATTCACAGATTATGATGATGGGGAATGTCATATTGATGATTTAGAGGAGATTCTAGGATGACGGAATGGGAATCTTGTTTTGATTGTAAATATGCGGGAACGGCTAAAAATATGCAAAGTTGCGCATGGAAAAGTGGATTAGCAAGTGCTTATACTAAATGCGAGCATTATGAAAAGGATTGGAGTAAAGCAATACTACCCTACTTATTCATAGGAGGTTTTCTAGTATTGATTATCCGAGTAATTATAATAGGTATCTGGGGGATTTAAATATGGCTGAAGAGAAAAAGTGTTGCATTTGCCATTATTACGAAATAAAACAAGATTATTACTACACATGGGGACATTGCAAACTACATAATATTAACACTTCAGATGAACCTTTAGAAGTATGTGATGATTATACTAAAAGTGAATGGGATGGATTTAAAAAAGTTATAGCAATATTAAATAAATTATGGTGATAAAGAATGACTGAAAGATTTACTAAAGCAGGAAGATGGATAAGAGATGAATATGTTAATGCATTATTAAATATTGATTTTGAAGAAGATAATGACCGAGATTTATGCCTAAAATTATTAAACCAAATCGAGAATGATAAAATGGATAATGTAAGATTAGTGGATAAATTTTTCAATGAAGCTAATGATTTAAAAGCCATTCTAAAAGAAATCCTATTCAAAATCGAAAGAAACGAAGATTACTGTGAAATAACCGTTGCGGTACCTAGGGAGAAATATGATTATCTAAGTGAGGTGATGCGAAAGTATGAGTAGGAGTAGATTTTCAATAGGTAATGTTTTAACTAAATGCAGTGGAATTAGAAAAAATGGGAAGTTATTAACTTTTGAAGAAGTTGTCCAAGAATTAAATAAATTATCCGGCACTAATGATGCAGTGGAAAAAGACCATAAAAGGTTAAGTAATCAGTTAAAAGAAGCTTACGGTAAAATCAATGAATTAACTAATGAAAATGATGTGTTAAAAAAAGAATTATACTATTATCGAAATGAATTCTATGATATCCTCCGATATAAAGCTATTGACTCATATACAATTCATGATACATTTGCAAATAAATATTATACCTTAATTGGTCCAGAAATTGCAGATGATTTATGTGGATTATTAAATAATTACTTCAATGAAACTAATCAGTTAAAACAAAGCATAAAAAAGATGAGAGGAGTGGAATAGGATAATGAGTGAACGATTTAAATTAGAAGTGAACCCCTTTGAAGAAAATCCACAGTATAATATAATTGACACTGAACAAGAAGTCTTAACAATTTATAATGATTTAGGATGTATGTTCTTTACGTCTGCACCAGCATTATGTGAATTATTGAATGAGCAGGATGATGAAATCAAAAAATTAAAAAAAGAAAATAAAGAACTAAAAAGATTAAACGGGTTATGTGAAGATCAAGTAACAGAATTAAGAAGACTAGTCCACATCGCCAACAAATATATTCTAGATGAAACATCTGAGAATATACAAGAAGAATGGGAAAAGGAGTTGATGAGAGAATGAGTATCCTTGAAAGATTAAAAAAATTATATAAACATAACTGCTGCAATTGTATACATTTAGATATACTACCAGATGAACCATTATCCACAAGATATGATTGTTTCTGCCCAGACTTTGACTGGGCAATGGATGATGATAATAGAAGAGGAGACCCAGAATATTACTGGGAACCTGAAAAAGAAAATGATTGTAAACATTTCCAAAATAAAAACTAAGGAGGATTTTTTTAGAATGACTAATCAAGAATTTAAAGATTGTGAATTCAGATACACTGAGGATAATGAATTACATTGTAAAAATAAAAATGGGATAATTGAATATTCTGATACTAACTGCGATAACTGTATGGAGAATATTCATTTGAATTGTGATAACTACAATCCGAAAAAAGACCTATGTTTAAAATTCTTCAGGGACAATATAAGTGAATTAAAGGAATGCCAAGAAAAAACAGTATTCAACGATAAAGATTTAAGCAGGAAATGGTCGAATTAAATGGGGGAATTAAAATGGAATGTATATGCTGGAGTCCAGATAACCTAGAAAAAATGAGTGAATATTACCATATGAACTGCACACCAAATAATGGTTTCGTAAATATAAGATGCAACCCATATGGTAAATATGATTTCGAGATGAAATGGGAAAGAAGCCGCAGAGGACACAAATACTATAGACAAAGAATGCACAAAGGCAAATGGAGACATTAATAATTGAAGATTAAAAAGAATCCTTTAGAATATGATGAACCCACAAGGATAATGGAAATAATCCATGCAGACCCTGAATTATATAAAAGGTGGAAATGGTTTGATAATATCATAAAAGAACGATTAAAAAAAGATAGCAAACCCCGAATATTAATTAAGATATATCCGCCAAGAACAGACGCATATGATTTCCAGGAATATCCAACACGAACATCATTTTTAAAGAAAAAGGAGGAAAATAAGATGATTGATGAAGAATTCATCCTAGTAGACATAATCAATACAATATATACGAAATATGGTTTCCAGGCAGTACTCAATGAAGTTGAATCAAGACTAACCTATGGTAAAATCCGTAAACAAGATGATGGATTATATGAAATCACAACAGGTGGATGGTCCGAAGATGAACACCTAGTAGATGCACTAATAAATCCAGCTTCAAGATTCCATTACCATTACATAGGATACTTAATTGGTGGAGCATTCTACTTCGATGAAGACAAAACCATAGAATCCCATAGAAGAATCCGGATAATAAAAGAAAAAGAAGAGGCGGATATATGAGTGAAGTAATGATAAATACAATAACTGCATTCATAGTAAGCATTATAGTAAGCCTACCAATAGCATTAATGATAGTAAGGAGATAAAATTTATGGCGACAAAGAGTAGTATAGACCGTAAAAGGTCAAAGTATGGGGAGAAATTCAGTTTAAGATTCCACAAACCAGAACGAGTATACAACTTAAGCTGTAATGACTGCCATCCAATGCTACTAGCAAAATTCACAGAAGTAGACGGAGGCCTAGCAATACACTGCTGGGAAACACTCGAAAAACTATACCAAGAAAACAAACAATTAAAAACAGATAAAGAAAACGCATATAAAGCAGGATACCTCACCGCATTACAAGACATACAAGGAGAAGAAAAATAATGAAAGAATGGAACGATAACTACTGGAAAATACAAGTATACAATGACACATATCATCTACGAACCCCAAATACCACATTCGTATTCAACCGAGAAGACTTCCTAGAATTATACAGGAATATAAGTGCCGTAGCCGAAGAAATCTATGAGAAAGACACATACTACATCCACGACGACAACATATACAACCGAGAAACCGGAGAACAAATCATAGGAATAATCGGTGACTGCGAAGAAATGAACCGATTACACACTGAAAACCAGAAACTACAAGAAAAAATCAAAGAATTAGAAAAAGAGAAATGACAAAAGAAAGATACACACGAAGCGGAGAATACTATATACAAGACAATATACTCCACAAAAAAATAAGTAACACTAACACAATCCACCTACTAAACCACCAAGAAAGGATAATACGAGACAAATCAGATACAATAACTACACTATTAAACCTACAAGGAGTATATGAGAAACGTATTAAAGAATTAGAAGAGGATGTAGATTACTATAAGAAAACCTTTAAAAAATTAATAGGATAATATCAACTGTTTTTCAATAAACTATCCTAAAGTAAGTAAAATCTAAAAGGAGCAATATAACTTAAAATAACAAAAAGTAAGGAAAAAAAAGAGGTAAAACCAGGACGAAAAAAGACACTAAAAACCCTCACAAAAACACTAAAATCATTACACTAATAAACAGTAAAATAGAAAAAATCAAAACAAAAAAGACTCCACAGTCTTAAAAAATGATAAAAGAGGAGGAGATGACTTGACTGGTGATAACAAATGAGTAATATTATGAGTAAAAAAGATAGGAACAAATTAATCAATTTAATCAACAAAACTAAACTAAATAGTGAAAATCAAATATGGGATTTAGCAATCGAATTGGAACGGGTGAGTATAAGTCTGCGTGCAGAAATTCTCCGCCGCCATGAATTCGACGACACATAAATGGATAATATGAGGAGTGTTTGGTTATAATGGATGATGATAAGCTTGAAGAATTAGAACGGGATTTAATGAAGCGTGAAATAGATAGTGGTGATGAAACTATCTGTTTAGGGGTAGTTTTTGTGGTTATGCTTTTGATTGCTGGTTATGGTTTGTTGACTTATCCGGAGCATGTTGCTGAGCCGGTTAATATAACTGCTCATGTTGTGGATAAACAGATTGTTTATGATAATGGTTTGTATGTGGATAAGAATCATTATTTTATTTATACTGATGATTATTGTTTTGATGTTAATTTGCATACGTATAATTTGTTGAATAAGGGGGATACGGTGAATTTAACAGATTATTGTGGTGTTACTTTGGATGTTGGTAATTATAGTTTTATGGCTGAATAAAATAGGAGGGATATGATTGTTTATGTTTAATTTGGTTTTGGATTTTATTTTAGGTTTCATTATTGGCGTGTTATCTTATTTATTATACTTGGAGCGGAATAAGGGACATGTTTCTTATGAGGATTATAAGGAAATGTTTGGTTGGACTTATTCTTGTTCGAAGTCTAAGTTTAAAGGTTTCATTAAGCTTATTAATGAGTTTAACAGGGATGATGTTCGTTATTTGATTGTTACTGATTTACCTCCTGTGGAGGATGTGGTGGATCGTAGGGCAGTGTATATTCAATTGGATTTCTTATGTGATAATTTGTGTGATTATACTATGTATACTTGTGTTTCCGGTGTTTGGATGCAAGTGGATACAACAGATATGGCTATTGATGAATATTTAGGGAGAGTATAATTATGGATGATAAGTATATTGAAGAAGGTTACAAGTTAATGACTACTTATATTACTGAGCAGAGAATTAAAACCCGTAATAGGAAGTTTTTAAATCGTTTGGAGAAGTTTTATAAACGATATCAGGAGTCTGATGTGTTGAGTGTTAGTGATGAGCAGGAGTATTTAAGATTGGAAAAAGAGTTTTATACTACTATTCTACCTGAACCGGATAATAATGTGGATAGGGCTAATCTTGAATTTTTAAAGATAGTTTCCGGAGTGGATATTAATGAAGACTGAGTATAATGAAGTGGAAAAACAGTTACGATGCCAGTTCCGTAAAGCTCTACGAGATTATAAAACCGGTGATGTAGTGGATATTTTAATGGATATTATACGAGAAGATTATATATTATTGGCTCGTGTTCCTTTGTCTTGTCGTGATTGTGTGAATTATCATTATCGTAGTGGTTATCCATCTGATTGGTGTGTTCACAGACAGGAATATATCATGGATTGCAGGTGTGCTTATAATTGTAAACATTTCCTTAGCGGGGAGGAGGAAGCTCGTAAAAGTATAGCTAGACTTCATAGTGATTTAACAGGGGAATGGATAATATGATTCTATTTAAAATTATTGCATTCCTAATTGCTATTTTCATTGGAGTGTTATTTTTTGAATTTGTTATGTGGGTGATTAATTTATGGTAACTCCTGGTAAAAAACCGAATGTAGGGAATAATAAGAAACAATTTAAGAATATCGATGAATATTTAAATCATGTAAAAGGCTCTGGTTATGGTTATTATTATGATGACCAGTATAGTAATCCTCTAGATAAACTAAAACAAGGCCAAGGTTTGAATTGTAAGGATTATAATGATGAAGAGGAAGCATTGAATCGTTTGAAAGGTGCTTTTGTCCGTGAACATATCATGCGAAAAGCTACACCAGAGGAATTAGCTTGGATAAACGAGCAGGAACCAGTAACTGACCCTGAAGTATTAGAAGAATTAAGACCTGCTTTAGAATGGTTACGCAAATACGCAGGATTCGGAGAAGAATAAGGATGAAGTATTGTAAACTATGCCTATATTGGAATGGTCAAGTGTATTGTGAAAAATCACGTTACATTGTAGATCCAAAATATGCTGAAAATTGCAAGGACTATGTTGAATTAGCTGATGAAATAGTTAAAGCAGCTAAAGGAGGATACTGATGACTAAAAGATACACTATTAAATTCACAGAGTCATATAACTCCGAAGAACCGGACCTATTACAAATCTATGACGAGGAGGATATGACTTATACAGGATTCTTTGATGCTGAAGATAAACTTTTAGCTGAAGAAATCTGCGAATTACTTAATAGCTTAGATTATGAATTAAAACAAGCTAATAAAGAAATAGCTACTCTGAATAAGTATTTACCGGTTGATAAACATGAGTTAATGAAGGAGAATATTAAGTTAAAAAATATGCTCCATTATCAGGAAGGCTTGTATAATTTAGAGAAAAAATATTTTGCTGAGTGCTTATTATCTGTGATTTGGGAGTATCCGGAAAGTCAGGGCTTGTTAGTGTTTAAAGATTTAATGGGATGGTGACTTTATGGGATTATTTGGTAAGTTATCAGCTATTCTGCGATTAAGGAAAATTTGCAGGGAGTATCGTATACCATTTGAGGACCTACCAGAAGTACTACTGGAATACATTTACACTGATAATGAAGGTTGGTCTGATTAATCTATTCTTTTTAATAGAGTTCTATTGGATTGAATAGAAAATTCTTTAGTAGGTTCTTTTTCAAAGATTTTCTATTGTTTTTAATAGAATTCTATTGGTTTGTGTAGAAAAATGATGACAAGAAACTTTTCAAAGATTTTCTATTATCTCTGAAGCTATTGAATAGAAAAAAGATGAGTATAAAAGTTGTGAAGATTTTCTATTAACCTATAGTGGAGGGTATAGAAAATTTATGCTGCTAAAGTTTTCAAAGATCTTGTATTAAAAAATTTTTGGTGAATAGAAAATTCCTGCTCATAAACTTTTTAAAGATTTTCTATTGCTGCTGTTTATGTTGAATAGAAAATTTATGGGTATAAACTTTTCATGGATTTTCTATATGGTTGTATTAGCTATTATAGAAATTTATTGCTATGAAAGTTGTTGAAGATTTTCTATTGTTTTTAATAGAGTTCTATTGGATTGTGTAGAATATTTGTAGTGGTGGAGTTTTTTGGGGATTTTTCTATGGGGGTGGTTGGTTTTAAATACTTTGAAGGTTATATTTTTATGTGGTAAGATATAATTTTTTTTAATATGTAGAAATTTAATGGTATAATACTGTAGGGTTTTCGGGGATGTTTTTTTCTTTGATTATTCTACAGTTTTGCTATTATATTTTTGGTGTTTTGTTTTTTTCTTGCTTTTATTTTGTTTGTGTTTTTGTTTATTTTAGGTGGTCTTTTTTTCTTAGTTTGTGTTTTTGTGTTTGGTGTAGATGTGTTGGTTTGTTTTTAGGTTTTTTTGTTGTGTTTAGGGTTTTAGACATTGTATATTGTTTGGTTAATTGGTTTGTTTTTTTGTTTGAATGGTTTTTAGGTTAGGGTTTGTTTTTTTGAACACTTTTTTTTAAACATCGGTGTTTTTGTTTTTGGGTGTGAACAGTTTAGTATTGTTTTGTTGTTTTTTCTATACATTTCTTTTTTTTGGGGTTAGTTTAGAGTTAGTACCAAAACATTTATATACTATGAAAACTAATAGTTACTTGTAGGAGTTAACAGTTAAACTCCCCAAAAAAAATATTTACCCAAAGAAAAAAACCCAAAGAAAAAACATGAGATGATTAACATGGTATACTACGACCAAATACTCCCAATAGAACAAGACCCAAAACACATAGAAAACATCGAAAAAAACTACATCGGCATAGGTGGAACATGCACCATCAAAACACAAGATGGCCAAGCAGATCTAACCGACGCAGTAATCAACATGGTAACACAAACCATAACCGGCATAAACCCAAAAGAATACGAACTAGAATACCACCCACTATACATGGAAAACACCGTATTCAAATTCGAAGACATAACCGAACTAATCTTCGAAGGATTTTACATAAACGACAACAACCGCAACAGAGTAATCGAACTCGACAACTCCAAAGCATTCAAATTAACAAAAATCCCAAGAAGAAACTAAAAAAAATATTATTTTTATTCATTTTTATTTTATTTGCCAAAAAAAGATTAAATGGAGTTTAAAAGAATGGTTTGCCCAGTACGCATAGTAGAAAGTACCGATGAAATGATTCATTTCGAAGTTCGCAGCGAAAGTAGACCCGATGAAATACACGACGTCTACTTCGATATAGATCATGGCTACTATTGTAGCTGTGAGAACTACCACTTCCGCAAAGTGGAATGCAAACACATGCGAGCAGTAAAAGAATACATGAACCAGTTAAACCAATTAATGCAGATGGGCAAAACATTCCAAGAAATCAACAACGAAAGAAAGGAGGCGAAAATATGAGGAGAATATACTGTATCATGGGAGACCATGAATGCGATAGCGAAGGCACTATTAAATTTTTAGAAGAAACACCGAAACCAATCAAGTACACACATGGATTAGGATTCAGAAGTCCAACAATCCACAAAGTACCAGTAAACCGTGAAAAAGCAATTAAAATATTCAAAGAAAACGGATTATGCGACGTAACTGAACATGATGATTATGTACATGTCAACACCTTTAGTGGAAACGACATGTGGTAATCAAAAAAAAAGAAACAATATTTTGGAGGCATATCTTATGTTTAAATCAAAAGAAGAACTCAAAGCTATTAGAAAACAATACCCTGAAGGAACTGTAATAATCATCGACCACGTTGATGACATACACGCACCTAGCCCTGGAACAGAACTAACAGTACAACACGTTGACGACATTGGCCAACTTCATTGTGCTGAACTTGGAATAGCTATTAACCCTGATGTTGACAGATTTCACAAAAAAGGAGAGTAACCATTTATGATTAATTGTGCTGAGTGTAATAAGAGAATCAACAGTACCAATGCTGTTGAAATGAAAGGTGAATTAGTTTACTACTGTAAATCCTGTTACGAAAGATTATTCGGAGCCGATGAAGATGACTCTTGTCATTACTGTAAAAACTTCACATATGACCGGTCAAACTATGGTTATCTCCAACATATTGAGTTAAGACGAGAACAAAGTGTAGGATTACTCGGAACCTGCACCAAACATAACAGGACAGTAACAACCCATAGTCAAAAATGTGATGATTATGAGTACGCTTATACTGGCGAACCATACTGTACTAAAGAGCACATCATAAAAGACTGTGCATTAAACGATAACTGTAGGCGTGCAGATTTCAACTGTGATGAATGCCACACTAAAAAGTTCTGGGAAAACGATGTACTAGCTAATCGTGAAAGACATGTGGTCGGCCAACAATGGAGCGACGGACAAGTCGGAGTAGACAGTTTCACCAAAGGTGAAGGAGGTTATTATAATCGCAGATTCGACCTGCACTTTGAGGATGGGGAAGTTATGGAAGATATGGGATTATGGAGTCGTGGTCGAGCACCAAACGAACGTGTAATTAAACTTATTCGTCATGCAAAAATAGTGGGGAGGTGAAATTTAATGTTACTTGAGATTTGTGGCAATTGCCAAACTTATAAATATGATAAGGATCCCTCCAGGAAAGGAGGATGCATTAAAACTAAAGGGACATTATCACCTTTAGCTGAACCATGTAATGATTACAAACCAAAAAGGAGATAAATTCATGTCTCGTACTACTGACCATTTTATAACTCTAATGGAGGCAACCGAGGAAATCAGTTGCCTCCATGATGCCTTAAAACTAGAAGTCGACTATGACACTAGCAAAGGCACATCCACAAGGATACAAGACCACTTCAGAGAATTAAAATATAAATACATCACAGAAGCCCTAAAAAAATATGACTTATTCGATAGTGTACATCACTATTACAATTACAGTATGCAAGGCCTAGTGCAATTATTCTTTGATGATGAACCTATTGTATTAACCAAACTTGAAGCTAATAAGGAAGCTTTAGAGGATACTTGGAGGATATCTTTAGATGATTGCATTGAACAAAGACATGAAGCTATCGTATTAACAATCAGTATTCCTGAAAGCAACCTAACACATAAAAAATAATGAGAGGTAAACCTAATATGAGGATAGTATATTTCGACACAGAAACCACAGGGGTAAAACCAGGAAAAGACAATATCATCGAACTAGCATTACTAGTCTACGATGACGGACAACTAACCGAAGAATATGACAGATTCATACAAATACCAGATAAACTACCAGGTAAAATTATAGAGTTAACAGGTATTACAGATGAAATGATAAACAATGAAGGAGTAGCACCTACAGAAGCTGCTGAAAAACTAATGAACCACCTAACACGGGATAGTGTATGGGTAGCACATAACACACAATTCGATTTACTATTCATATACAACCTCTTAAAAGAATACTATCCTGAAACTGAATTAATCCAGAAACTAGGAGAAGTGAAATGGTTAGACACATTAACCATATTCAAAGACCGAGCCGGTTACCCGCACAGATTAGAAAATATGGTGGAACATTACAAATTAGAAGATGTACATTTCCACCGTGCAATCGATGATTCACGAGCATTAAAAGAATGCCTAATGGAATTGAAACTCGAACGCAATGATCTTAAAGAATATGTTAACCTATTCGGATACAATCCCAAATATGGAGTAACAGGTGAAAAATTCCCATTCATCACCTACGCCCGCCAACCATACTTTAATGGTTTAAAAGCCTACCGTAATATTCTACCAAAAACACTTAAGGAGGAATAAAGTGTGACTGTTACTTTTAATATAATCGAAAAAGGCGAAGACACAGAATTATACAATGAATATGTAGAGTGTTACAATAAAGGTTACACTATCAAGGAGATAATGGCTACTTTAGGTATCTCTAAATCCACACAACATAGCTATTATAAATGGGCTAAACGTGAAGGATTACTCAACCTAAAAAGAAGAGCCGAACCAAGATACTATTACTACAGTAAATATTACCGTAGATGGATAGTTCAGAAAAAAAATAAAAGCACCAGCCTAGTTAAAATCCTATGCAATACCGAAGAGGAAGCAAAAATCATCGTGGAACGAATGAAAAAACACAACTGGAGTAAAACCGAAGCAAGAAAAATCAGGGACACATTAAGATACGGAGGAAAACTATGATACTACCACCACAATCTAGACTATTAGTATTTGAAGAAATGGAATATAAAGGCAAACTAGGTCAAACCTATAAATTATTATGTTTTGATATTTACAAGGATTACCTATTATATATCCTGTCACTTGGATCACATCCTACCGCATATATTGTCCTGGATGAAGATGATAAATTATACGGTTTAAACATGGATGAACTCGACAGCATACCTGACCTGTACTGTCACGGAGGATTCACATACTCCAAAAATACGTTAACGGTACCAGGTTACAGTTATGTTAATGAACATGAAAAGAAATGGGTTATCGGCTGGGATTATGGTCACCACCGAGACTGGACTAATTTATTACCCGAAGATATACAATTAGAATTCGGTTCTAAAAAATGGACTACACGTGAAATCTTAAATGAATGTCGTGAAGTAATTGATATGATAATCGAGTATAATAAAAAAATGGAGGCTTTAGATTGAAAAAGTATATAATACTATCATTAATAGCTATCTTATTCCTATTAATAGGATGTGCTGCTGCCGAGGATACCATAACAATTAAAGTAGGCTGTAAACATATAAGTGGTGCTGAAGGATATAGTAATCCAATGTTCTTAATCAGCACAACTGACAGCAACGGATATTTTAATATTATAAGTGCTGATTATCTTGTAAGTCCTGAAGATTACTATAAAATAAATGTTGGGGATACTGTGAAGTTACATGTTAAATCTAATGGTTATTGTGATATTGTAAATACAGAAGAAAGTAAAGGATGGTGGTGAAGCCCAAATGTTTGATTTAGATAAAGAACTGGAAGAATATGAACGCAAACGTGAAGAGGAAAGATTAGCATTCCTACAAAAATGCCATGACAAAATCACCGACGGAGGTACAGTATATCAAGGATTAGCCTTCATAATAGCTCACCGCTTCAGGATAACCGAAGCATATCATGGAAGCGGATTCCACGATGTAGTCTACAGGATACTAAACCATTACATAGATGAAGTGGATGAGGATTTCCAAACATGGCTACACAAAGATGATGGTCCATTCATAAGACCAGCTAAAGAAATGGTTAAAATATTCCCCGAGTTTAAAAAGATATCAAATAACCCTCGCAAACTAGTGGAGATAGCTAATGAATTATACGGTTTGGACTTACATTATGATCATTGTGAATATCATGGTGATTATGTCTACAGTTACAGTTTTGATTTCAATAGCTTCACTCCAATTAATGTTAATGAAGTAGTGGAATTAAAAAATGAAATAGCTACCTTGAAAAAGTATGGTAACCCTACTGATGAGTTGGAAGCTAAACTTGAAAGCTATGGGTTCTCACCCGAACAACTGGAGATGTTATAAAATGGATACCTATTTCAGTACTAACAGTAATTGTATAAAGTGTGGTCGCTGTGTACGAGCCTGTAAAGAAAATGGAAAGGATTTCCTCGGAGGGCACCGTGATGATTGTCCTCATGAGAAATATGAGTATGTCCCATGTCATCATTGCACTAACCGCTTTAGTAAACCAGCTCCTTGTCAGGAAGTATGCCATTACGATGCTATAAAGATTGAAAGATGGTAAGAGTTTTTTTCTATATTATCTGATACATTTCTATAGTGTTTAATAGAAAATTCTTGCTCATAAACTTTTTATGGATTTTCTATTCACTTATTTTTTTTGAATACATGATTTAGGGGCATAAACTTTTCAAAGATTTTCTATTAGGTTATATTGGTGAGTGTAGAAAATTTATGGCTAGAAACTTTTCAAGGATTTTCTATTACATCCCATACTGTTGAATAGAAAAAAGATGACGATAAACTTTCTAAAGATTTTCTATTCCATCATATCCTGTTGGATAGAAAAAGAAGATCATTAAACTTTTCACGGATTTTCTATAATAATGGATACATTTCTATACTTTTTAATAGAATATTTCTTTTTTATACACATTTTTTAATATCATATACATTACATTTAAATATTATTAATATTATATATTAAATTATAGTTTAAAAAAATAAGCTATACAAATTTTTTTTACCCAAAGAAAAAAACATATTGAGATGATAAACGATGAGTATATTCAATCGAAAACAAAAAACAGAAGAAGGTCCCAGTGAGACCGAAACCCAGATACTAAAACAGTTAGATGAACAAAAAGAATTCAACCAACTACTAATGAAAGAAATAAAAAGGTTGAAACAAGACCATCTAGACTTATTAAATCATTTAAACAAGGAATTTGAAATAATCGCCACCGATATAACCAAAGTTAAAACAGGTTTAATTGATGAAATCAGTAAAGAATCAGATGCTATTACTCGTAGAGTGAAAATTGAATCCACAAAGATATCTGATTTAGTTAAAACCATGGATACAGTAACTTTAACTGATGCTGAAATCCGCAAAGCCACACGCATAGGATACAATTACCTAGTCAAAGAACACGGCCTCAAAAAAAGTGAAGATGAACCATATAAATCTCCATTTAAAAATTATCCTATAACAACAGTGCTAGTGGATGATACTCCAGAAAACTTACCTAGAGTAGAACCAGGTAAACATTTAATGAACATACCGTTATCCCAAAGGAAAAAATACAGTTTAACACTCTTACCAGATGGAAGATTCAAAAACAAAGACAACCATGGAAAACCAACCAAATTCACAATAGAAGACATCATACAAATAAAAGAAAAAATACCCTACTATTATGTAAACGATTACGATTACACACGTATAAGTAAAGAATATCCCAGCTTATCACCAGGAACAATAAAACGAGTAATCTGGAATATAGAAGAAGGCACATTCAACAAGATACTCCACAACTACAATCAAAGAAAAGAATTACCCGAACAAGACCTGGCCTTCACTATACATGAATCCTGTAAAAAATTATATACTCTCACAGGAGTTAAAGGAATAGACATCTACCGTAAAGGACAAGGCAATCCAAAACTTAACTTCAACATATTAGACGTCTTGCACATAAAAAACAGTCTGCCAAGATGGATCTACAGTCAACTACCAAGACAAGCATGTGCTAAAGAAACAGGATTATCCGCAATGCAACTAATGAGAGTCATATATAATATCCAACAAGGAGTATTCGATGAGTACCTGGAAAAATTCGAAGACCCATCAAAGGAACATAAATTCACAATCATAGACAACCGATTATACATAGACAGCAATGATACAGGACTAGACTTACCCACAGTACGCAGAATACTGCACGATTATACCCATGCACATGACAAATACGCTTGCATGAAAAGCATACTAAAAACCTACTACCACATCGACACACGATACTTGGTCATTATTACAAGATATTATGATGATCCTGAATTTCGTGAATTAATAATCCACACCGAAAAAGACACATTAACACTAATAAACAATCCGGAAAAAAGACGAGAATACGGAACCAATATAATCGGAAGATAAAAAAAAATTATTGCAAGAGGAAGAGAAATGATAGTTCCATGTGCAAAATACATGAAATACATTCCATATTGTATAAATCATATGGATTGTGATAATTGTATATTCAAGGAAATGGAAGAATATACAATATTCTACGAAGATGGGAAGTTATACAAAAAAAGAAAAGGGGGTAAAGATATTTATGAGGACATTTGAGGAAATATTCGAAGAACTAGCAAGATATAATGACCGTAGTGTAATATGGAATGATTGGTTAGATTATGTGATTAGAATCAACTTACTATACTGTAATGAAGAACCACCTAATTATCATGGGAACGAAGAAGCATATCAAGATTTGTTGGGGGCTTACTTGAATAAATTAAGTGAGATATTAAATACTGAACCTTACTATGATTTGTTAGGTGAATTATATGAGCAAGTAGTATTGTCACAGGGAAAATCAAAGCAATTAGGCCAATACTATAGTCCTACTTGTGTTGCTGAAGTTACAACAGATTTAGTGATGAGGGATAAAACCTTTGAGGATAATTCTGATAAGATAGCTAATGACTGTGCCTGTGGTAGTGGCCGTATGTTACTAGCTACACATGTGAAAAGTAAAGGGGATTTATTCCTAGTGGGGCAGGATATTGATGAAACAAGTGTGAAGATGTGTACAATCAACTTTTGGAGTATGGGTGCTCGTGGAAGTGTAATGCAAATGGATAGTTTAGAACAGACATTTTATCAAGGTTGGAGGGTAAACAAATACTTATACCATGGAATACCCGTGCCTCATATTGAAAAAATACATTCATCAAAGGAAGCTTTAGATTTCATTGAATTATATGGTAATAATAATGATGAAAGGATTGTTGCAAAGTCAACAGTTAAACCGTCAGGACAAACAACATTGATATGATGGATGAACCTAAAAACTACACCTACGATAAAACCGAAGATTTATATATTGTCCAGAAATACTTTGACGGCCGTAACCATAAACTAGCACGAGTCAAAACCGAGGAAGATGCACAGTTAGTAGTAGCTGAACTCAGGAAAGTTGATTGGGACCGCCGAAGATTACCACCAGAAGTAAAGGAGCTAATATTAAATAGCTTCAGAGAAGATTCCCTATATTATACATTAACTCCTAAAGGCAAATTCCAAGTAAGCAAAAGAGTTAAAGGCCGACAAACACACTTCGGCAATTATGACAGTCTAATGGAAGCTTGGGAAATAGTCAATAAACTAAAAATGTGTCGATGGGAAAAAAACATCCTACAAGAACTATTAGTTATTGACATTGAACAGGAACAAAAAAGGATAGTCCGGCAAACACGAGGTCGCAAACGGTACAAAAGAGAACCATTACTCAGACAATTAGAAGATATTAAAATTGTAGGAGACTATAAGAAAAAAGAAGATAACAAGGAGGAAATAAACGATGGCTGACACTATCAATGGAATATCTAAAGAAATATACACTTATGTAAACCAGGAATTATTTAACCTGGAAAAAGAATTCAATATAAAAATATTATATGCTGTGGAATCAGGTTCAAGAGGATGGGGCTTCAGCAACGAAGACAGTGACTATGATGTACGGTTTTATTATATCCGACCAGTAGAAGAGTATCTTACTATTGAGCGTAAAAGGGATGTAATAGATATGCATGATTTAGGCCGAAGAGTATATGAATATGATTTAGACTTTAGCGGATGGGATATTACAAAAACCTTACTCCAACACCGCAAATCCAACCCAACATTAAGAGAACATATATTACATACGATGGTTTATAAAGGCAACGCTGATTTCTTAAATGGTTTACCTGAGTTTGATGTTAATACCCTGAAACATGCCTACGGCAGCATGACCTATGGTAACTATATGAAATATATCCATAATAAACGGACTGATGACTTTAGTCCACGTGTAGTTAAAACATATTGTTACTGTATCCGACAGATATTAGCTTGGATTCTTATAGATGAATACAATGATGTTAATGCACCCATACAAATAGATAAACTATTAAACATCTTCGAGGATAAAGATTTACTCGGCGAACAATTATTAGAAGATATGCACACCTGCATTGATTATTACCGCAGCAACTGTAAACTAAACAGGTTAAGTGAAAGAGCTATCAGGAATTTAAGTCACTGGATATATACTTGGCTACAGGTAACTCGCACACCACAAGGAAAACAACGAGAACTCCCTGATTTCGAGATTTATAATAAAAGGTTTCGTGAGATACTTGAAAAAGTATGGGGGTGAGTTATTTTGAGGGATAATGTAATCTCTGCAAGAGTAAGTGATTACTATATAATAAGAAGATGGGTAGAATCTAAATGTGAAGAAAATCAAATATTAGATTATGATTCATTCTTAGAGTATACTTTAAAATACATACAAGACAAATTAGATGAGGGGTGAAACTAAAATGATGGATGATGATATATTAATAAAAGGATCCTATGTGAAGATATCCAATTATCGTGTAAAAGTAATGAATACTTTAGAACCAGGGGAAGTGAAAATTCCAAAGGAAATAGCTAAGGATACTAATATAATACCTAACCACATATCAAAGACATTAAGGGAGTTAAAGGATAATAATCTTATTGAATGTATTAATGAGGAAGCACGCAAAGGCCGATTATACAGATTAACTCCTTTAGGAATAGAAGTAAAACAATATCTAGAGGATTGAATAGAAAATCTTTGAAAACTTTTATAGCTCTCCTTTTTGTATTGTTTTTAATAGAATTGTATCCGATTTAATAGAAAATCTTTGCAATGTTTCTTGCTTGAGATTTTCTATGATTCTTTTTTTTGTTTAATAGAAAATCTTTGAAAAGTTTATCGTCATCTTTTTTCTATTCATTGGAATTTTTTTAATAGAAAATCTTTGAAATCTTTTTGATGATCTATTTTCTATTCAACAGTATATGGGGTAATAGAAAATCTTTACAAAGTTTCTCGCCATCTTTTTTCTATTCGCTAGCTTTGGCTGTAATAGAAATTCTTTAGAAAGTTTGTCGTCATCTTTTTTCTATTCAATTCAATAGATGTGTATTAGAAATTATAGAAAATCTTTGAATATCTTTGTGGGTATGATTTTTCTATGGGGTTGTATAGAAGTGTATTGATTTCTTTTTTTTATTATTTTTTTAAGTTTAAAACTATTAGTTTTATATACTTGTTTTTACATATATTAGCATATAAACTAAAGATATGCTTTTTAGTTTTATCATTATTTTACCCAAAGAATTTGATGAGATGAGGTTATTTTTTATGAGTACAGCTATCGATTATATTAACATGGATGCTCAAAAACAAGCAACCGACGAAATATTATCCCGAATGGAAAAATACCTAAACGGCACACAACTATACGAACTAAACAAAATATTAAACGATGAATTCAACAAAGTAACATTCACCAAAAAACGGGAAGACCTACACTACGATATAGAATCAGAGAACCGCTTCGTATTAAATGAATTCATAAACATGAAAAGAATAGAAGGATTATCAAAAAGAACCCTTGACAAATACGATTACGAAATATGGAAAATGTTCGAATACCTAGGCAAACATTACAATGACATCACCACCGATGACATCAGACAATACCTACAATACGCTCAAAACATTAACGACGCCAGTAACCGGACAATTGATAATTATCGTAAATCCCTGAATAGCTTCTTTAATACAATGAGTGATAATGGATATATTTATAAAAATCCAATGACTCGTATCAGCCCTATTAAATATGAGAAAAAAGTTAAAAAACCATTCTCTGATGAGGAAATTGAAGTGATGAGATTAGCTATTCCTGAAGAAGACCTATTAACCAGAGCAATATTCGAAGTCTTATTATGCAGTGGTATACGATTAGGCGGATTAGTTAATTTGAACAGGAATGATTTAGATTTCAATAGCATGACTTTTAAAGTAACTGAGAAAGGAAACAAGGAAAGAATATGTTATTTGAATGATGCTGCTAAAGTCCATTTGAAGAAATATTTGAAAACACGTACGGATAATAATCCTGCATTATTCGTAGCTACACATACACGAGTGAATAAACAAGGAGTACGTGAACCTCCAAGGATTATGCATAATGGTATTGAACGCCGTATGAGAGAATTAAGTAAAAAATCCCGAGTAGAAAATGTACATCCGCACCGCTTCAGAAGAACGGTTGCATCAAAGTTAATTAAAAGAGGCATGCCTATAGATCAGGTTCAGAAAGTCTTAGGCCATGACAACATCTCCACGACCATGCTATATGTCGAGGTGGAGCAGAACGCTGTTAAATTGAATCATCAAAAATACACAAATTGAGGAGTTTTGAGTTTTTATGAGTAATTTACTAGCTAATACAGTAGGATTAAATACTGGAATTGGAGTAGTTGGTGGATATAATCAACCACAAAAAAACATTCAACAAACATTAAACGATAATATCATCAATAAATGTAAAGTATTCATTGATGGTAAAGCATTAATACGATTAAATGACACCATACTTGAAGTATTAAAGAAATATGAAATCGTCGTATCCGATGATAATGAAGAAAGCATGGATGTCAACCATATTAACAGGGAATTATTAAACAGATTCCTTGAAGCTAAATCTTTAGAAGGTTGCAGTCCAAGAACAATAGATTACTATGAATTAGAAGATACTAAATTTTTCGAATTCATACAAAAAAGCATATTAAACATAACCACAGAAGATGTAAGAGATTACCTTAGCTTTAATCAGAAGCTGGGAACCTGTAGTAACAGGACACTTGATAATAAACGTCGTGTACTGAACACTACATTCCAATGGTTCTGTGATGAAGGATACATAATGTCCAATCCATTAATCGGAATCAACAAGATCCGTCATAAAAAGAAAATCAAATTACCTTACACACCAGATGAAATTGAAAAAATGCGAGGAGCATTACTGCAAAAACAAGCAACTACAGATTACCAGAAAATGGTTAAACTAAGAAACATAGCTATCTTCGAATTATTATTATCAAGTGGTATACGTGTTAATGAATTAGTTGGTTTAAACCGCAGCGACATTAACTTCAATGAAAACAGTATAGTAGTGCATGGTAAAGGTTCCAAACAAAGAGAAGCATACTTCAACAGTAAAGCGAAAATAGCTTTACAAAACTATCTGGAAACAAGAACCGATAATGAAGCAAGCCTATTCACAGGTAGAACACATAAACGTTTACTAGTAAATGGGGTTGAAAGAATAGTCCGTGAATTAGGTCAGAAAGTAGGTGTTAAAGCACATCCACATAAATTCAGAAAATACTTCGCCAGCGATTTACTGCATAAAGGAGTGCCTTTAGAACAAATCAAGGTACTATTAGGTCACGCAAACATCGAGACCACCACAATCTATGCTCTAACCGATACTAAGGAAGTGGAATTGAATCATCGCAGATTAATGGATTAAAAAAAATATAGGTGGGGATAGTATGAAAAATATTCCAGGAACCACAAATGTTTCATGGTGTAGCTCTGATAAAAGTTTCAGAGTTACTAAATGGCTTAATGGTAAACAGAAAACTTTAGGCAGCTACCCTACTTTAATCGGTGCATTAATGATAAGAGATTGGTGTCAAGCTAATAACTGGAAACCCTATCATAGAATACTATCCTCCTCTGGTGAAGATTATATTACAATCCATAATGGGGCATATGAAATCCATAAACGAGTAAACGGAAAACTAAAATACTTTGGAAGATACCATACCCTAGAAGATGCTAAAAAATGGAGAGATTATTTCATTGAAAACAATTGGGATATTAACCTGAATCTAGATGGATCCAGTGTTAAAAATATCTTATTATATAATGGTAAATTCCAAGTCCGTAAAAAAATAGAGGGTCACTTATATTATTTCGGATGCTATGATACTTTAGAGGAAGCTACACGATGGAGAGATTACTTCAAAAAACAGGGATGGCTTGAAAGCATAATCTTACATGAAAGATTACTGGGTTCATCCTGCACTCATATTAGACAATCAAGTAGTGGCAGCTATTATATTGTTAAAACAATTAATGGCGAAACAGATTCATATGGGACATTTAAAACATATGAAGAAGCTGAGGATGAAGTAATGAAACTTCGCAAATCCAACTGGGATTGGGATACAATATGTGACAACTTAAACGAATTAAAAGACAACAGAGAAGAATGGTTAACTGGTAAACGACATACTAATGTAATATTTGAAAAATATTCTAATGGCAGAATAGATTATGATAAAAATATATTTTAAAAAAATACAATGAGGTGAAAAAGTATGGATGAGAAAATTAAAGCTATTGTAGAAAAATTTGATAATGATTTGGAAAAAGCCCGTAAAGAGTCAAGAGGTCAGGAAAAAGTTTTAATTAACATGTACTGTGAGAGGTAATAGGGTTTTGAGTGTCCGAGTTGAGGGTAACATGGATTTTCAGAGATGGTACTGGGATAAATACCATGACCTCTCACCAGTCGTACCCTCTAAAATATATAATGAATATTTGGATTATAAAGAAGAACATAGGGAAAGGAATAAACAATATTTGCTTCTTTTTTTATTAATGGTGGGTGTTGTTTTGATTCCGGTAGTGTATACGATGAATATGTTTTTATTATTACTGATTGGTGGTTTGGTTATGGGAGTGTTATTTAAATTATTAGGTAAGTCTGAGGTTCCCGTACATAATGATGATGATGTGGATGAAAATGTAGAATGCAAATCAGATGATCCTATTACTGTGAAAGTTAATGATTGTTTCCAGGATTATGAATTGGAAGTTAATAATTTGAAAGTCTTATTTGATGTTAAAGAAAAAGTTGTACGGGATTTGATTAGTGAACGTTTCAAACCGCCACAAATGACTTATGATAAATTCATTGGTATGGTTGATTCATGTAACGTTTATTTTTATAATCAATCCAATACTATAGAGGATATTATATCTTTAGCTGCTGAGGACACTCCACGAATAAGAAATGAATTGGATGGCCGGGTTAATAATATGAAACGAATATTAACTCAAGTTGAGGATTTAACTGATGAATTACTCATTACGAATAATCCTGTAGAAGCTGAGTCTGTAGACTCGTTAGTTGAGGATATGGAATGTTTAATTGAATCTGTAAAAACATACTAAAACCAGAGGGAGGATTTATATAATGCCGAATTGGGTTACAAATGTAATAACAGTAAATGGGGATAGTGATGATATTATTGGTTTTATTAACCGTCATATTAATGATGAGGGTTATTTTGATTTTAATACTATTATCCCTGAACCAAAGTATAAAGTGGAGACTAGTAGTAAGTATATTTTATCGGAGGATGAGATGCGTAAATCTCTTTTAGATGATTGGTTTGACTGGTACAACTGGAGACTTAAGTATTGGGGGACAAAATGGAACGCCCAACATGCAGGTAAACTATGCTTTGACCTTGACCGTATAGCTTACGATGATATACGTAGTATTAAGATTGTTTTTGATACTGCTTGGACAGCACCCATACCAGTAGCTAAAAAACTAACCAGCAAATATAAGAAAAAATTAAGGATTACATGGGAATGGTATAGCTTCGAATCAGACATTGTAGGTTATGTTAAACGTGATGATTACGGTGACGGGGACATTCCGGGTTTCTACTTCAGGGAGGTTAAGTTCTAAGTATGGCTAGAGATAAAAGAATATATAATCCCCGGATGGTTAGAAGTGATTTGGAAGACCCTTCCGGTTTTACACCAGGAAATAATCCTCATCCTCCGAATGATATTATGATTGGTTATGCCAGATTATATAATAAAGGCAAATCTGATGATGAGTTGGATTGTTTTTATTTTGAATATGATTTGGAGGGTTGGCATCGTGTGATATGTCATGCGTGTTTGTTAAGGGCGAAGTATGGTTCGGGTAATTGTCAGGATAATGGGGAGTATTTTTATTGTCTAAGGAATCCTGAAGCGGTGAAGTCACGTCAGAAAAGGATTGATAAATATTATGGTCGGAAGGAGAAGAAGACGGTTCAAGTTAAGTTAATATGATTAAGGGGTATATATATTTTTTTGTGGTAAGAGTTAGTATTGAAGGGTTATCTCTAAATCATGTTATAAATTAAATTTTTTTTTTAAATTGATGGTTTTTTGGTGTTAAAATAATAATGGTGTGGGTTTGGAGGTAATCCTTTAATTTGTTAATTATTGTGCAGGGGTTGCATAGCTTGGTATTGCGCTCGACTGCTAATCGAGTGATGGTTAAACATTCGGGGGTTCAAATCCCTCCCCTTGCGTTTTATTGTCATATGTATCATCTTTGGACCATAATCCATTAATTTGGGTTGTGGTCTTTTTTTTATTTTTTTTAAGTTTGCAACCAATAAGTTTATATATTAGTTTTTACAAACTTATATTCAAGAATACAAAAGTATTCACAAAAAACCCAAAGAAAAATGAGATGATTAACATGGCATACAACGAAACATTAAAAACCCAATACCAAATAATGACTACTGAAAACCTAAACCAACACGAACAATACGTACCAGACTTCGAAACATTAATCCAAGAAGCACCAAACGAAACCATGGCAGAAAAATGGAGAGAATGCGAAGCACGTTTAAAAGAATGGGAAAAACACGACCCAAGATTCAGTGGATTCACATTCAACAGTGTATACATGATGAAAATGAAATGCGGAGACTACGAAATATTCCAACACAGCACCACCGGAGAAGAAGACCTAAACGAATGGATGGAACTAATGCAATCAGACAAATACTACAAAAAATGCACACGCTGCATATGCGGATAAAAAAATATGGGAGGGGGAATTACATATGAACCAAGAATTAACCGGAACAAAATTCAACTACGGCTGCATCCTATACGAAACCGACAAATGGATAGTGGATCTACTCGAAAAAATTAATACTGAAATAGCTGACCACTTCCACAAAGCATTACATAGCAAAACCTGTTTCGATATCCTCGATGTAGATGATGATTCTGATGAAGCTCATTGCATATTGGAATTTAATCGTCGTACTGGTGAAGATGAGGATGATGCTATTGATACTGTTAAAGGAATCCTTGATGAAACTCAGGGTATAAGTTATAGTTTTGATGATTATCCTAATATTGATGAGGATAGTTGTGGTAGTTATAATTATTCTTTTTTAATCTCCAAGATTTAGTTGGAGATTTCTTTTTTTCTTATTTTACTGGCTGGGACAAGGTTTATATACTAGTTAGAGCTTATAGACAAGTAGGAATACAAAAGTATTCATAATAAATTAACCCAAAGGAGAAACCAGATATGAAACTAGAAAAATCGCAGAAGAAGTAAGAAACTCAACCGAGTTAATAGTAACCGAACAACCAGGCCAAATAAGAATCGAAGCACTCGAACCAGAACATACACACGAGTTCGAACAAGTAACCGCAGACATCGACTACATCGACAACCTGGAATACCACAGAGTAGATGAATTAACATTAATAATAAACGAGGTAGAATAAAAGAATCTACCTCAAAACCATATTTTTATCAGGAGGCGATTAAAAAATGATGACATGGGAAGAAGAACAACAAATATACGATTTAAGAAACGAAATAGCTAATGAATTAAAATTATTCGCATTCAGTTTCACAGACTTCGACAGGCAAGTAGTAATTGAAACAGAAGCGGGGGAAGAAATAGTGCCTGTAAAAGAAATATCCTACGAGGCCAAACCAAACACTCGTCCCGGTGCAACCGAAAGAATCATCAAGGATTACACTGAAAAACTAGGATGGGAATTTGTAAAATCCTATAAACAAGCATGGGTTAATGGATATGTGAAACATGTCATTACTTTTAAGTTATAAAAAAAAGAGTGGGAGGATGTATTTTTATGGTTATGTGTTATTTTAATATTATGGATGATAATTGGTGGACTGTTGATGAGGATGGTGTTTGTTGGGGTATTGGTGGCACGCCTGAGGAGTCTGTTGAGTCTGCTGAGTTTTGGGGTTTGGATTGTAAGGATGTTGATATTGTTGAGAAGGGGGATTATGTTTAAATTCTCCTCTTTTTTATTTTTGAGGGTTGCTGGGACAAGGTTTATATACTAGTTAGAGCTTATAGACAAGTAGGAATACAAAAGTATTCAAGACCCAAAGATTAAAAACAGAGGCGATTAAGAATGAACATAGCAGAAAAAATCAACAGCATGGACTTAAGAAAAGTAAGAGTAGATGAAAAATACGGTTTAGTATTCGCATACGGAACCGACGACCAACTAAAAGAATTAGAAAAATTCTGTAGGGAAAATGATATACCATGCGATTTAAACACATGGTTTACTGAAGACCATAAACTGGAAATCATCCTCCCATAATTATATTTTTTCTTTTATCTATCTTTTTTTTAATTTTAATACCGAAACTTTTAAATATTATTTACTAGATAAGTATAAGCATACAAGTTTAATCAAAAAAAATCCCTCCCTACTCCAATGATCCACCACTGGTGGTGAGGTTGGAGGGTTTAGTATATTCTACTATAAAAAAAAGAATATTTTGGGAATAAAATATTTTTCCATTATTTTGTTTTGGAGGAAACATTTTATGGGGGAATAATGGTTCATCAAATATTATTTTTTTTGAAGAAAAAAATGATTATAATTGGAGGATGAAAAAAAGGGGAAACTTTTTATTGAATAAAATAAACATTTTACAGGTTAACACATTTATTCAAAAAGAGGAAAAACATTTTGGATGAAAAAAATATTAGTTTTTGTTTATATCATCTTTTTTGAAATTTTCTCTTTGGGGAAAAAACCAACTTTTTTAAGGGAAATACTCGAGAATTAATTTTTCATCCAAAAAAAAGTTTTTTCATCCTTTTCCAAGGATAAGATTTTTCTTCAAAAAAAAATAAAATCTTTTAAACCTGTGTGTTTTTACCTATTTTATTAAATGATGTTAAAAAATGGACTATTAAAATTTAACATTCAATCACACGAATTTATCACTCCATTTATTTTAAATCCATTTTTAAATATTCATTAGCTATTAAAATCCAATTACTTCAAATTTATATGATGATTCATATTCCCCCATAATAATAAAATGTTAAAAATAAATTATTGGGAAAAAAATAAAATTTAAGGGTTTGGTATAACTTTATTCCCAAAAAAAATAATAAAAATAAAAAACTAATTTTCATGACAGTAATAATCGCATTAAAAGACAAGAAAAATAAAAGAATAATATTCGGTTCGGACCGTCAATACTCACAAGGCATAATCAAAGGTGTCTGCAAAAACAAGATAATCACCAAGAAAGTGAATATCATTGATGCTTATTATAATGAACTCGACACCCGAGAAATACACATAGGATTAGCAGGTCCAGGATTCATAGCTGAAATAATAGAATATAACTTCACCGCACCAGATATGAATGAAAAACAAACATTCATGGAATACTTATACGATGAATTCCTTGAAGAATTAAGACAGATTTTAATTGATAAAAAATTATCAGGTACAAGTAATGAAGTTTTCAAGAGTGGATCCAATATCCTGATTGTATTTGATGATGAAATATATGAAATCTTCAGCAACTTCAGTGTAAGTAAAATACCTGACGAATATGCTGTAGCAGGTGCAGGTTTTGAAATAGCTATCGGTTCACTATACACTAACCTACACTACCATCCAGATTTAGACCGTGTCGAAGTGGTCCGCCAAGCGTTAACCACCTGCGGAGTAAACACTATTTATTGCGATACGAACCTGGATATAAAAACCATTGATTACATATGACAGTTAATGAGGACAGTATAAGATTCACAATATTAAATAATAATGACATACCCGTAGATTTAACCGCCACCATAGGTGAAGATGGACAATTATACCGTTGCGGTTCACCAATATACTGCAACTGCAACAATACTCTTACACCATACTTATACTTAGATGGTGAAGTCTATTGCCCAAGCTGCGGTAAAAAATCATTACGAGTGGAAACATTCACCGAAGCCATAAGCAATATACACCTAGATTACCTAGGAACCGACTATAACACCATGCAAGACCTATACAAATTATCAGATACCTTACCTTACAGTACATGGAATATTGTAGCTGACCTATTCGCCAAACTAACACCAAGTGATGTTGATTTGGGATACAAAATTAATTATGTCGGCTGGGTAACCAGCAACCCTGAACTTGTAGAGGAACGTTTAAATGTACGGGAAGAATTACGAGTCTGCAACAGGGAAAAAATAGAACCAGTAACAGGACAAAACCGCCGCTTAAGTGAAACAGAAACATTCGATATAATTGACAAATTACATGAAGTCTTCAGTGTAGTGGAAACACCATACGGAGAATTCCAATTATTCACAGCTAAACCCGGACAGGAATATGGAGTATGTGTAGCTAATCCATTATATCCACCAAACCCAGTAATAGGTAACGGTGAATTTTGGTATATAATAGAAGCTGAAAATGAAATATGGTATGTAAGATATAACTTCAGTGATGGTGCAGACCGTCGCTTCAATAATGTACTGATTGATTTTGAATTAAAAGCTACTGGTAAAAGAATAGCTTATGATGAGGATGTAGCTGAACTAATAAGGAGACTGGAAAAATGACTCCTGATTATACGATGTTTTCACATAACCGTTACAACCGTGTTAGTTGGAATGGTAAATATCATGGGTTTAAAAGGATAGGTAATGTATTTAATGCTCCTATCAGATTAAAAAGAACCGACATGTTCCTAAATATAAAATATAAAACTAGTAACTTCTTTAATGAACACCATACTGAGAATAGCTATTACTACTTCAATGACCGATACGCAGGTCACAGATATGTCTTCATACATGGAAGCGGTATATTAGAAACCCGGACAGATACTTATGTTAAAAAATTTGATGATGATCCAATACTAGGATGGCATAACAGATGAGTCTTGAAACAATACTTAAAATAAAAATGATTTGCAGTGATGATGAAGTGGATGAGGGAATGACGGAAGATTTAACAGAGTTTATTGTGGAGACCTTGAATAATGAGTTCAGGAAAGATTACTTAAGATTCGAAGCAGTAAAATAAGTGAGTGAATGTAGCTATTGTTTATGGAATATTACTGATTAAACATTAACTTCAATTAAACAATACAAACAAGTCCATAATTACACTACCTCACAAAGGCACAAGTAAAATAAAACAAGGAGGATTACAATAAAATGAAAGGATACACCTACAGTAAAACTAAAGAAGGATACACACTATACTTTCCGGAATTACTGAATCTCCGATTACCTAAAAAACAATACATAGGACCAGACATTGAACCCATAACATTAACAGACCAGATGATGACTGACTTATGCCAAAAACTCAATAATGGTGAAATAAAAGTGCATTGTGAAGACATTAGCTTAGACCAAGGCAGCTTTAGATTAATCGTAAATGACAACGGTGAACTTGAAAAAATATTACGGGGTGATTAAGAAAATGGGTTTAGGTGAAAGTAATAGGCGATTCATTGAGTCTTACTGGGAAGAGGATGAATATACTGTAGTATTTGATAAAAAAAGACCTAGAGGAGATGAGAGATTATGCCAAGATGAAGTAATTGATTTGTTAAATGAATTATGGGAGGAGAATCAGAAAATGAAAAACCAAATCAAAGACATGCCTGAGGATGTAGCACGAACACTACGTGAAGAAGTATACAAACGATTAACAGAAAACCTACCTCGCAATGGAGAGTTATGTTCTTTTGCAGTTAATACAGATTACTTGGAAAAAAAATTAGATGAAATGTATCCTGGTTTCGAAGTGGAGATAAATCAAGTTAATGATATTGAATTGGAAATAGTGTTTAAAAAAATGGTGAATGTAATCAGCATAGAAATAGACAATGATAAAATAATGGAGGAAATACAGGATGGAAGATAAAGAATTCATGGAAAAAGCAACCGACATGGTAATAGAATACTACAATAGCTTAGTTGAAGTAACTGACAATTACCAATTAAAAGAAACTGATGTTTATATTGTATGGATGTGCAGCATATTAGGGAATAATAAAGCTTTACTCTCAACAAACGTACCTGACGGATTATACTATGAAATCACTTATGATAATAATAAAAACACATTCTACTTCGACGCCTACAAGAAATGGAGTCACCAAGAATATGAAAACTAACACTTAAAGAGGAATAATGTTATGAGTTATTATGATGATGACGGGTATGTGGGATATGATCCCTACGAGGCACATGACCGTAGAGTACATGAAGAAAGATACCATAAAAGTAAGGTGCCTACAACTGAAGAATTAGCTAGGCATATTTATTATCGGGGATTAATTGACGAAAGTAAAAAATATGCTAAGGAACCAGAATATGATGGTGATGATTTCTTCGAAGCATATATGACTGGATTTGAAAAAGTATTCTATGATTCCTGGGGCGACCCTAAGAAAACATTAGAATTAATGGCTAAAGACACTGTTGAAAATAAAGACCAACCACGATTAATAGCTACTGATAAAGAACATATTATCCGTGAAGGCATGGAAACATGGATAATCTACAAGATAACCTCTGAAGGTTTTAAGGTTTTAGGAGTATTCTATGATGAAGAATACGCCGAAGAATTCATAAAACATTTAAAGAAGATGATAGTATGAGTATTGAAGAATCAGTATATAAATTAAAAACAAAATATTTAGAGCCAAGCTATGGTAGGAAAATGAGATTAGATATTCCTGAAAGTATTGAAGATTTTATAACCCAATCTGATTTAATATTAGAAAGGAAAGATGGTAAACCCATCAATATTGATGATTATGTAATCCTATCCAAAGAAGATTACATTGCTCGTTTAAAATCTTCCGAGTACCATGGTAAATTGGAATTGTTAAATGAAATATTCGAGGATAACTTGGATAATACTTGTATAACTGGCTGTAATATAGAGATGGAATAAATTATGGATTGTGAAAATAAAATTGTCTTTGATTTTAATGATTATCAAGACATTGATTTAAGAGAATTTAGAAAATGGTTTGATGATAAGTTCTTTAGTAAATTAATGCTCGCTAATAAAGGTGATGATGCAATTAATTATTTCAATGGAAAATATGATATTGAATGGTGGTTCCATGAGGATACAGATAATAATCAATTCAGTATAGAATTAAAACTAATTGATGTTACAGATTATCCAACAGATCCTCATTTGGAGGAGATACTAAAACAATTAAAACATGATAAACCTGAGGGTAATGGTTTAAAAGAAATAGATGGAGTGCTGGAATGACTTGTTATAGTGCTAAGTATATTGGGGATAAAATAGCTTCCTTTGAACAGGAACGAGGATATCTTTTAGGTAAGCTAGTTCATAAAATCACAAGGAAAATGAGACGATACTATCCTGATTATCATGTATATGGTAAAGGTTATAGTATTGAAAAGGGTATGGAAAAAATTGAATGGGGTGGTCAATGGAGGAATCATCCCTTTGCACCGAAATATCATTTTGTACCAGATGATTTTAATGATTTGCCCTATGTTTACTTCGACTTTAAATATGTTAATGAAAAATTCGCTTATGATTGCTTCAGACCATTCAATAGGCGTTATTTAAAAGAGTATACTATATCTCCGGAGGAAGTGGTTCCTGCTGTTAAAGAAGCAGCCATGATAACCAAAGACCCAATCCTATATACAGATCCGGAGACTTACATAAAAGGCAACCATAAGATATTCAAAGTAATCATACCTTTAAGCTATTATACTTATGATGAACGATTCATTAACCGTTACCAGAACGGGAGGCATGTATGAAAAAGGACCCTTATGAGAAAGTTTATGATGCCTTGGCGGAATTACATCATTACCAAACCATATTAAGGTTGAATAATCTTGAAGATTCAGAATCGTATAAGAAAATAGATGATTATATCAAGTATCTTAATGATGCTTATTTAACACCTCGAACTGTAGATGAAGTATTCGCTTATAAAGTGTTACCGGGTAAGATAACGCATACTGAATTCAGGGAATGGTTACGTATAATCGGTCGTGAAGATTTACTAGATAAATATTATCCAAATCTAATGGAGGTAAAATTATGATTGTTGATATTGCAACAGAAGAAAGAGTACCAGTAAACGAGATAAAAGACTTGCCTTTAGGGAAACTAGGCAGTTTAATATGTGGCGAAAGTATCAAAGGCAATATGGAGTATGTAGATGAATTAGTAAACCAATTCCTAAAGATAGCTAGAAATGAATTAAAAGAAGCTGACATGAATATAGAAATCTACAGGCATAATTTATTAACAGATCCTAGTGGCTGTAATTCAATACCAAGATTAATCATCCATACTAAAATCGAAGATACTGGTGAAGTTAAAAGCATATTAAAAAATTTACGAGAGTATTTCCAGATACAAGGAGGTTTACGCTTACCAGTAATGGGTGCTTTTTATAAAACAGATGATGGAGAGCATGAATGGTTTGATGATGAAGCGAATGATTTAAACCTCATATTAGATTTCCTAGAATATAAATGTAATCAGTTATACCGTGAAGCTGGTCGTAAAAGAAAAAGAGCAGAGGAATAATCTATGATTTTCACTGATTTAATATATATCTTCACAGGCATTGGCATTATCGTGGGAGCGGTTGGTGCATTATTCCTTGGGATTTTTGGTTTCTGTGTATTATATGAATTATTAGGGGAGCAGTATGTTAATCTCCGTGAGCATGCCAGTTGGCGTAAGTATAAAAAATATGATGAAATGTTAGCTGTTAATCATTTGAATAAACTAAGTAAAAGGTATCCTGAATTAGAGATAACCTATAATAAGAAGTAGAGTTTTATAATCATGAGAGAGGTAATTGGTTTAGTAATGCTGATAATATTATTTGTTATTGGTTTTATTGGTTTAATAATGAAGGTGTTAATGTGAAGTTTGATTGTGTAAGTGATTTGATTAGGTATTTGGAGCAGTTTAATCCGGAAGCTGAAGTATTAACGGATATGAGTTTCAGTTGGAGTAAACCATTCATGGCCACACCTGCGGAAGATAAGAATAGTAAAATGACTACGAATATATTATATGTTTATGGGGAGTATAATCCATATTATACTAAATATCAGGATTATTATCGGTTAAAGGATTATATTCTTAATGAATTAACTTACCGGTATGATATTGATGAGGTTAAGTTATGTTTCCCTAATGGTGAACCTACATATAATTTATTCTATAAAGGAAATTATAGTTTCGATGAACGGAATAAAATCAATAGTGGTATTTTGAAGGATATTTTTAGTATTTGTAATGAGAATGATTGGGATATTTTTGAGGATATTACTATATTGTATGTTAAAAGTAGTCGTCCATGTGTTTTAGAAAAACATTTATAAGTGGAGGCTTATTAAAGATAATATTAACCAAATAATAAATAAAATAAATAAAGGGATTAAATTGAAATTAATAAAAACCAAATTCAACGAACTATTATACTACATCCACGAAGATAATTATAAAAACTATCTCATGCTAAAAATCATCTACACATACGGCCGAAACGCCAGTGAAATATTCAACCTAAAAAACACGGACATAGACACAATAAAAGATACAATAACATTCCACATAAACACAGGCGACATAACCTACCCACTAATACCACAAATCAAAGACGAACTAATCGGCTACATATACGACCAAGAACTAAAACAAGACGATTACATCTTCAGAAGACCTGATGAAGCAATGGAAATCGTAATCAAAAAACTAAACTACTACCTCGACCGGACAGTAGACACATTAAACAAAACAATCGAATTCAACTGTGAAAAACTAACCACCAAAGACTTCAAAATACTACGAGGACAACACTTATTCCTAGACGGAGCCAAACTACACGTCATCCACGACTTATACAGGAATAGTAACATACAATCAACAAAAAAGAATATCAATTATAACGAACTGGTAGAACTAAAATTCCCATGCAACACCCTAGACAAAGTATTCCAAGAATTCACTGACTTCAACCTATACACAGATGAAAGATTCGACGACACCGACATATTCACAGTAGGTGACGAAACAGAATCCATCATAATAGAACTAGACTACAATGAACAAACCATTAACTTGATAAGTGATGAGAACGAACTAACAAGTAAAATCGAAGAAGTACCTCCAGCAGAATTATGCCGAATGTTACGCCACATGGACACCGGAAACTTCAGATTCATCAACGGCTTAAGATTCATTAAAAATTAACATTTACCTATTTAATAATGATTTCAACACTATAACAATATAAACCTGTACAATTGTTTAATAGCTATAATACGAATGGTATGGTTTCTGTTTTAGAATATATTATATTCCTTACCTGACAAGAAAATGTTAATTGTTATACTAAACTCCTGATGCTGAATATCAGGAATATTCTCCTCACTAATCATAACATTCTTCATAGCAGATTTATAAATAGACTTCAACTTCTCAGGATTAGTCTTAATATAAGTCTCATGAACCATATTCTTCGACCGGCCCTGCAACTCATCAATATACTCCGCTGATAAACCAATATTACTTGCATGAAACTTCCTTAATGTATGGCTGCGGAAGAAACGATACTTGCCTTTAAAACCCCAACCCATACCATCATTAATCTCCTGAAACCTAGCCAACAAAGTAGAAGCCGAAAAGTCAAATAAAGGGTCACTCATCTTTAAATCCTGACGAGTCTTCAAATACTTAACAATCTCACGACTAGCTTCAGGGCTACAGAAAGTATAATAATATTTATCCGTCTTAATCCTTTTCAAATAGAATGTAGGGACAATATTCCTTTTATGCTCCAAAGTATTCAAGACCATTTCAATATCACCACCATCATGATAATCCTGAGTACCAGTAATGAATTGCTCCACAGTTAAGCTTAAAGTTTCAGCCTTAGCAGTACCTGAAGATGACATGAATAATATGACTGCTCGAAGATCCACACCAACAATCTCCAAAGCCTGCCTGATATGTTTCTTAGTAGGTAAATCCAGGTAGTTGGTTTCGTATAGTTTATTGTATTTGACATCTGGTAGTGTGGGTATTTCGATTTCGAAGTGGCGGTAGAACGTTTTGACTTTGCTGAAGTAGGTTCTTACTGTGTTTGGGCTGCTTTTACTTTTGAGTAGGTAGTTGCGGTAGTTTAGTAGTCTTTTTTTGAGTTTTCTTTGTTTTAATGGTATGCCTTGGTTTTCTTCTGCTATTGCTTCGTCGATTAGGGTGGTTAGTGTTTCTTGGTGGTATTCCATGTAGTTTTTTAGTGCTGATTCGTAGCCTTGTTTTGTTGATTCTTTTACGTTTCGGTCTCGGCAGAATTTTTGGAATAATCTATTGTTAAACATATAATGTATACTATATATTAATTGATTTATATTATTTATTCTCACTTCTTTTATCTAGTGTAATCATAAAACTAACACCAAAACTTTTAAATAGAAAATTTTACAGATAACAATATACAAGTATACATCAAAGTATACTAAGAAAAAAATACCCAAAGAAAAAAAACGTAGGAGATGATTTCAAAATGCTTATACAAACCTAGACAATCCGCTCGACAAATTTTCAAAGTAAAAAGATAAACATATGAATTTTATAAAAAAATTTAATGGAGTGGATTCTCATGAGTATAGAATGCACTATGATTTCCGAAGAAGATGAGGAAAAAATCATAGAATTAGCTTGTGACCCAAACATTTATGAAAAAATAATAAAATCAATAGCTCCAACAATACGAGGATACCGAAACATTAAAGAAGTTATTGCATTACAATTATTCGGAGGGTCACATAAAATATTAAAAGATGGAACAAAACTATCAAGTGAATTAAAAATATTAATCGTAGGGGATAATGGGATAGGAAAATCCACCATAATGGAATACACAACCCAATTAGTAGATCAAGTAAGTTACTCACTAAATACTAGAGACAATGATGAATTAATATGCATTCCCAATACAGATTATTTAACAGAACAAGAACTAGGATACCTATTAAATCAAGACAATAGAATTCTTGCAATAACAACGCCTCATAATGGATATTTTGACAGATATAAAATATTATCTGAACAAATAATGATACCATCATCAGTTAAATCACATTTCGATTTAATACTCCTAATTGAAGATAAACCATCTAAAATAGGAGATTCCAAAGTAGCTGAACATATTTTAGAATTACATAAAACATCTTCAATCCATTACGAACTTGAACCAGAGTTACTTAAGAAATATATTGCATATGCACGAAAATATACAAACCCAATTTTAACTGATGAAGCTAATGAAGTTCTAAAAGAATTTTACGTGAACATTAGGAATGCTGAATCTGAAGGATATTCTCCAATAACTGCCAGACACTTAGAATCAATTATCAGATTAGCAGAAGCCAGTGCTAAAATCAAACTTAAAGATAGTGTTGACAGGGAAGATGCGGAAAAAGCAGTGAGAATAACAATGTCTTGCCTAAAAGAATTAGGCGTAAATCCCGAAATAGGTGAAATAACTCCTGAAGAAATTGATAAAGACATAATACTTTCCAACAGAAATAAAATTCAGAAGCTGTTAGAAGAAATACAATTATTAGAAGATGACTACGGACTATATGTTCCCTTAAGTATTGTATATAGTAATCTGGAAGATAAGTATTCTATTTTAGAAAAAGAATCTGAACAAATGACTCAAAATTTAGTTCAAAAAGGAATATGTTACATCCCTAACAAGGGGTATGTGAGTAGAGCATAAAAAAAGGAGGGAAAAATAATGAATCCAAATAATAGTACAGCAATCATTAAATTTGAAGAATTTTTCAGTAGTAATAATTATAAAGATGAAGTATTTAATATTCTTGAAGAATATCCTGATAGAAGATCACTTATCGTAAATTATAATGACTTAGAGATGTTTGACCCTGACTTAGCAGATTTGTTAATAGACAAGCCTACGGAAGTTATCCATGCTGCTAGGATAGCTATTAAAAATATAGACCCTCTTGTTAAAGATGCGGATATCAATATTCGTTTCGATAATTTTACAAATATTATTCCTTTAGACTCTGTGAGTAGTAGGTATGTTAACACATTTATTTCTGTTGATGCAGTTATTGAAAAAATTAATAATCCAGAACCTAAAATCATTACAGGTGTTTTTGAATGCAGAGGTTGTATGAGATTACATGAAGTTGAAGAGGATGATTCTTTTAAAATTAAAGAACCGACACTATGTTCTGAATGTGGTACTAGGTCCTTTAGATTATTAGAGGATGAATCCCAGTATATTGATTCTCAAGCATTAATGTTAGGCATGTCATTTGGGGATAATAAAACTCCTCGCAAATTAAAAGTTATTGTGGAAGATGATTTAACTTCTTATAATGATTATACTTTAGGGCAACTAGTTAGAGTTACTGGTGTGCTTAAAACCAGAAGCAATAAAAATGGTAAATATACCGTCTATTTGCAGGGTAATAATATTAAGAAATTAGACTCTGAAGAACTTAAACAATATGATTATGAAATTGACTCCACTGGAGAATATGGGGATAGGAATAGTCCAGAATATAGAGTGTGGAGGGATAAAGTAATTTCTAGAGATAGAGTTTGCCAATGTTGTGGAGGAGATAAACATTTACAAGCTCATCATGTATTCGGATATAAACACAATAAGGATTTAAGAGTTGATGATGAGAATGGGATTACATTATGCGTATTCTGCCATAAGAAGTATCATAGCTATTATGGTTTAGGTAATGCTAATCCAAAAGATTTAGTGAAATTCATTAGGAGATTTAGTGTAAGATAAAAAGAGGAGGATTGTTTAATATGCAAGTTGGAGATACATTCCCATGTGTTGTTTCAGGTAGAGTTACTAATCGTGCAAAATATCTTATGAAAAAGGAAGGATTTTCAGTTAGGGATGCGGTTGAATGGTTTGTTGATGCTAGGTGTAGTAATAAAAAGAAATTGGAAGTGGATAAATATTTCCTTGAAAAAGAAATCAAAGAGTTAGAACAAAAATTGCAGATTAAACGTTTAGAATATGAGAATGTTCTTGATGAAATAGCTGGGGATAAAAATGGGAAAAAAGAAAATCAGCTTAACAATTGAAGAAGAGTTATGGGATGATGCTAATCACCGTATTAAAAATAAAAGTAAATTTGTGGAAACAGCTTTAAGATCATATTTGTATGGTGATGCCAGTGAGGAGGAAGAAATTGTCGAGGAGATAGAAGATTTAACTTCCCAGTTGGAAATTTTAAAAGTGAAGTTGTGTGCGTTAAGGGAATCTCGTAGGAAATCTCTCACAGATGATGAAAGTTTCGAAGCTCCGATGATGACCTTAAATAGGTTGTATGGTGCTTTGGGGTATGTTGGTGAGAATCAGATAAAGAAATTTGCAAGGATTCATAATGTTGATGAGAGGAGTTTAAAGAAGCATATTGTTAAAAAAGGGTGGAAGATTATGCCTTTTGCTGAAGTTAATCAGAATTTAAAATGAAGTGTTTACAATTTGGTTTACATTTCTGCGAAAATTTTTCACAAATTTATACGTATTAGTATGGATATCCGTATTAGTATGGATAATTTTGTTATAAATTTTTTTTAAAAAGTAATCTTTTTTGTTTACATTTTTTATTTTTTTATTTATTTATTATTAAATATAATAT
>JAFQXD010000039.1 GCA_017407115.1 Methanobrevibacter sp. | reverse complement strand
ATCTATTGATTTTAATTGACCCATTTCAAATTTAATTAATTTTTAGAAAACACCGTAAGGAAACAATGATAAATTAATTAGAATATATAAAAAATAAGAGTTTTGTGCAAGTTTCTCACATGAGAAAATCTAGCACTCTATTGTTCATAATTTTTCAATTTAAATTTTAAAAAATATTTGTTTAATGTCATTAAATAGTATTTTATAGGAAACTATTTTATCTAAAATTATAAAATAGTTTTATATAAGAAACTATTTATATAAAAATTACAAAATAGTATTATATAGAAAACTATTTTATCATAATCAGAATGAATGGTGAATGTCTAATAAAAAAGGTGAATATATTGGTTAATAGAAAACTGTATATGGATAAGGTCTGTAATTTCATAGATAAAGACGTAATAAAGATAATAACTGGAATAAGGCGTTGTGGTAAATCATATTTGTTTAAATTAATTGTTGAAGAACTTAAAAAAAGAGGTGTTGAAGACTCTGATATTTTGATAATCGATTTGGAATTGCCGAAATACAATTCTATCAAAACAAGAGAACAACTTGATGAAATTGTACTGAAATTTTTAGACAGTCATGAAAACACAGTTTACTTGCTATTTGATGAAATCCAAAATGTAAAAGATTGGGAAATAAGTATCAACGGTTACTACAAACTTGCCAATACAGACATTTATATCACCGGATCTAACTCAAAACTGATGTCTAAAGAATTTGCAACATTATTGACCGGGAGATTTGTAAATATAGAAATGTATCCATTTTCTTTTAATGAGTTTTTGGACTATAAAAAAGAATTAAATCAAACTCCGTTCATTGTTAATGAATTAAACAGTGATTTGGAAAATTATTTTGAAGAATATATGCAATATGGTGGAATTCCCCTTACAATTTCTTCGCAAAATGATAAAGAAATGGTATTGGATGGAATATACTCTTCAATAATCCTAAATGATATTTTTGAAAGATATGAAATTAGAAATATCGGCATTTTTAATCGAGTTGTTAAATATGTAATGGAAAATACGGGCAATTTGATATCGGCAAATGCAGTATATAAATATTTAAAACATGAAAACTTGAAAATTACAAAATCAACAATCTATAACTATTTGGAGTATTTGGAAAATGCATATCTGATTTCTAAAGCATCAAAAGAAGATTTAATCGGTAAAAAAGAAATTACCGGTGCCGAAAAATTTTATTTAATTGACACAGGATTCTATAAGTCTCAACTTGATGAAAAACAACATAATATTGGCCATATTTTAGAAAATATTGTCTTCATCGAATTAAAAAGACAGGGATATAAAATAACTATTGGAAAGGCCAATGGTTACGAAATTGACTTTGTATGTAAGAAAAACAATCAAAAAATCTATATTCAGGTTTCATATTTGATAGATGATAAAAAAACAGCTGAAAGAGAATTCAGACCATTATTGATGATTGAAGATAATTATCCAAAATATGTATTGTCAATGGATAGGACTCTGCAGCCTCAAAATGGAATTAAACATATGAACATTATTGATTTTTTGAAAAATTTCAATCATGATGAGATATGATTAAAATATTAAATGAGTCCATGAATCATCCTTAAGGCATCCAATAATCCATGACTGTATTCAATACATCCGAATGCAGTCCTCATATCCTCTTTTTCAAGATAATATTTTGAATCGTTCCAGTAATCAACAGCCCTGTCATACACTTCCTTCTCTTTTCCTTCAAATGTAATGTCTGCTACCTGATTCAGGTTTCTTTCTAGTTTTGCAATGTCTTTAGCTATTTTTTCAGGGCTTTCAAGTTCGCTCATTTCAATTGCCTCCTCACATGTAATATTCTTTGGGCTACGGTAAAGTATGATAGGATTACCAATATGTAAATTATGTATGTAAAGTAGACGTCTCCCGCAAGGTATCCGATTATGGCTCCAATCATAAGGATAATCATTCGAACAGCTCTCTCGGCTATTCCGATATTGCATTCTGCTCCCTGGGATTCTGCTCTTGCTCTTACATAACTCACGCAGATTGCTGAGTGAATCGCAAGGACTCCCACAAACCAGTCGCAGTATCCTCCGAATATGATTCCGATATAAATTATCGCATCGGCAAACCGGTCCATTGTGGAGTCAAGAAATGCTCCGAATTTGGAAGAACGATTATGATATCTTGCAACGGCACCGTCAACAACATCCAGAAATCCTGATGCCAGAATTGCAAGTGTTGCCAAAATCAGTAAATGATTTGCAAATCCCCAGGCTGCAATCACAGCTACGAATGGGGAAATTATTGTTACAATATTCGGGTTGATGTTTAAGTTTCTAGCAATCGGATTCAATATTCTTGTCAACAGTGGTCTTAGGGATTGAAGCATAATTATATATAAATTTTTATATAATATAATTGTTAGGTAATCAAAATGAAAATAGTTAAAACAAGCATTGATGAGGTGGATGAAAAAATCATCGGCGAGGCCATCAACGTATTGGCCGGTGGAGGAGTAGTTCTCTATCCGACAGATACGGTCTATGGTTTAGGAGCCAACATATTCGATTCGAAAGCTGTTAAAAGGGTTTTTGAAATAAAACAAAGAAGTCTCCTAAAGCCGATTTCAATTCTGGTTTCAGATATAGATGCCATCAATGTGGTTGCAAAGCTCTCTTTAAGTCAAAAAAAGATTATCGAGGAGCATCTGCCGGGACCTTACACGTTCATTTTAAATAAAAGAAACATCGTTCCAAGAGGGGTTACAAGCGGCTCCAGTCATGTCGGGGTCAGGGTTCCGGACTGTGAGATTGCCTGCAGACTGGCCGGCATATTTCCGATAACGACTACAAGCGCAAATCTCTCTGATGATGAGATGCTTCAAACTCCCCAGGAGATTTTAGAACAGCTGGGAGTGGATGTTGATTTGGTGATTGATGTGGGAAGCCTGGATTCACATCACGCTTCAAGCATTGTTGATTTGACAAGGATGAAGCCAAAAGTCATAAGAAAGTAATAATTTTTTCAATTTCGTTAAATTATATATCATATGAAAATCAATATTTACTTATGAAAGTATTAGCTAATTTTGAGGACAATCATAAAATCCCATCCAATTCCTCACTGGATGCCTTGTTGGGCGGAGGTTTTGAAAAAGGTGTAATAACCCAGATATTCGGACCGCCTAGTTCAGGTAAGAGCAATATCACCTTGACTTTAGCAGTCAATGTCGCTAAAAACGATAAAAAGGTGATATATATTGATACTGAGGGAGGCATATCCATTGACAGGATTAAACAGATTTCAGGGCCTGATTTCGAAAAAGTAGCTAATAACATTATAGTTTTTGAACCGACTAATTTTTTAGAGCAAAACGACAATCTAAAGGCGATTGAGGTATGGCTTAGAAAAAACCATTCAGATGTGGATTTGATTATTCTGGATTCTGCCGTTGCGCTGTATAGGGTGGATGACATGAAATCCTCCAAACTCAATAAGGAATTGGGTAAGCAGATGGGAACATTGTCTAAAATTGCCCGCAAATATGATGTGGCGGTCGTGTTGACAAACCAGATTTACAATGCCTTTGATGATGAAGGAAACAATGACATCAGGGCGGTTGGAGGAACAATCCTTCAATACTGGAGCAAAGTTATACTTCAGCTTGAACGTGGCGATGAGGTAAATAAGAGAGTTGCCACATTAATAAGGCATAGAAGCATTCCCGAAGGAAAACAGGCAATGTTTTCCATAACTTCAAGGGGAATCATTTAGGTTACTTTTATTAATAATTAATAATAAATATTTATTTTGGAATTGTGAGTGATATTATGAGGGATAAGGATTTTGATATTAAAAACCCGAAAAAGAAGTTTCAAAAAACTGAAAGGGTGCCTCCGGAAGGTTACGAAAGTGCAAATGACTTTTTTGAAGACATGTATATGGACGAAGATATGATTTGGATGGGTCAAAACACCAATCATTTACACGACGATACCATAGCCAATGCCATGATTGAGGCCATCAGGCAAAAGACATATTGCAAATATCCTGCCCCAGAAGGTTTCAGCGAACTGAAACAACTGATTTTAGACGATTTGGGATTCAAAGACCTGGAAGTTCTATTGACATCCGGTGCAACCGAATCTCTATACTTGTGTATGCAGGCACTGTTGGAGCCTGAAGACAACGTCATTCTCTCAGATCCTGGATACTTCATCATCGGAGACTTTGCAAACAGGTTTGCAGGTGAAGTAAGATACGTTCCGATTTATTTTGAAGAGAACAATTATAAGCTAACTCCAAAACTTTTACGTGAAAACATGGATGAAAACACACGTATGGTTATTTTAATCGATCCTTTAAATCCGCTCGGTTCCTCATACACTGAAGATGAATTGAAAGAGTTTGCAGAAATAGCAAAAGAAAACGATTTATACTTATTGCATGATATAACTTACAAAGACTTTGCACGTGAACATTTCCTTGTGGAAAATTACGCTCCGGGTCAGACACTGACCATATACAGTTTTTCAAAAATATTTGGAATGGCAGGCTTAAGAATAGGAGGGGTAGTGTCCTCAAAACCTATAATAGATGCCATCAAAAATGCTGTCGTAAACGATTTGGGAGTAAACATCATTTCCCAATACGGAGCTATTGCAGGTTTGAAATCAAAAAGCGAATGGTTTGAAGAAATGAGGCAAACATGCTTTGAAAACCAAAGGCTTATCAGTGAAATGATTGAACCTATCGAAGGTGTGTTCCTGCCGGTTTATCCGTCAGATGCAAACATGATGGTAGTGGACGTGTCAGGCGCCGGAATCAATCCGAAGGACTTGTCCAATTATCTGGTTGAAAGGAAACTGTTTACAAGAGAAGGGGAATACACTTCCGAAGACTTTGGAGACAGATACTTACGTATAAGTTTCTCAATTCCAACAGAGGAAATCAAAATCTTCTGTGAAGAATTCCCAAAAGCCATTGAAGCTTTAAGAAAATGATTAATGTTACTTTTGAGGGGTTTAGATATCACAAACCTCTCCCTGATTTTTATAAGATTGAAAATCCTCAAAATCCCAAAAATGAAATTTCAGACGAATTGCTGATGGAACTCACTCAATTGGCTGAAAAACATGGCTTTACTGGAATCAGCTATTCCAAGCTGTCTGTTGAATTTAAAGAAGAATTCAACATTGATTTTGATAACGTATTTATTTTTAAGTTTTTAATGGGCGATGAGCTAATTAAAATGGATCCGTCCGCCGAGAAAGGCAAACTGATGGATGAGGAATTTCAGGAATATGGAATGCACGTTTATGAATTTGCAGATTTTTTAAGAAAAAACGGATTTCAAGCAGACCTGATTCACCCATTGGCTGATGATTTGAGCATGAGGGCAATAGCGATGCAGTCAAATGACTGTGTGATTACAAGAAGCAACATGTGCCTTTTTATGGACGGAATAAATGTTAGCTTTTTCATGATTCACACTTCAATAGAAAATCTGCCCTTCAAATGTGAAAATGAAATGCTGTGGGTTGAAGATTTTTGCTCAACATGCGGCGTTTGCATTGAAAGATGTCCTGAAGGAGCATTTGATGAGGATGAGAATTTTTTAAGAAAACTTTGCACAGCACACCGCGAAGGATGCAACGAATGCCTTTTGAGATGTCCATTTTACAAAAGAGGTTATGATAAGGTTAAAAAAAGATATGAAAGAATGAAAAAGAGGCGAGAAAATGAGTGATAAAATAGCTTTGGTTTCATGCAGTGGTTTAAGTCCACTCGGTTTGGTTGTAAGAGCTGCCAGTGTAGAATTGGCTTTGGAAAATGAAAATATTGTTGCAGCATGCATAACTGAATATTCCGCTCAGCCGAATAACTGTTCACCAATTTTGGATGATGCAAAAATCGTTACAATAACCGGATGCGGAGATGATTGCGCATCAGTAATTTTAAAGGACAAAGACATTGATTCAGTTAAAAATATTTCAGCAGATGCAGTGGTCAAGGCCTATGACTTAAATCCTTTGGATGCCGTAAGATTGGATGATGACGGCGAGAAGGCTGTTGAAATTTTAAAGAAATACATTTTGAATGAATTAGAAAATGTTTAAAAAAATTAATTTTTAAACTATTTTTCTAATTAAGACTGAAGTGTTGTTTGTTTTTCCGGTCGGTAAGACCATAACTTCTTTGTGGAATCCTCTTGTATCCTTTTCAAGGACAGGAGCATATAATATGGCTCTCATTCCTGTGTATGTCCTGTAGATTAAAGGTGTATCTTCATCAATGAATTCCCAAATGTTTGAAAATACTCTTTCTTTTGGCTCGGCCAGTGCTGCCACCATTAAAATGTCATAGTCGAGATTGGCTATTGTTTTTTCATCACCGGTTACAATCTCAATATCATTTTCAAGACCTAACTTTTTCAATATTTTTCTTGAAAGGTCCGCAACGTCTTCCTGCTGTTCGATTCCTATGCATTTGCATCCATAAACCCTGTTAAACATTATCAAGGTCAGAGGCAGAGGTCCGCTTCCTAAAAATACAAATGTTTTATTTTCATTGAATTTTGCCAGTTGGCTTTCGTTGTTGATTAAACCTATGTATCTTTCATAAAAATGGAATGAATCCAAGGTTTCCTGAGGATTGTCTGATTCTAAAATTTTAAGGGCATTTTCTGTTTCAAGTCTTGCTCCGATGTAAACGTAGAATTTGCGTATCAGCTTCAGTGCCTTGTTCATCTTTTCATCATCGAGAATGTGTTTTGCAGAGTCAAAATCGATTTCCTTATCGTGAGCTATGATTTCCACTTCATCCAAAATATCAATAATTTCATCAATATTGACATTATCGAGGGCAGAATCACCATATTTATCCAAATCGCCATAACTTGAAAGCTTATTTGCGATTTCTTCTAGTTTTCCCCAATATTTATAACAACTCATCTTTATCACTTTTAAATTATAGTTGAATAATGATTTGTCATTTAAACTATTTAAATCTGAAAATAAGTATTACTAAAGTGTAAAAATAAGTATAAAAAGTAATACTTTTTTAAAGGAGGTGATGGGGTGAAGAGAATATCTAATCTGACAGGTAGTAATATTCTCCTTTTTCTTTTTGTTCACGGTCTTTATAACTGTCGAGTTTGTTGACCCTTGGCCTTTTGGTTTCCTTATCCCTTCTGAATGTGATATTAAGATTTCCTAAAAACTCGTTCATTGCATTTCTAAGGTCAGTTGGTTTTGATGCATGACCGTCAAGGCCGGGAGTTCCGTTGAACACCATTGCCCTGTCTGATATGTAATCGATAAACACGATATCGTGGTCCACAATGAGTGATGCGGCATTTCTGCTTTCAACAAGTTTACGGATAACTCTTGCTGCCACAAGCCTTTGTTCCACATCCAGAAATGCGGTAGGTTCGTCAAAAAGATATATTTCGGCATCCTTTGCAAGGGTTACTGCAATGGCCAATCTTTGAAGTTCTCCTCCACTCAAACCTTTAACAGGCTTGTCCAGCATTTCGTTCAATGTCAACGGATTCATGATTTCGCTTTCAAATATTTTGGTTCCGCAGGTAGGAGCATTCATGTATAAAAATTCCTGTACTGTTCCTTCGAAGTTGGATACGATGTATTGTGGTTTGTAGGCTATTGTAACTTCCTCGTCCACTTCACCGGTGGTCGGCTCCTCAACCCCTGCAAGGATTTTTGCAAATGTGGTTTTACCGATACCGTTTGAACCGAATGCAGTTACGATTTCATCATAAAATATTTCCCCGGCATCTGCAGTAAGCTTGAATCCGTCATATTCCTTGCTTAAGTCAGTATAGCTTGCAAGTGCATCCCCTTCATCTTCTGGAGTCGGCGGCCTTATGGTAAACTCAATTGGGTTTCTTCTGATTCTGACGTTTTCCTCTTTTAAAAATCCTTTGATGTATGCGTTGATTCCTAGGCGAACTCCTTTTCTTCCGGATACTACACCATATCCTCCAGGCTGTCCGTATAATATGTGGATGTTGTCGGAGAGCGCATCCAGTGTAGCGAGGTCGTGTTCAATTACAAGAACACTTTTTCCTTCTTCGGCTAGCGATCTGATAACACGAACTGCATTCAACCTTTGGGAAACGTCAAGCCATGATGTAGGCTCGTCGAAGTAGTAGAAGTCACCTTCCCTCAGGACGGTTGCTGCAATCGCAACCCTTTGAAGTTCCCCTCCACTGAGGTTTTCCATTTTCCTGTCAAGCACGTTTTCAAGCTGCAGCTCTTTTGTGACGTAGTCCAGTTTGTCCCTTTCATTAACGTTGGTGAGCAGATCTCTTACTTTTCCTTTCACGACTTTCGGGAGTTTGTCAACCATCTGTGGCTTTAGGATGGTTTTGATGTTGCCCTCAGACAAATCCTGGAAATATTTCTGAAGTGCTGAGCCTTTGTAATAGTCGATTACTGCATCCCAGTTTTCAGGCTTGTTTTCAAAGTCTCCGAAGTTCGGTATCAGGTTTCCTGACAGTATGTTCATTATTGTGGATTTACCGATACCGTTTTGGCCCAAAAGACCCAGAACGGTTCCTTCTTCCAGACTTGGAAGTCCAAACAGTTCAAACTGGTTCTGTCCGAATCTGTGAATAGGTTCGCCGACAGCTTCAGGTAAGTTAATAATTGTAATTGCATCAAATGGGCACCTGTTTGTACAGATACCGCACCCTTCACATAATTCTTCAGATATCAGCACCTTTTTTGTGTCCTCATCGATTACTATGGTGTCCTCATCCATTCTGACACCAGGACAGTAATGAATGCACACGTAATCACATTTTTTAGGCTGACATCTGTCCTTGTCTAAAATTGAAATACGAGTCATTATAATCTCCTTAAAAATATAATCATATATAATTCTATAATTCATATTTAATTAAACTTTGTTTTCAAAAAACTTTTAGTATATTGCTCTGATTTGGTATTATTGCTTTGAAAGTATAAAATTGCTGTGAAAAAACCATTTTATTTAAAGTATATCAGTTTAATTTAAATATAAATCGTTTTTAACTATTTTTGACAAATTACAATCAATTAACTTTGGAGGTGTTATGCATGGCAGAATTTCAGGAAGACATGTTGTTTAAAAATGTGGCTGACCAGGATGCTCATATTCTTTTAGATATCATGGGAATCAAATCCAAGGATGTTAAGGTATGGACTAAAGAACTGACGCAAATAGATCCGACTACCTACAAACCGGATTTGATTTTAGAGCTTGATGATGAAAATTTGATAGTCGAGTTTCAAAGCACCAGGGTTGGGGATGGCTTCTCAAGAAGGGCACTTTCATATGTTGCAATCACAGGCCAGCACAAGGACAACGGCAAAGATGTTAATCTGTCCGTGTTAAGCACGGTCGAGGATTCAAAAACCGTTGAATACAAATATAACAAACTGAATTCTTTCAAATATGAAGTCATCGGACTGAATAATTTGAGAGGTAGCGAAATTATTAATAATGTTGAAACTAAACTTAAAAATAAGGAAATTCCCTCCAGTAGGGATGTAATATTATTGGCATTAGTTCCTTTAAGCAAAAAAGGCAAAAATATTGCCGAATATATTTATAGGGTTATTAAAATCTTTTATAAGTTGAAAAATCTATCGGTTTCCCAGTTGGAATTGGCATTGGGGATTTTATCTTAATATGCAAGAATACCATGACTTCTTTAAGTCGTGGATGAATTGCACAAAAGAGCATTATTACTTTTCAAATGCTCTCTGAAAATCTTTAAATTACAAACTAAATATATTAATAAATGACAATGAAAAGTTT
>JAFQXD010000080.1 GCA_017407115.1 Methanobrevibacter sp. | reverse complement strand
GGGTGTCCGCCAAAATTGATTTTTTGAGTATGAGTCAATTTTTATTAGAATATTGTTGCTGTGAGTTGTAATTGATTTTTAATGGATGTACTTTCGCAGAAATCTTCTAAATCTTCTGTTGTATTTTTTATTTCTTGTTTTATGTTGTATAATCTTATTAAATTGTATGCTAGTGCGTTTAGATTTATTCTTTCTTCTGTTTTTATCATTCCGACGACTACTTCTTTTTCTAGTTGGAATTGTTCTTTGAATATTCCGAATGGTCCTTCAACGATTGATCTTTTTGCGTATTCGTCTTTATATTCTTGTTTTTCCATTTTGTGGTTCATTGCTTTTTGCATTTCTGATCCGTATTCTGTGATTGTTTTATGTGTTTGTGAGGATGCACAGCATTTTGTTCGTGCGTTACAGTTTTTACATGCATTGTAATTGTTGTATATTCTTTTTATTTTTTCTGGTTTTTCTGGGTCTTTGTGTGGTTCTGTGTATTTTCCGTAGAAGTGTAAATATTGGTTTTCTGGGCATTTGAATGCGTCTAGTTCATAATCATATTCAAAATGATCTTTGTGGTATGGATTTTTGTTTAATTTTCCTATTTTTTCTTTTGATTGCTTTCTTGTTGGTATTAATCCTTCTATTTTTTCATCTGCTAAGTATGATAATGTTATTTGATTTAAATATATTGTATCTGCACTTATGTATTTTGGCTTGGTGTTTATGTTTTGTATTGCTTTTTTAGCGATTTTTGGTAGTTCATAATGGTCTGTTGGGTTTTGTGTGACGTTTATTGCACAGATTAGTTTGGTGTCGTAATCGACTGCAGATTGAATATTATAGGCAACCATGTAATTTCCTTTCTTTCCTTTCATAAAACGTGCTTCAATATCATTTACTGGTATTCTATCTTGTCCTGTGAATGTAAATTGTGTTTTTATGCCATATAATAGTTCTAATTTATCTTCATCACTCATGTCTTTCTTTTCCAATATTCTTTTGGCAGGTTTATGGAGTTTTTCCAGGTTTTCAGGACTAACTGGACGTCCTTCGTAGTAATCAACCAATATTTGTGTTTCTTTTTTAGTGATTGTATTGTTATTAGAATTGTATGCTTTTTTAATAGTTCCATCAATAGCAACATGATTAAATTCCGTAAAACCTTCATCAAATGCCTTTTTCAAGGTCATTTGTAATAATACTTCGAAATAACGACCGTATTCTCTCCGATACCTTTGAATTGAACGTTCAGAAGGTCGAATATCATCACAAACATATTTAAAAATGTCGTGATACCTTGCCATGTCTGCAATTATTGATGTTCTATCAATATGTTGAATTTTAGCATAAACAAGCAATTTTAACATAGAATCAACTGGTAAAGAGTCACGTCCTTTCTTTTTCTTGGGCTCATCAATTTCCAAAAGTGGAAAAACATCCTCAATAAAATCAACAACAAAACGAGAAATATGGTCTTTTGGAACATTCCAATCCAAAGTCTTAATACCTAATTTACTCTGATTCTTATCAAACTTTCTTTTAACCATAAATAACAACACCAAAACAACTTATACCTAATATAAAATATGTACAACAAAATATATAAACTTAACTGTTTAAAAAATCGTTAAATTAAAAAATAAAACTTATTACAAGTTAAAAATAGTTAAAACTAAAATATAAATTATGAAAATTAAAATTTAATAATAATTAATTAAAATATTAGAAAAATAATAAAAAATAGGCCTAAAATTTTTTCGCAAAAATTCAAAATTTAATTTTGGCGGACACCC
>JAFQXD010000004.1 GCA_017407115.1 Methanobrevibacter sp. | reverse complement strand
TGAAATGTACTTCCATGCAACACTACCAAAAGCAGAGAAAAAACGATACCGAACAGAAAAAGGAGTATTTAATCAGATATGCAACAGAAAAAATGGCTGGATGAAAAACGAAAAATCCCAACTAACAAATTGACAAAGCCTATGTTTCCCTATAAAATATATTAAATAGGATGTAACTCTAATATTTATTTAGCTATGAAAAAAGAAATTGAAGATAAATGGGTTATGATTCTTGGATGATTGTTATTGTTCTGCGTCCAATTCATTGCAAATATGGTTACCGTTGCACTTCCTACAATAGCATCGGATTTAAATTTGTCTGTTGAAATGTTAAATGCTATCAATTTGGTTTTTTTAATAACCTCTGTATCTTTAATGCTGCCTTTGGGAAAATATGTTTCAAGATATGGGATTGGAAGATACCTCAAATATAGTATTGTGCTGATGACTGTAGGTTTGTTGCTTTCCGCTTTTTCAACTGATATTAATGCCCTTCTGATTTCTCGAATTCTTCAAGGGGTTGCAACAGCAATCATTAATGGGGCCATGTATGTTATTGTTGCAATACAGCTTCCTTCAGACAAATTAGGTTATGCTTTAGGAATAATGGGGTCCTGCGGATATGTAGGTTTATGTTTATCAAATACTGTATCAGGTTTGGTTGTTTATTATTTATCTTGGAGAGCGGTTTTCCTGATATTAATTCCAGTATATATCCTTACTCTGGCGATATTGTTTAAATTAAATAAAGAATGGCATACTGATGATGTTAAAGAAATAGATAATGTCGGTTCTTTTCTTTATGTTCTTTTCATGGGACTGTTTTTGTAGGGTATTGTAAAATTGGATAATGAAAATATCTTCATTTTAATTCTCTCTATCATTATTCTGATTATATTTTTAAAAATTGAAAAGAATAAGGAATATTCTGTATACAATTTAGATCTTTTAAAAAATTTCAAATATGTTTTAGGCAATTATTCTGCATTTGTAATGTATTTCATGACATTCATAGCATCATATATTTTGAATTTCTATTTGCAAAATGCCTTAGGATATGATGCTCGTTTTACAGGACTATTTTTACTTGCAACACCTCTTGCAGTAGTATTTGTTTCATCATTTGCCGGAAAGCTATCCGATAAAAGTGATGAACGTATAATTTCATCAATTGCTTTAACATTTATCTTAATTAATGTCATCCTACTGTTTTTCATGGATTGTGTGCCGGTTTATGTCCTGTTAGCTGCTTGTATTCTTCAGGGAATCGGTCATGGTTTGTTCTCATCACCAAACAATCGTTTTGTATTGACAATTGTTGAACAAAAAGACTTGTCTGACGCATCAACAATGCTGTCTACAAGCAAAGATGTTGGAAAAAGCATGAGTCTCTCATTGTTTTCTATAATATGTGGTTTTGTTTTGGGAACTTCAAATGTCCTTGAAAAGAACATTCCGTCATTTATTGTCTCATCCAAAATCATGCTGGCAATAGTCATAGTTTTAGGAATATCTTCAATAATCTTATTGATTTCAAGTAAAATTAAAGATAACGCAGTATAACTTATTTTTTTAAAAATAGTAAAAAGTAGTATATGTATTTAGAATTTTTCTAAAATTCTAGCATATACTGCTTTTAATTCATCATCTGATTTTTCATAAATTCTTTTTAGAATTAATTCAGGGGTACTTTTTGCAAGGAAATTCATTTTTGGTGTTCTATCAACAATTAAATTATAATCTTCATCCAATCCTTTGGCTTCAATACCGTCTACTCGGATGTCTGTGTAATTCATCAGCTCTCTTGCCATGTGGGTTACAATCACTCCGTATGAATTGGATTCTTTTATCATATCAATGAATGTGGATATGATTTTAACTGCCGCATCAAGTTCGGTTATTCCTTCAAGTTCATCTAGTAATACTAACTTTTCATTATTGGTGGTGACGATTGGTATGAACACGTTTAAGAATGATTCAAATGCGCCTGCATCTAAAGATCGTTTTTTGGAGAAGTGATAAATTTCGTCAAATAATTTTATCTCGGCACTGTCTGCACTTACAGGAAGTCCCATCTGGGCCATTATGGAAATTTGTGTTAGGGTTTCTAAAAGGGTGGTTTTTCCTCCGCTGTTTGCTCCTGTTAAAAGTGCTATGTTTTCATCTTTGGTTAACTGATAATCAACGGTTTGAACATAGTCCTTGTCTTTCTTAAGTGCCAATTCTAAGTGCAGAGCACCATTTAATTTTATCTCATCACTGAATTGGGGTCTGCATAGGCCATATTCATATGCGAAACTTCCCAGACTGAATTCATAGTCAAACCTTATTGCATCTTCCACTTCCTCAACTGCCCTTTTTTTGATTGAGTTCAGCTGTATTGCAGCACTTTTTTTAATATCGAAAATATCATTCTCTTTTTTGGATGACTGTTCTAGTGTTATCCTTTGGATTTCTGTTTCATCAATTTGGATTGGATATGTCCTGAGATATGGGTCAAAACTTATACCTGTTTTTTCGCGGATAATTTCTTTACGTTTATTTATAATTTTGTCAAATATTTTGCTTATCTTTGGAGGGAAGTTATTGTTTAATAAGTTGAGAATTTCATCTCCTTCAAGATCAATATTTTTTATAGATTTTTCCAACTCTTCATCCATCTCATCTTTCAGTGAAAGGACAAGTTCCTCAATATCCACTTCCATTTTATCGATGATATTAAGTTCATCGATAATGGGTATGATGTCTCCAAGCACACTTTCCTTGTTTCTGATCTTTTGGATTTCGTGAACTCTACTGAACAAATCCTTGTTTTGAATGAAGAAATTGATTATTTTTTCGGGAACTATTTCATAATCATTTTCCTCAATGTTTATCATTACCAGATTCGGCATTCCCTCGAAATCAAGGATTCCTTGGGAATAAACATAGAATACCAAATCATAGTTCATCATTTCTTCTTGAAGCAATGGTGAATCGCTTGCGGTAATAATCGGATAATATTGATTCAATCCCAAGTCTGTAAGGTATGCATTATCCTCTTCACGTTCCACTAAAATGGCTTTGCTCGGGTCATATTCTGGTTTTGCTTGCTCAACTTCCTTTAAATTTTTCATCAGTCCCCTTAATTTAATAATCGGAAGCTGTGATACATGTTCTTTAGCATCCATTACAAAATCAAGTTGGGCATTGATTTTGCCAATGTCTTTGGTAGGGGAAAGCAATAAAATTCTGTTTTTTGAGTAACTGGTATTGGAATAGGATAAAATCTTATTGATGATGTCGTCATAAAGCTCCATTGCCCTTTCGCTTTTAATGAATTCGTAAGTGGGCATGTTCAGCAATTGGTTCATTATTTCAATTGCTTTTCTTTGACTTATTCCTTCAATGTTGGCTATTTTTTCAACATCTACATTGTCAACTATTTTTTGGAGTTCTTCTTCGCCCCCAACACTGTTCAATATCTTTTCAGAGATTTTATCTCCGATTCCTTTTATATTTTGCAATGTAATTCTTTCCCCTTGCATTTTTACCAAACCCTTTTTGTAAATATAATTTAGTATTTAAATATATATTCAATATTGCCGAGAGCATTTGAAAAGTAATATCAGTAATTTCCCAACGTATTTTTGGGACTATATTTCAGCAGCTCTTTTTTGCTGATTTTTCCGTCTAGCGCTGATTTATAAACATCAACCATCTTATAGTATTCATCATTCTTATATCGGCCATCTATTGAGAAATTGCAAAATCCAATATTTTTCAGATGTTTTATTTCATCAAGTAGTGAAAGTTCGCTGTCATTGAAAATGATTATCTCCTCTCCTGAAATGCTTTTATGAATTGGATGTTTGCGGTTTTTTCTGTCGATTAGATAATTTTTATAATTCTTTTTAAGTTCATTGCTATATAATAGTTGGTATCTACTTTTCATAAGCTCAACTGATCCCTGAACCATCAATTCTACCTTATTTGGGGTTTCACAGTTGCTTATGATGTCTTCATAATCATGTTTTGTAAGTTCCGGTGATATTGTTAGGATTTTATAGTTTTCAAGGCTCTCAATTGTTTGAGTATTTGTAATGTTCATGGAATATGGCCCGTATTCTCCATTGAATGCATTGCTCATGATTGGGATGTTGTAGTGCATTTTATTCAATATTCCTCTGACGTTGTTCAACGCTTTGATTAACTTGTCATGTGCAATGTCTGGCCATTTCCAGATTAGTTCGTAATCTTTGGTTGAGGATATTTCATATGCGTCTTTTAAAAAGTTTATCATGTAGTTCAGATTATATTTTCCATCAAATTTCATGTTTAATGTGTCGTCGGCATTTGGAATTTCAAGATAAACTCTTTCAACTCCGCAAACATTCTCCAAATGTTTCAGATTATTGGTATATAATGATAAGCTTACTGTATTTTCTTTGATACTTTTAGAAGCATTTTTTAGTGTTATCCTTTTAGATTTATGAGTATATAAGTTTTTAACTTCACTTTCCAATGTTTCGAATAGATTTCTTCTAAGTTCATTTATTTTACTTATGGGGATGAACAGGGTTCCGTCGTAGTTTACATTGATTTGTGTAATATCATAAGGATAATTGTCGGTTTTTGAAAGCTGTTTTTTAATGGTTTCAGCAGTAATGCTTTTTTTGAGAGGTTTTTCGAATGGTGTTTTTCCCCTGACTTCGCTTAGGATTTCCTTTCTGTTTGCAAGCGTTAACCTGCCTTTAAGTATCGGAAACTTGTTTTTGATTGAAAATGTAAGTATCAATTTGGATTTGACAAAACTGGTTTTTTTGGTTTCAATTTCCTTTACTTTTTTGCCCAGGCTGTTTCTTTTTGTAAGATATACGTCCGATTCGTTTAAATTAAAATCGCTTTTTTTGTTTTGCCATACCTTTTTGACTATCAGAACTCTATTTTTCCTGTTCAGGTCTTTAATTTCTTTGTTTTTTCCTTTTTTAAAGTGATTTAAGGTTGTTATTATTGGGTTTTGAGATATTTCCAAACCGTAATCATTGCTGTTTTTAACGATTAAAAGCCCGTCACCCTTTTCTGGAATGTTTTTAAGATGGTCATCTAATCTTATTGCGATTTGGTTTTTGTGGGAGTCGATGACACGGCCTATTTTCAGCCCGACATGCCCTGCCCTTATGCTTCTTTTGGATTGGCGGTTGAACTGGCCTTCGCTGAATCCTCTGTTGAACACCAAACCAATCTCTTCGCTTTCTATTTCTTTTTTGCTTTTTAACTTGTTCAATGCTTTTCTGTAATTGCTGATTACAATGGCCAGATACTCCTTGTTTCTCATTCGCCCTTCAATCTTGATGCAGGAAATATTCATTTCGGAAATTTCCTTTAGACTGTTGAATAGGCTCAAGTCACATGGTGAGAGGTAATAGTCTTCTCTTTTAATCCCATCGATTCTGTATTTTTGACGGCATGGCTGTGCGCATGTTCCTCTGTTCCCGCTTCTTCCACCTTTAAAACTGCTCATAAGGCACTGGCCAGAATATGAATAGCATAATGCTCCATGGGCAAATATTTCAAGTTCCATATTTGTTTTGAGCTGTGCAATTTCCTCTTTTCTCATTTCGCGAGGAAGGACAATTCTTCTTATTCCTTTGCTTTCAATATAGTCAAGTTTAAGTTGGTTTTCAGCTGTCATTTGTGTTGATGCATGAATCTTTAAGTTGGGCAGATGTCTGTTGATCAGTTCGACAAGACCCAAATCCTGAACCAAAACGGCATCCACGCCGATTGCATATAGTTTGGATAAATAATTCATCACGTCTTCGAGTTCGCACTCTTTGATTAAGGTATTGACGGTCACATAAACTTTGACGTTGTGCAGATGTGCAATGCTTACTGCATCGCCGATTTCATCCAATGTAAAGTTGGCGACGTATTTGCGGGCTCCATAATCCTTTCCGGACAGATAGACGGAACTTGCCCCTGCATTAATTGCAACTTTCAAATGTTCCATGGATCCGACAGGCGCAAGCAATTCAGGAATTCTCATTATTTGTCCTCGTGTAATCTTCCTTCAATGAAATTGCCTTTATTGATGTATGATTGGGATAAATCCATAATCTGATATTTGTATTTGGTCAGTTCATCATCATCCTTACCGTTAAGGCTTTCATTATAAATGGATAAAATCTGTGAAGTGTATTTCTCATTGGAATATCTGCAGTCAAGAATCAGGCAATCAAGACCCATCTCTTTTATCTGATTGATTTCCTCAATCAGGCACAGGCAGTCCTTATTGATGATGTGGCTTTGCCTGTTGTAGTCGAAGAATATCTTATATTTGAATTTTTTTCTTTTTTTATCCTCTAAAGTGGCATAATCAGCATCGTTTGAGATGATGAAATCCTTTCCATCATTTAAATTTGTAAAGTCGTCTTTACTTACAATAACTTCAAGGTTTCCATTGACAATCATCTCCAAATCGATGTTTCGGTCATGATTCCTTTTTACCAGTTCACTGATTTCTGCTCCTGATAGTTCTGATGACAATATCAATGATTTGAATCCGGATGCATTCAGGTTTCTAACGCAAAAGCTGTTCCAGACGTTTAAATTGTGATTTCCATAAATTGGACAGTCAAATATCTCACTCATTGCAGGGAAATCTCCCATCACTGAGATTATAATTCCTTCATTTTCCAAATCCTTGATTATTTCATTGCATTTGTGAGCTTCCTCTTCTGTGATGAATGATGATAAAACCCAAACGAATTCGGTTGGAGCAGCCATTAAACTGCCTTTTTTCAAGGTCTCTTTTATATTTTCAAAGTAATCTTCGGGATTGTTATAGTGGCAGTTGCCGTCAAAATAGATTCTTTTCAAATCAAAGCCTGATGTTGCTTTAATCTGTGAGAGGTCATCAATAAATACTGAAAGTTTTGGCTTTTTATTTTTGATTTTTCCCTTGTCTGCCTCATAATCCTCAAAGAATTTGGTTAGGTTTTTACGCACTGCCTTGACTGACTTTTTGGTGGGGGTGTAATGGTTTTTAAGCAGTTCTGTTGCAGTATCCAGGATTTCCCTTCTGATTTGGTTGATTTCACGGATAGGTATGAAGATGTCTTTAGGCATATTGTTGAATCTGATGTTTTTAATGTAGAAGGGGGTTCCTCCAGTTTTATTGAGTTGCTGTACTATTGTTTCTTCAGTTACTGGTTTGTTTTTAGCCTTTTCGAATTTATCCAAGGTCTTATGTCTGAAATTAATCAATTCATCATCCAAATAAAATTCAACTTTTGTAAACAGGTTCAGATTCTCATCCCAGGTTAGGGACAAGTCTATTCCAACATTGTTTTTAATTGTTTCCTTTTCAAACTGCTTTAGATAATCGTGAGTGGATTTGGAGTAGCTGATGAACACTTCAGTTCCGACCTTTACAAGACGGGTAGTGTCTATTATAATCTCATTTTCATCCTGTTTTATGATGTTTTCGAGATATATTCCCTTGATTTTTCCATTGTATTTGAATGCTATTCCGTCTCCAGGTTCCAGAATAACAGGAATTTCCTTATTTTTTATTTCAATTGTAACTTTTGTGTCTTCGATATTGGTAATGTCTCCAATGTACAGTCCTTCATGGCCGGAATGTCCTCTTCCCATAACTTCGCCAGGTTTGTCTCCCATAATGTATCCGTCGGTGAACTGTCTGTTGAATACAAGGTGCAGGTCTTTTTTATAGTCTCCAGGATTTCCGTCTATGATGTTTCTGTAACTGTTGACTATGGTTCCGATATAGTCTCCTGATTTCATTCTGCCTTCGAGCTTAAGGGATTTGACTCCCGCATCTGCGATTTCATCCAGATGATTGTAGGTTGCAAGGTCATGTGTTGATAAAAGATATCCGTTACCTATATTGTATCCTCTGTATTTTAAACGGTATTCTCTTCTACAAGGCTGTGCACAGGCTCCTCTGTTCCCGCTTCTCCCGCTGTTGTATGATGACATGTAGCATTTTCCACTGACGCAATAGCATAGCGCCCCATGTCCAAATGCCTCAATGTCCATATCAATATTGTCTTTTTTAAGTTGGGCAGTAGCCTGTCTGATTTGTTCGATATTGACCTCCCTTGGAAGCACCACACGTTTGATATTGTTTTTAGCAGCCCATTTTATTGATGAGTAATTGTTCAAACCCATTTGGGTTGATGCATGAACCTCCAAATCCGGAATGAATGTTTTCAAAAGCCAGATCAGTCCGAAATCCTGTACAATAACTGCATCGACTCCAATCTGATACAATTTAAACAGATACTTCATCACGTCAACTATTTCAAAATTGTTGATTAATGTGTTGACGGTAACGTGGATTTTAACGCCGTTCAAATGAGCATAATTGACTGCCTTTTCAATCTCTTCAATCGTGAAGTTTTTGGCATATGCTCTTGCCCCATAATTTTGCCCGGCAATATAAACCGCATCGGCACCTGCATTGACTGCGATGACCAACACTTCATAGGAACCTGCCGGAGCCAATAATTCTTCTAAAACCATTTTATAAAAACACCTTGCATAGATTCATTCATTTATCTTTTTGTAATTAATTATATATTAAATTAAAACATATTCTATCATATGTATATAGTTTTTGAAGGAATAGATGGTGCTGGAAAATCAACTCAAATCCAGTTATTGAAACAGTGGTTGGAAGATAATGGATTTAGGGTCGAAACATTGGTCGAACCGACAGATTCAGAAGTTGGAAAATTGATTCGTGAAATTCTGCAGCGTCCGGATGCAACAACCGACACAGTTCAAAAAACATTGGCGCTTCTTTTTGCAGCAGACAGGATGTTGATAATGGACAAACTCGAAGACCAATCCAAGATATTCATTTCCGACAGATCATTTATTTCAAGTTTGGCATATCAGGAACCCGAAGAATGGGTTGAAGTATTAAACAGATATGCTAAAAATCCGGACTTGCTGATTTTACTTGATTTGGATGTTAAAACATCAGTTTCAAGAACCTCCGGAAAGGATACATTTGAAAATGAGGAATTTTTAACAGGTATTAAGGATAATTATTTAAGATTGGCTGAAAATTTCACATGTGAGATAATTGATGCAAATAATGGGGTGAATAAGGTGTCTTCAGACATTAAAAAAGCGGTAGCTCCATATTTGGGGATTTGTCCGGATTGTGTTTTATAGCGAGGATGATTTTGATAAGGTTGATGGAATTGTAAGAGTTTGTTAGACTCTAAACAATTCTGGTGTGTAATTAAATTATTTGTTTCCAGATAATTCATCTAATCTTTTTTGAATTTCATTAGCTAAGAATTCTTTAACTTTAACAAGTTCATCATATTCCCCAATTAACACAGGGCCGAATTCTGTCTGTTCTAATTTGATGTCGAACTTTTCAAAGGCATGAGCAAGCATAGCTTCTCCAACGCCATTCGGTATGCCCATTTGAAACTCTTCTTTTTCTTCTTGCATTTAATTTTCCTCCATGTACTTTCTAACCGGAGCAAAGAATTCAATTAAGAAGTCTTTAATTCCATTTTTCAAATCCATTGGGTGTAGGTTTCCTTCACTGAAATCTTTAATCAGTTCGTCATGTGTAAGTTCAATGTCTCCACCGAATTTTTCAGGTCTTTTGATAAGTAAAGTATCTTGATTTGGGAAAACAAAAGTTTCTGCAATTTCAATCATTGGATTGCCGTCAACCTCTCCCTGAGGACAGAAACTTTTCTTGATTTTTTTGGTAATTTCTTCAACGGAGTCATCTACTGCAATGTAGTTTCCTTTGCTTGAAGACATTTTGGCATCACCGTCAAGACCATGCAATAACGGGGTGTGAATACAGACAGGTACATTTTCACCTATTTTTTCCAGGTTTTCACGTGCCAACATTTGGATTTTTCTCTGTTCCATTCCTCCAAGTGCAACATCAACTTCCAAAGCAGCCATGTCTACAGTTTGCATGATAGGATAAATTACGCTGGCCACTTTAGGGTTGTCATCCGCACGACTTACCTGATCCATACTTCTCCTTGCTCTTTTAAGGGTGGTCATTGTTGCCAGTTGATAAACTTTATTGGTGTATTCGCCTTCCAATTGGAAAGATGACCCTAAAACAAATTCAGTTGTCTCATCAAGACCTAAAGCCTGGAAACATTTTTTGTTGTATTCAGCGGTTTCTGCTATTTCTTCAAGAGTTCCTTTCCCATTTAAAAATGCATGATAGTCCGCTAAAAGTATTTTGATTTTAAATCCTAATTTTTGCAACTGTTTTAATTTTTGCACGGTCACTGCATGTCCTAAATGGATTTTTCCTGAAGGTTCATAACCGGTATAAGCTATAGGCTGTTCTTTTTCAAGCACATTCTTTAGCTCTTCGGTGTCTATAACTTCCAAGGTTCCGTTCTCGATTAACTGAATTTTTTCTTCAATATTCATTTTATCACTTAGTTTAGTAAATAGATGTTGCCATCAATTCTGATAAGATTCACTTCTTCGCCAATGTTATAGTCTGCAAACTCCTCTTTCATGTCAATGTCGACTGCAGAGTAATCTATTGGGTCGAGGATTTGTATAAATTGGGGAGATTTTGAAATGATTGTAGTTGTTTCAATATCTTCCGCTTTTTTAACAAGTTCAATATCTTCCATGTTTTTCATTGGGATATTGTGTTTCTTTTGTGTTGAAATGTCCATTCCAACAAAGCTGTTTTTGCTGATGCTTGTTACCTGCATTATCTTATTTTCATATCGGATAAAGTCGCCGATTTCAAATTCAGGGATTCTGACTGAAATCCAAATTCTGTATAGTCCCTTTCCTGTTGATTTGTCTTCACTTATCAGCCTTGGGGATTCTTTTATTATTCCTCCAAATTCTTCTTTCAGTGCTTCAGCTACTTTTTTACCGGATTTAAAAGATCCGATGTAGTAATCGTATCCTTCTTTAAGTTTAGCTATTTGAGGACAATACGCCAATTTGTCGGAATTGGATTGCTTTATTAAAGTTCTCTCAACTATTTCATCAGCCTTTGTGTATTCTTCGCTTTTTATTTCTCTGTTGTCTGCTCTAAATTGAATTACTGTTTCGTAGTATCCTGACAGCACTTTGCTACAGGTCGGACATACGGTCTTTTTAATTTTCACTTGGCTGTCATGGGTTTCTTCAATTTGAACTCCATGAACTTCTCCGGTAACTTCAACAAAACAGTTGGCTATTGTACCTTTGATTTGGTCAATTTCAAGGTTGATGATTTCGTTTGAAACTTCATCAGCGATTTTTATGTTCCTCTCAAGTGCGCGGTAGATGATTTCTTCTTCGGGAATGAATTCATCAATCCATTTTCCCTCTTCGAATTTGCTGTTGCAGTGGCTGCAAATTTGTATTTCAATGTTTTTTGGGATTTCAATCATTTGAAACTCTTTTAAAAAACAGTCGATACAGATGTCTCCAACCATTTCCTTATCTGTACTTCCGCACTCTGGACAAAACATGTTATCTGTAAAAATAAAATAAAAAGTAGAATTATAATGATTTTAAAGGTGCTGTAGCACCGCATGCAGCACATTTAAGTAAGAATATTCTACCTTCTCTGATAATTCTGGTATCTGGCCTGTTGCATTCGTGGCAAATTACATATTTGTCCACATAGTCTTCAATTCTTTCATTGATTAGGTAATGTGTAAATTTACCTTGCAATATTGCTCTTTGGCCTTCGATATTTCCTGCAGTACCTAATTCTCTCATTAAGAATTTTAATAAATGTTGAGGGTCTCTGTTCAAACCTTCTGCAACATCTTTAAAGTTTTTGATAAAGGTTCTATTACCTTGTATATCTGAATAAGCTTTAGGGATTTTGAATCTTTTATGTTCAAATACTTCAGGAGGTAATTGGTCTATTGCTCTTTCTAATAAATCTTCATATTTGTCCATGTTATCTCTCCTATTAAAATCAGTATAAGTATAATATATTAAATTTAGTTTTAATCCTTTATTAATGTATTGTTAATATGGGGATTTTCTAAATTTTTTTAAAAAATAATTTTTGGAAATATTAAGCACGCTTAATATATCCTGTAGTTGGGAAATAGATTAATCCTTTTTGGTTCAAGTTCCTGACAAATGATTCAACCTTTTCTTCGCTCATGTCGTATTTGTCTGCCATATTGGAGACCAGTACGTTCATTGGGGCTTGGTTGCCATATTCTTCTTCTAAAATGCCTATCTCTTCCATCACTTTCTGCATTTTTGCCCTTTCGGAAGTTGGTGTTCTTCCTTCCATGACTTCAATATCAATTTCTCCGGTTTCAGGATCTACTCCCACCTCTTTAAGACAAGCCATCTGCAGTTTCACAGCTTTTTCAGCATCTTCTCTATCTACAGTGTCCTTGAGTTTAATCTTTGCACTTGCCTCTGAGAGACGAATAATAGCTTCCAGCTGCCTTGCCGTAATTGGAACGGGTGCTTGTTCTTCGTTATTGCTGTTTCTTGTACTTACGTAAAATTCCCTTAGGATTTCATTAGCTTCATCGGTTAATTTTGGCTGAATGTTTTTACGTGCATAAGCGATATATTTTCTAAGCAGTTCTGGCTCTATTTCATACTCGACGGTATTTGACTGGTGTATTTTCAAAATGTGGTCTGCCAGTTTTGTATCGTTTTCAACACTTGGCTTATCTTCGATTACAAAAATCAAATCAAAACGGGATATGATTGGTGCTGGCAAGTCAATTTGCTCTGCAAGTACTTTAAACCTGTCGAATCTTCCAAATTTAGGGTTTGCAGCTGCAAGAACAGAACATCTGGAATTCAATGTAGCCATAATTCCTGCTTTTGCAATACTTACTGTTTGTTGTTCCAGTGCTTCGTGAAGTGCAGACCGGTCTTCCGCTCTCATTTTGTCCAGCTCGTCAACACATACGTTACCCTGGTCCCCAAGTACCAATGCACCTGCCTCAAGAGACCATCCTCCAAGCTCGTCCCTGACTGCTGCTGCGGTCAAACCGGCACCACTTGTACCTTTACCGCTTGTGTAGATACTTCTTGGCGCAAGTCTTGAAACATATTTCAATATCTGGGATTTACCTATACCTGGGTCCCCTACAATCAAAATGTGAATGTCTCCCCTTAGTTTGGTATCGTCTTCAAGTTGCTTTGCGGCACCTCCAAACAGTTGAAGAGCAATAGCTTCTTTAACCTGTCTGTATCCTCTAATTGATGGTGCAGTTGACTTGATGATTTTTTCGTAAATGTTAGGATCTTTTGAAAGTTCAATGATTTTTTCTTCATCCTCTTCTGAGAGCTGCAGTTCTTCAAATTCCTGTTCCAATGGTTCGATATGGTTTACATAAATGTAGTTTTTGAATTTTCCGCTTCTCTCTTCTCTGAAGGTTTTCAAGGTTCCGGTTATTCTTACCTTGTCTCCCGGATTCAATTCATCCACCAAATCATCTTCAAGAATCATCAGCATCTGCTTAGGTTCGGTTCCTCCGGATAGGTTTTCCAAAGGCTCCTGCATTCTTGCAGTTTGTGTGTCAATGTATTTTGATTCTTCCTGAAGCAATCTGAATGATCTTCCACCACATTCACTACATAATGAAGGTTCTATAATCCTATTTCCAGAACTCTGTTCGACCTCATGCAATCTCATACATCCTCTACATTCAAAAACACCGGTCTCAATACGAGGCCTTATCTCATCTGTCTTTCTAACGATTCCGTCTGCAGCAACAAATGTCCCAATATATTTGCTTAACAAGTCTTTCAATTGAATTATATTGGAAAGATGTTCAAAACGAATGTTGATGTCCGCATCCTTTACAAGAGGGTCGATATTTTTAATAGCTGTTTGTGCCGCTTCGATTACCTCTTCAGGTTTGTCTATCAATAAATCCGCCAAGTCTGGATCGAACAATTCCAATGCATTATAATCTACGGTAAGGGATCGCTCGTCAGGGTATTTTTCTAATATTTTGAATACATCATCCTTATATGATGTTGCAAAAAATTCTTCGAATTTTCTAATTGATGTTTGAGATTTTGTAGTGGAATTCATTATATTTTAATTAATATTTCACACTATAAAAAAATATTGTATGAGAGCATTTGATAAGTAAAAGATTAAATACTAAAATTAATATATTTAATAGTTACATAAACTATTTGTTAAAATGAGGTTATTATGAGGAAATCAAGATTAAGCTTATTCAAATCTACTTCTATGCTAATTTCTGTTGTTGGAATTATCATGATAATATCTACAATCGTTGTTGTGGCTTATGTAGGATATAGTATGGTTTCATCCGGAATTACTAATGAAATATCTTCCGGAACTCAATATGATGAACTTGCACAGCTAAAAGCAGAATATTCTAATCTAACAGTTCAGTTTGACAGCATTAAAGCTACTTATTATGCGGGCAGTGCAGATGATATTCAGACATATAATGATGCTAGGATAGAACTGACTCGGGCGGCTTCCGCTATTGAAAACGTTCAAAGTGCTTTGGATGCCGGCAAACCATCCAATGAGGTTGATAGTAGAATTGAATTTGCTAAACAAAAATTACAAATTGCTACTAATGCATATAATAATCTTTAATTTTTCTTTTCTTTTCTATTTTTTTTATGTTTGTATCCAAGTCCTACAACATACATTTCAGAACTTTTTTTACGGGATGATGCCGGTTTTGTAGTTTTAACTTGTCTGAATTTGCCTTTTAGAGAATCTAGCATTGTTTTATACTCGGGTCCTTGGAATACTTTCATGACAAGATTTCCTTTAGGTTCAAGGATATTTTCAGCTATTCCAATAACTGCATTGGTCAGGTCAATTGACCTTAACTGGTCGATATTTTTGATTCCGCACAGTGAAGGTGAAGCATCAGACATTACGACTTTTGCTTTTCCTCCGATAAGTTCCATTATCTTTTCCTGAACCTCAGGGGTTGTGAAATCTCCTCTGATTCCGTAGTAATTTTCTTCATGGAATTTTTTAAATCTGTTCAAGTCAACACCAACAACTACTCCTTCCTCGCCAACTTTCTCAAGGGCTACCTGTGACCATCCGCCAGGAGCGGCACCGAGGTCCACGACTGTGTTTCCCTGTTTTATGATTTTGAATTTTTTATCTAGTTGCTTAAGTTTGTAGGATGCTCTTGAACGGTAATCCTCTTGTTTTGCTTTTTTATAATATGGGTCTTTGTGTTTTTCCATTTGCCATCTGCTTCCCATTTTATTCACCCTTAAATTTGTCAAAATCCAGTGCACTACATACCGGAGATCCAATCTTTACTATTTCAACGTCAACTTCCTTGTTGTTTATTTCAAGTAACATCACAGTCCTGTCTGCAAGTCTAGGTACAATTGGGCTTCCAGGGTTAATCAATAAAACGCCGTCTTTCTTTTCTATTTTTGGCTGGTGTGAGTGACCGGAAACTAATATGTCAACATCAAGTTCCTTTGCCAGATATACTAGTTGCTGAGTATCTGCTCTTGGATAGACTTCTCCATGAATCATTCCAATTTTCAATCCTTCAACTTCCAGTGTTTTAGCTTTGGGCAGGTCAATTCCACTTACTCTATCCATGTTTCCCTGTACTACCATTACTGGAGCAATTTTTTCCAATTCTTCAATAACGCTCAGGGAAGTCAAATCCCCTGCATGCAAAATTAGGTCAACATCGCTGAATGCATCAATGACATTTTGAGGTATTATTCTAGCCCTGTCAGGAATGTGAGTATCTGAAATTAAACCGATTAACATTTTATCTTTTCCTTTGTAATTCAGTTTAATTATTTGTTAATTATCCCTTTTAAGATTAATCCAAATAAAAACTATTATAAATTCGTAAAAATATATATAATATCATCATTCTTTTAGGAGAAGATATAATGGGAGAAGTTAAAAAGGAAGATATTTTGGACATTTTGGCCAATTATAACAAAGATGAAATCACAATAGCCACCCTTGGAAGCCATACCTCTTTACACATCTTACAAGGTGCTAAAGAAGAAGGATTCAGAACAGCTATTGTTTGTGAAAAAGGAAGAGAAGTTCCATACCAACGTTTTGGTGTGGCAGACGAATACATCATAGTTGATGAATTTAAAGACATTGTTAATGAAGACGTACAACAACAGCTTAGGGATATGAATGCAATCGTTGTTCCTCACGGTTCATTTGTTGCATATGCAGGTCTTGACAATGTTGAAGACAAATTCAATGTTCCGATGTTCGGTAACAGAGATGTACTCAGATGGGAAGCTGAAAGAGACAAGGAAAGAGCGCTTCTTGTAGAAGGTGGCGTAAGAATTCCATTCAAATACAACGACCCTTCAGAAATCGACAGGCCTGTAATGGTTAAATTCCCAGGTGCAAGAGGTGGAAGAGGTTATTTCGTAGCATCATCTACCGAAGAATTTGATGCTAAAATTGAAGCTATGAAAGCACGTGGATGGTTAGAAGACAGTGATGTTGAAGCTGCACACATTGAAGAATATGTTTCAGGCTGTAACTACTGTATACATTATTTCTACTCAGCACTTGACGATACAGTTGAATTAATGGGTATGGATACAAGATATGAATCAAGTATTGATGGTTTTGTAAGAATGCCTGCTAAAGATCAATTGGACATTGATTTAAGCCCATCTTATGTTGTTACTGGTAACCACCCTGCGGTTATTCGTGAATCCTTGCTCCCACAGGTATTTGATATTGCTGATAAATTAACAGAAAGTGCTAAAAAATTAGTTGCTCCTGGATTAAATGGTCCGTTCTGTATGCAAACTTTAGTAAATGATAATTTAGAGGTAATCTGTTTTGAAATCAGTGCAAGAACTGACGGTGGAACAAACACATTTATGGACGGTTCTCCTTACTCCTACTTAACTTACGGTAAACCGATGAGTATGGGTAGAAGAGTGGCTGTTGAAATCAAAAGAGGAATAGAAAGAGATGAATTAGAAAAAATAATAACATAAGTTTGTTATTATTTTTTAAATACTTTATCTACAAAAGTTGTTTTTTCATTTGTTTTTGAAACTTCAGCTTTTTTCTTTTTCTTTTTATTTTTACCAATTTTTTGTTGTTTTTCGAATTCTACTTTTGCTTTTTCACGGCTTCTTTTTGCCCAAGCACCAACAAAACCAACAACCGCTCCAACAATAATAATTGTGAGAGCTATGGCAATTATTCCGGTTTCTGTTATGAAAAAACCGCTAGGCTGGCCAAAATATCCGTCTAAAAATAATATTATGATTGGTGTGGAAGCCACAGCTCCCATTAGGGTTCCAAGTGTGATGTTTTCCTGCCCATATCCTGCATATAAAAGTCCGATTGATGCAAAAGGATATAGCCAATCATTAATTTGATATCCAAACAGTATAAATCCTGCAGCGATTGCTGCTCCAAATACCAATGCTTTAATATTTATATTTGGTAAACCATTCATATTTTATCTCCAATAATTAATCTCTATCTCTTGAGGCAATTGCTCCTCCAACTGCTCCTGTAATTCCCATGACAATAGCATAATAAAGTAATTCGCTTATAATTGCTGTTAAGCTAGTTATTCCGGAGACTGTAAATCCTGTCAGGCCTCCGAACAATCCTAACATACTCCCACCTAGTGTTGCGGAAATAATGAATAATGCTGCGCAAACAATTGTACCGAACGCTCCTGCAACGGCAGCATTCCACAATCCTCCGAATATTCCGCTATGGGCAATATATCCAGTAATAAATCCTACAATTAATAATCCTATGAATTCATACCTTGAAAAGAATGATTGAACAATCACTGCTAATATGAATCCAGTTATAACTGCTTTCCATTTGGTCATGATTAATCACCTTGAATAGTTATTTTGTAATTATATTAATAAATGTATTTATTTTTTCGGTTAATAGATGTCCTTTAACTTGTCCTTGATTTGGTCAAGTATTGCCTGATGCATTCTTTTTGTAAATTCTCCCTTATCGTTTTGATTCAAAACATCCAAATAACCTTGTGAAACGAGATTGAATGCAAAAGGACTAGGAATAACAGTATTTATTGTTTTTATTTCCATTTCTTCTCTTTCAATCATTTCAATTACTTTTAGAGCATTTTTTATATCCATATAATCTTCCAGAGCTTCCCGTCGTGCTTCGTTTAGAATTGGGAAATTGTCATCCATGTCTTGAACGAATTTAAGCAATATTTTTCCTCGCACTTGCTGGCGTCCGACTGATTTTGATTCTCCTTTGTATCTTCTAAGGGTCATTAAGGACCTTCCGGCACAGTGCCTGAATCGGGATGCCAGAGTCTCGGTTTTGTTCAGGGATTTTGTCAGTATTGTCTCAAAATTTTCAGGAGTCAATTCCTTAAATGACTCTAATCCTCCAATTTTACCGTCTGAGCTTAAGTAAAATCCGTTGTCTGAAATGGAAATTGTAACATTCATGTTGTATCTTCTTGCAACTACATATGCAACCGCACGGGATAATGCGTCATTGACTTTCCTTCCAAAAAGCGAGTGGAATATTACAAATCTTCTTCCGCCGAATCCTTTATAATATTCTATTAATAGTCTCTGATTGCTTGGAATTTGCGCATATTTGAACTGTTCGACAAAGTATTCATAAATGGAATTTGCCGCAAAATCATCAACATACAAATATTCATGAATGAATTCCATTATCTCTTCCTTGCTTCTTCTGTATCTAAATTTAACATCCATATGTGCCCGAAATCTTTGGATGTCCATTGCAAGGTCAAATGCCAGTGGAAGCTGTTGTGAAAACCATGATGGAATGGTTGGCGGTCCGCTTGCAGGTTTTACATTGATTGTCATTCCTTTTCCGTAGTTGAAGCGGTAGGTTCTACCTCCCAAAACAAATGTGTCTCCTTTCTTTAATCTTTCCATAAATGTCTCTTCGATTTTTCCGACTGTCTCTCCATCACATTTGACCAAAACTCCGGAAGAATCAGGTATGGTTCCTATGTTTGTTGAATAAAGCATCCTGGCCAGTTTTCCCCGTTTTCCGAAAGTGTTTTCCTTATAGTCAATCCAGATTTTGGCATACACGTAGCGCTCTTCAAGTTCAGGATATTCTCCTGCCATATAACTTAAAACATCTTCATAATCGTCTCTTGAGAGGTTTTTATAACAGTAGCTTTTCCTGATGACGTCATATGCATAATCAATGTCCCATGGATTTTCAATGCTCATTCCGTAGATATGTTGTGAGAGAACATCCAAACAGTTTGTAGGAATGGATATCTTGTCGATTTTACCCTCTTTTGCATTTTTTAAAAGCACTGAACATTCCACTAAATCGTCCCTGTCGGTAACAATGATTTTTCCTCTTGATTTTTCATGCAATCTGTGGCCGCTTCTTCCAATCCTTTGAAGAGCTCTTGCAACAGATTTTGGCGAGTTGATTAAAACAACCAAATCAATGTATCCGATATCTATTCCAAGTTCAAGGGATGTTGATGAAACAACGGCTTTTAATTTTCCTTCCTTAAGTTTGTTTTCCGTTTCAAGACGGACTTCCTTTGAAAGTGATGAATGGTGAGCCATGATGTTTGTGTCGTTGTAATGCATTGGATACATTTTTTTTAGATTGTAAACGAAGCGTTCCGTTCCGCTACGGGTATTTGTAAATATCAGTGTTGTTTTATTTTCCCAAATCAAATCATCCAACAGATCATACATTCCAAGTCGAGTATCTTCTTCATCGGCCAGGACTATATCGCTTACAGGACACATCACTTCCATATCAAGCTCCTTTAGATAGTTTATATTGACAATTTTGCAGTTTCGCTCAACGCCATACTCATAGCCAACCAGGAATTTAGCCATTTCTTCTATTGGACTCACTGTTGCTGAAAGTCCGATTCTTGTATAATAACCGATTAAGTGCTGCAATCTTTCCAATGATAGGCTTAGGTGAACTCCCCTTTTGTTTTCAGCCAGAGAGTGTATTTCATCAACAATAACGTATTTCACTCCGCTCAGCTTTTCCCTAAATTTAGGGGCAACCAGTAGAATGGACAATGTTTCGGGAGTTGTAATTAGGATGTGCGGAGGTTTTTTAAGCATTTTTTGTCTTTGATATTGTGAAGTGTCGCCTGTTCTGACGGCCTTTCGGATTCCCAAATCTCTGCCTGCTATTTTTTCAATTCCTTTCAGAGGTTCATCCAAATTCTTTTCGATATCGTTGTCCAGTGCTTTTAGTGGCGAGATATAAATGCAGTAGACCTTATCTTCAAGCTTATCTTTATCGGCAAGGGTTGTAAGATCGCTAATCACTGATAAAAATGCAGTCAATGTCTTACCCGAACCAGTAGGTGATGAAATAAGGATGCTGTTTTTCTTGTGTATGTCGATGATTGATTTTTTTTGCGCAGGGGTAAAATCATTGAACTGTAAATCAAACCACTTTCTAACCCAAGGGTGTAAAGTTTTAAAGATTTGTTTTTTAGAGTAACTTTTGGTTTGTTCTTCAATCATTTTTACCGCCATTTTTTAATAAACTGTAAATATTTACTAATAATATTTTTTACTTTTATTTTTTTTATCATTTATTATAGTGTTTACATTATTTTTCTGCACAGTTATAATATTTTATTTTGATAAATTAGTCAGTTAATTGAAAAATATTAATAATTTATTTTAAATCAACAGTATTTTCTGAATATATGTTCAAAAATCATATAATAATAGTTAAATAGTTTAGTTTTTAATATATTTAATCATAGGCTCATGCCTTAGGTGGTAAAAATATGAAAAACTATTTTGATATTAAAGACAAAGTTGCAGTTATAACAGGTGCTTCTTCAGGTCTTGGTTGGCAAATTGCTCAAGCATATGCAAGTCAAGGTGCAAAATTAGCATTATTTGCAAGAAGAGAAGAAAGGCTCCAAGAAAATGTCGCTGAAATTGAAAAAGAATTCGGAACTGAAGTAATGTATGCAGTATGTGACGTTGGGGATTATGACAGTATCACCGCAGCAGTTGCAAAAACTATGGATGCTTACGGAAGAATTGATATTTTAGTTAACGCAGCAGGTATGGGAAATAATAAAATGGTCACCGATCAAAGCAATGAAGAATGGGAAAGACATATTCACATTGACTTAAGCGGTGTATACTACATGTGTAAAGCTGTTGGAGAAATCATGATTGAACAAGAATATGGTAAAATCATTAACATAGGTTCAATCCACTCCAGAGTAATCTTCCCTGGTGGAGGAATTAGTGCATACTCCTCAGCTAAAGGTGGAGTAATGAACTTAACCAAAAACTTGGCTGTTGAATGGGCAAAATACAACATTACTGTAAATGCAATTGGCCCTGCAGTATTTGAAACAGAATTAACTGTAGATTCAATTGAAATGGAAGGATTCATGGATCTTATTGCAGCATACTGTCCTGCTGGCCGTTTAGGTCAACCTGGTGAATTGGATGGTATTGCAATTTACTTAGCATCTGATGCATCTAGTTTCTGTACAGGTCAATTAATCTGTATTGATGGTGGTTGGACTGCTATTTAAATAAGAGATTTTTTCTCTTATTTTTTTCTATTTTTTTTAAAAGATTATATATTCTTAAAATCTAACTTATTATCATGACAAATTTAGATGAAGCTATTAACAATTTATCAAGTGATGATGTTAAAGTTAGAAAAGGAGCTGTTGAATCATTAGTTGGAATTACTGATGAGAAAGCTATTGAACCGTTAATTAAGGCCACTACCGATGAAAGCGCTCAAGTTAGATTTAAAGCTGCAGAAATATTGGGCAGTATGGGTGATGTGGCTGTTGACAAATTAATTGAAGAGTTTGAAAATGCTGAAGGTAAAGATAAAAGGTTTTTAGCATTTGCACTTAAAGAAACTGAAGATAATAAAGTCATTCCTTATTTTGTCGAAGCATGTGGCGATGAAGATTTTGGAGTTAGAAAAGTTGCAGTAAGGTCTCTTGGTGAACTTCAGGCTGAAAATGAATTGGATACTATTGCAAAATGTCTTGAAGATGAGGACTGGGGCGTAAAATTGGCCGCCATTCAGGCATTAGGAGATATTGCAACTGATGAGTCAATCAAATTAATTAAGGGCATCAGGAAAACTGAAGATGACAAGGACTTCAAAAAATCATGTAATAAGGCAATTAAAAAAGCTCAAAAAAGACAAAAGGCCAAGGCTTCAGGTGAAGCTGTTGTAAAAGTTATCCCAATGAGCACAATCAAAGAAATGGAAAAAACCAATGTTCAAAAAGCAATTAAAGAATATGAGAGATATGTTGAAGCTAAACAAGCTAAAGATGCTCCATACAAAAGATTATGTGTTCTTTACAGAAAAGCCAATGACTATGACAACGAAGTTAGGGTCATAGAAACTGCAATTGAAGTGTTCGACGGCACTAAAAAAGTTGACTACTTCACAAAAAGACTTGCTAAACTAAAATAGCTATTTTTCAATAACTTCGTAGAGATCCTTCCTTTTGTTTTTCAAAAGAGGAAGTTCTTCTCTTACTTTTTTTATTTCACTTAAATCTATTTCTGAAATAATTAACTCTTCTTTTTCACTGGCTTGGACCATTACTTCTCCCCACGGATTTGTAATGATGGAATGGCCGTAACTGTGATAGCTAGCACTTTCGTTTAAAGATGGCGCCACACCAACGCAGAAAACCTGATTATCCAATGCACGGGATCTAAATAGCAATTCCCAATGCGCAGGACCTGTTGTCATATTAAATGCTCCCGGATAAAACAATACTAAAGCACCATTTTCAACCATTATTCTTGCAAGTTCTGGAAAACGTACGTCATAGCATATTCCGATACCAATTTTTCCAAACTCAGTGTCTGCTATTGTGAAATTATTTCCGGCAGTCAACACGTCTGATTCCTTAAATGTGATTTTGTCCTTGACGTCAATGTCAAAAAGATGTATTTTTCGGTGTTTTGCTATAATTTTACCTTTGCGATTAAAAAGATATGATGCATTGAATAGTTTATTGTCTTCTTTTTCAGGAATTGATCCGGCTAAAATATAAACATTATTTTCACGGGCAAGGTTTGAAATCAAATCCAATGTTTTGCTGTCGTTTTCTGCTTCCTGATATTCAATGAATTTGTCATTAGAATATGGGCAGTTGAACATTTCAGGTAAAACTATAAAATCAACCTCTTTAGCTGCGCTTTGAGCTATCATTAAGCTAGCTTTTTTTAAGTTTTCTTCTTTATCATCAATAACATTCATCTGACAAAGAGCAAGTTTCATTTTAGTCATAATGCTTAAAAAAATAGAAAAGTATGAAATTAATCATACTTATTTAATATCTGCAGAATTTACCATGCTGTTGATGCCGTCTGATGTAATGGAGTTAATTGAACTTCCACTTATTTTGAAAACATATAGTTTTCCATCAGTAAACATTGAAACATATCTTGTGTAGTTTCCATCAGCGTTTTCTAAAATAATATTTGAACCGTTTCTACCGTCCAATGTGACGGTTTCAAGAAGTTCTAATGCATCGCCACTATCAAGGGCAAGGCTGATTCTTTGCTGATTAATCTCTTTTAGAGATGTAGCACTACTGCTGATATTATAAAATTCGATTATAGTATTATTTTCATCTTTGAAGAATATAGCGGTTTCATGTTCGGAATCAGTGAGATTTACTTGCTGCCAATTTGCAGGGTATTTAAATGAAAAATCACTGGCATCATAGTTCGCTAAATCACTGGTTGCAATAGTGTTTGAAACATTTTTGTTTGATCCAGTAATGAAAATTCCACAAATCACAATTAAAGTAATAATTAATATTGTTCCAATAATAAGCTTTTTTTCTTTGATAATATCTAACACACTTGGTTCATTGGAAGGTTTTTTTACTTTAGGTTTTTCTTTTTTAGTTTTCTTTTCCACTCGTGGTTGTCCTTCGAAGATACTCTCTCTTCTAACGGCAGCCTTTGGTTTTGGGAATTTATATCCGCAATTTCCACAAACAGGGGCACCGTCATAACTTGGATTTCCACATTCAGGACATTTTTTCACAGCCTAACCTCCATAGAAATTTACATATTTAATAATTGTATATTAATAATAATGTTTTTATTATTATAAAAATATATTTATAATTCGTGGTATAATGGATGGCGATGAAACTATTAATGTAAATGATGTAAACTATGCAATTTATAAAATTGGAGATTGGAAAAACAACTATGAGATAAATCAAATTGGATTGTCTAGGGAAATTCCAGTCACTAAAAACACTTTACACCATATTAAATTGTCCATGGAAGAAATAAGAAAATCAGAATTCTCACTTTCCGATAAAACTGTCAATGGATTTGTAGCTATTGCAACACAACTGAATCCAAAGGTTCTGGAAATGGAAATTGATGATATAATTGCTCTTGAAAAAGAAGAATATGATAATATACTCGCTGAACTGGATGATTTAGAGTTATTGGATGAAGATGACACAATTCCTCTTGAAAATAATGAATATTTAATATATAAGTTACAAAAGGAGTGTCATGTAACAACTGCTACTCCTGCAAATGAATTTACAAAAGAGTTTCATATTAAGGAACTTAAAAAAATTGAAGATGCATTAAATTAGAATGCATCCAATGTTACTTTTTTATCTCTTTTCAACTCACGAGGAGGTTCAATTGCAACAAATTCAATTCCTTCCTCTTCAATCATCTCTTGAGCATCGTCCATTAAAGATGGTGCAACAAGCAGTCCTCTAATTTTTTTCTTTTGGGCTTTGCAGTCTTTGAGATAATCATTTTCAGTATTTTCAAAGTCCTGAATATACCTTTTCAATTGTTTTACTGCATTGACTCCTGCTTTTCTAGCTTTCAGCTCAAGTATCATCAGATTATTGTCATTGTCTTTTCCTAAAATGTCAATAAACCCGTGCTCTACACTGTATTCTCGTGCGGTTGGAGTAAATCCCTCTTCAATCATATGTGGCTTATCCATTATCATATCGCCCATATCCTTTTCATATCCTGCCTGTTCAAGCTCTTCAAAGTCTTCGATATTGGCAAAATTGATAAATTGGATTTTCTTTATCTCAACTGTTAACAATTCCTTAGGGGTCCTTCTGTGACTTTCTAAAAAAAGGTTGTCGTTTTTGATGTAACTTCTTGTTCTTGATTTGGGTGGCTGCCAGTTGACGGGTTCTACCTTTTTTTCCTGATGGATTAAGAATGCTCCATCTGGCTTTATCATTATTATTCTCTCTCCCCAGTTCAATTCACTTAATGCACGACCTTCGTAATTGACTTTACAGCAGGCAAAAATCAATATTGTTGCCTTTCTTCTTAAAGCCTCCTGAACTAAATCGTATGCCTCGTCACAACTAGGTTTTTCTAAAATTTTATATTTCATCACATTAACATTGTGTAGTTTAATTTAAATAGTTTGTTTTTAAATAATTATTAATCGGATTGGCTTAAAGGTGGGATTCAAATTTTTGATGATGAATTTTTTGAAAATGAAAGAAAGGAATTTATAATGGATTCTTTTGAATTTCAAAACGGCAAAGTGTTGAATGGTGTTAAAGTTGAATATATGACTTATGGAACTCCAAAATATGATGAAAAGGGATTAATCAAAAATACAATTCTTTATTGCGCAGGATCTTTAGGCAATTTTTCTGGAATCAATAAGATTTTACCATTGACATTTAAAGATTGTCCATTTGATGCAGATAAATACTTTTTCATCAGCATGACTGCTTTAGGTTCATCAGGTTCATGTTCTCCTTCATTGACAGGGCTTAAAAATAAATTTCCTGAATACAATATGGTTGATGTGGTCAATTTTCAAAAACAATTTTTAGCTGAAAAATTTGGAATCCAACATGTTTTGGGATTAATCGGAAACTCCATGGGAGGATTTGTAGGTCTTACTCAAGCAATCGAATATCCTGATTTTCAGAATTTCATAATCTGTGGGGTAAGCAGCTATAAGGTTGCAGGCCATGACTTCATTTTATCCAGATTTGTTGATGAAATCATTGAATCAGACCCGGATTATGCGAAAGGTGAACTCACTTACTCATTAATAAGGACTTTAAGGATAGCTTGTCTTGCAGAATTTAACTTTGGTCTTTCAAAGGAAGCTTTAAGAGCAAAAACCAATGATGAATTGAGTTTTGAATTTGAAGAGTTTGGAAACGAAATGATAGAAACGGATATTTATGATTTGAAGTACTGCAACAGGGCAAGCATGAATTTTAATGTGGAAAATGAACTCGATAAAATCAAATCTAAGGTGCTGATTATCTCATGCAAGCAGGATCCTCATTTCCCTCCTGAACTTGATGCAATTCCAATGTCTGAAATGATTGAAAACTCTGAAATAATAATAATGGATTCTGATTTGGGTCATTTATGTTTCAATGAACTTGAAAACATCTCCTATGAACTAACTGATTTCTTGAGTGGTTTTGATGATAGTTAACATAACTGATTATGGAAATGAAAATGACAAGTATTTTGTTGAGTATTCTGTCAAGGATTTAACCTCCAATCAGATGGAATTTCTTCACAATAATTTGGATGAGGAAACAAAAATCGAAAATGGCATTTTCATGTTGAAAATGTATTTTGATGAGATGTTGTATCCCTTTCAAAGTGATGTTGCACAATTCAGGATAGCTGATTTCATATCTCGTGAGGAAATAGAGATGAATGTTTTTTTGTCTAGTTTTTTACAAGACATGTAATTGATTTTTATATTTTTTTATAATTTTATAAATATTAATTTTACAGCAGTTCAATTTCATAACATGTTTATTATATGATGTATACTTAATTTTACAAATTAGGTAATTTTATATAGGTGGTATTAGATATTGAATATTAGGAGGTTAATTATGTTCAATAACCTGGATTCTATTTTGGGATATGGTAAACATATTATGGATGAATTCTCATTTGAAAGTGGAGATGTCCTTAAGGATGTTGAAGTAGAGTATTATGTTTCCGGCACTCCCAAATATGATGATGAAGGCGCAATAAAAAATGCAATCATTTACTGCCATAAATTCAATGGAAACTGCTCTTCATATCTGGATGAATATTCACTTGCCCGTGAAGGAGAACCATTTGATGGATTTAAATTCTGCTTTATTTCAATCACTACTTTAGGTTATCCAAATTCCTGTTCTCCATCAACAACCGGATTAAAACATGATTTTCCGAGATATACAGTTAAGGATAGGGTTAATTTTAAAAGGCAATTCTTAAAAGATAAGTTTAACATGGATAGAGTTCAAGGCATTGCCGGCAGAGGGTCAGGGGGATATGAAGTTTATACATGGGCCTGCGAATATCCTGATGAAATGGATTTCATTATAATAGGCGACAGCGCTTTTAAAACTAATGGATACAGATATGTAATCGCAAAAGCTATTGACGGCATTATAGAATCCAGTGATGATTTTTACAAGGAAGGGTATAGTGAAACGTTATCTAAGATGATGGTTTCCATTTATAGGTTGTTGTATTCAAACTACTTTTCAAAACAAATCTTTCAGGAAATGTCAAATGACGAAATCGATGTTTTGATGGATGATTTTGTAGATGAAGGTTTGTTTACAGATATTTATGATTTTAAAATTAGAAACGAATGTATCCAATCGTATAATGTTGAAGATAAATTAAAAAACATCAAGGCAAAGACATTAATTATCAGTTCTACTGATGATTTATATTTCTCACCGGATTTGGATTCAGTTCCTCTGGAAGATTTAATTGAAAATTCAAAGGTAATTCTATTCGAATCACAAAAAGACAGAAGCGGTTATGAGAGTTATCGTCCTTTAGTCAATGAGTTTAATGAACTTCTAAAAGATTTTAAATAATGATTTTTTTGTAAATTGGGTATATTTTAAATTTAAGGGTCAGTATATTTTTATGGAATGTGATAGTATGTATTCAAGATTCAATGTTGAATATGGCAGTTATGTAATGGATTCTTTTGAGTTTGAATCGGGCAGAATTCTTGAAAATGTAAATGTTGAGTACAATACAAATGGAATTCCAAAATATGATGAAGCGGGAAATATTGTTAATGCTATTATCTATTGCCAGAATCTTTATGGAGGAATTTCCATTTTGGCAAACTATCATGATTTAATCGAAAATGATGATTTTGACCGTGATGAATATTTCTTTATTCAAATTTTATCATTGGGTCTGCCAGAATCTTGTTCGCCATCATCTACAGGATTGAAATCTAATTTTCCACAATATACATTTAAAGACAGAGTAAATTTTAAAAAACAATTTTTAAGTGAAAAATTTGGCATTAAACGGATTTTAGGATTAATCGGTGAAGGAATTGGGGGACATGATGTATTTACATGGGCCTGTGAATATCTTGATGACATGGAATTCATAATAGTTTTAAATTCCACTTTTAAAACATTTTCCTATCGTTATATCTTCGCTAAATGTGTAGAAAGCATAATAGATTCCTGTGATGATTTTGATTCTCAGGAATACAGTTCTTCACTTTCAATGTTGTCTGTTGCTCTTTTTAGATTATTGTTCGCAGGTTATTTCCCAAATAAGGTTGTAGAAAATTTGTCTAATGATGAAATCGATGTTTTTATGGAAGATTATGTTGAAAGCGGTTTATTCACTGACATTTATGACTTTAAATTTAGAAATGACTGTATTTTAAACTATGATGTTGAGGATAAACTGCAAAATGTTAAGGCCAAGGCATTGATTTTGGCTGTTGAGGGGTATTTATTTTTAGATCCTAAAAATGACTGTTTGCCTTTAGAGAATTTAATTGAAGATTCAAAAGTCGTTGTTTATGATTCAAAAATCGAACATTACTATGATGAAGAAGATTATTCCGAAATGGGATTGGAGATATTATCTTTTTTAAAAGAGTTTAAAAATAAGAAAAGTGAAAGCTAGTTAAACTAGCTATTTTGATGCATTTAACATATGTTCAACAGCTTTTCGTGACTTGTCTGCAACGTCTTTAGGCAAAACTATTTCCGGTGCCTCATTAATAAGTGCGTCCCTTATCTTTTCTAAAGTATGCAATTTCATTGTCTCACAAATTGCACCTTCAAGTAAAGGATATAGTTTTTTACCTGGAACTTCTGAGTTGATTCTTGTAATCATGTCAATTTCAGTTCCAATGACAAACTCTTCTTTGTCGCTTTCTGCAATGTATCTTAACATTCCTCCGGTTGACATTACTTTATCACATGCTTTTTGAACTTTAATGTCACATTCTGGGTGGCAAATTATCTCTGCATTAGGATATTGTTCTCTTTTAAGCTCAACATCTTCTATGTGGAATAATCTGTGAACATAACAGTGTCCGTCTTTAGGAACATGGATGATTTCTTTGTCTAATTGGTCTGCAACATGGTTTCCCAGGTTTTTATCAGGCCCAAATAATATTTTATCATGTGGTAAGCTGGCAGTAACTTTCACAGCATTGGCTGAAGTGCATAATGTGTCTGCATGCTGTTTTGCCTCAGCAATACTGTTTACATAAAGAATCACTCCTGCATCAGGATATTCTTCTTTTGCTTCAAGCAATACGTCTTCAGGCAGCATATGAGCCATTGGGCATTCAGCTTCTAGTGTAGGAATTACAATCTTTTTATCTGGATTTAGAATGTAGGCTGTTTCGGCCATAAAGTCCACGCCACAAAATACTACCAAATCTTTATCATCGATTTCAGAAGCTTTTATACACAATTCCAGTGAATCTCCAAGAAAATCAGCTATTTCCTGTACTTCTTTTGGCTGGTAGTTGTGTGCAAGTATTATTGCATTTTTTTCATCTTTCAGTTTCAATATTTCTTCCTGAAGTGGATTATTCATTGTTTTCACCCATTTCCATATATTTTCTTATTTCATTAGTGATTATTATTTTATATTCATCTTTATCATTAAAATTTTTTACCCAAAATGATACTTTCAAACGACTTTCGCCAAATTTTATCTCTTTAGCAAAGACCTCTGGTTTTGGAGTTTCAGCTATTTGTTTGTAGCTTTCCATTTTTTTAATAATATAGTCTTTGAATTCTTCTATATCAATAGTTAATGGCAAACCCGCTAGGATGTCAACCCTATATTTTTCAGGGCGTTTATACTGCAGGTATGTGTTGTTGGTAAGTGTAGAATTGGGAACAATATTTTTGACTCCTAAATCATCAACAATGACTGTTGATCTGAGTGATATTCTCTTAACAAATCCTTTCTCACCATTAATTTCAATTGTATCTCCAACTTTGATACTTTTCCCGATAATTAAAATAATTCCTGAAAAAAGGTTTGAAATTATGTCTTTTGCAGCAAAACTCACTGCAATACCTACAATTCCCAAACTTAATAGGGTGCCCGTAAGATCAATTCCAAAAAATTGCAATATTATCATCAATGCAATGAAATAGATGACAACATTGATAATGTCTCTAATGAGATAAATTGCAGTCATATCTTCTTTAAATCGGTTCATTTTATTCATGGAGAATGCAACGAGCCTGGTAATTATTAAAGTTATTATGATAACTCCCAAAATATATACTAAGGTCATTGTTGAATTGTTAATTATAGTTGGAAAATCCATGTTATCATCACAGTTCAATTTCTAAAAAGTCATAAGCAAGTTCAGTATTCTTAAATACATCTTTTGCTTCTTTTAATAATATTTTTGAATATCCTTCACCATATCTTGTGCTTATATGGGTTATTATTAGCTTTTCACTATTTGATTGTTTTGCAACATATCCTGCATCTGAAGCGGTAGAATGTCCATGGTCAACAGCATTTTGAGCTTCATCTAATGTAAAAGTTGACTCATGGATGAGCAGGGTGCTGTCTTTTGCAAATTCAATCATTTCTTCACAAGGCACTGTGTCTCCTGAGTAGGTGAGTTTGATTCCTCTTCTTGGTTCTCCAAGCACCTGTTCGGGTTTTATAATCTTCCCATCAACTTCAACTTCTTCGCCATTGTGCAGGCGTCCGAATGCAGGGCCGACAGGAACTCCGAGTTCAATTGCCTTTTCTCTTAAAAATCTTGGTTTTTTCTTTTCTTCTATTGAATAAGCAAGACATGGGACATTATGTTTAACAGATTGGCATTTTATGATGTACTCTTCGGTTTCTTCCACAATTCCAGGTTCTATCTCAATAAACTCAAGAGGATATTCGAATTTACAATAACCAAAGTTAAATATTGCTTCTTTAACTTTATTCAATCCTTTTGGTCCGTAAATTGTCAGTTTTTTCTCTCTACCAAGTAAACCTAAGGATTGCAGGAGTCCTGGAAGGCCTAAGATATGGTCTCCATGAAAATGTGTGATGAAAATCTTGGATATTTTCATTGGACTTACTTTTGTGTGAAGCATTTGCTTTTGTGTTCCTTCTCCACAATCAAACAACATCACTTCTCCAAACGCTTTAACAGCTATTGCAACCTGATTTCTCTCTTTTGAGTGAACGGCCGAAGAAGTTCCTAAAAATATTATTTCCATATAATCACTTATTTTTATATTATAAGATTACTATATATTTTAATTAATTATTAAATTTTAGGTGATTTTTTGGATAAGATTATTGAGTATATGTTAACTGAAGATAAAGGATTCGGCGATATAACTTCAAGTGCTGTTGTTGAAAAAGGTTTGGAAGTAACTGCAAATATAATTTCAAAAGATGAGGGTATTTTAGCAGGAATGGATATAATTAGGGAAGTATTTGAAGAGTATGATATTAAAGTCAATTTCTGGTTAACTGATGGGACTCACATATCTGAAAACGATTTGCTGATGTCAGTTTATGGTGATGCAAGAACAATTTTGCTTTTGGAGAGGACAGTTCTAAATCTCTCTATGAGAATGAGCGGAGTGGCCAGTGCAGCCAATCATTATGTCAATTTGGTTAAGGATTATAATGTAAGGGTTGCCGGAACACGCAAGACTTCTCCTGCAATCGCCAAATTCGATAAATATGCTTTAAAGGCGGGTGGTGCAGACACTCACCGCTTTGGCTTGGATGACATGGTTTTGATTAAGGACAATCATATTGCTACCTGTGAAAATCCTTTGGATGCATTATTGAAAGCTAAATCAAACACTAGTTTTTCTAAAAAAATCGAAATTGAAGTCGAAACACTTGACGATGCGGTTGAATGTGTCCAAAACGGTGCAGATATTGTGATGCTTGACAACATGTCTCCTTTTGAAGTCAGTGAAGTCATTGATAAACTAAATGAATTGGATATTCGTCACAATTCATTGATTGAAGTGTCCGGTGGCATAACTGATGAAACAATCATTGATTATGCAAAATTAGGTGTTGACATTATTTCAATAGGTGCTTTAACACATTCATCAAGAAGCCTTAACTTCAGCATGAGATTTTGATTATAATCTTAATTTCAATACTTTTTTCAGCTCATCGTCGGACATTTCAGTAAGGAACGTTTCATCGTTGCTAATTGATTTTTTAGCCAAATCTGTTTTATGTTTGCTTATCGCATCAATGGTTTCCTCCAATGTTCCTTTTGTAATGAATCGATATACCATGACGTCATTTTTCTGGCCTATGCGGTGCACTCTGTCTGTTGCCTGATTTTCAACTGCAGGATTCCACCATAAGTCATAATGAATCACGTTTTGGGCTGCAGTTAAATTCAGACCTGTTCCTCCAGTTTTAAGGGTTGCAACTAATATTGGGTAATCCTCGTCCTCCTGGAAGGTATCGATAATGTGAGCCTTTTCCTGCCTTGATTGCGAACCGTGTAGGAACAGCACTTCCTGTTTGAACTTCTTAGAAATTAGTTTCTGTATCAGTTTGCCCATTTCAACATATTGTGTAAAAATCAATACTTTTTCATTTGCATCCAAAATGTTTTCCAGTATGTTAACCAAAAGTTCCATTTTTCCGGATTCGTTGATTTTAGGGTTTTTAATATCCAAAAACTGTGCAGGATGGTTGCATGCTTGTTTAAGGGCAGTAAGTATTTTAAGAATTATTCCTTTTCTCTGTATTCCTTTTGAGTTTTCAATATCAAAAAATATTTCCTCAAGAATTGCATTGTAGAGTACAATCTGCTTTTTGGTTAACGTGCAGTAAATGTCATTTATGAATTTCTCAGGCAATTCCTTTTTAATGTCGTCATCAGTTTTGAGCCGTCTCAAGACAAAGGGTTTTGCTATTGTTTTTAACTCGTCCAAAACTTCCTCATCTTCCAATTTTTCTATTGGCATGACGAACTGTCTTTTGAAATCATCTTTGGTGGATAAATATCCCTTGTTTGTAAAGTCAAATATTGACCAGTAATCCATTAGTTTATTTTCAATTGGAGTACCGGTCAGGGCGATTTTTGAGCGTGCATCCACGCTTTTGATGGCTTTGGTCTGTTCGGTGTTTGGATTTTTAATATTTTGAGCTTCATCAATAACGCATAAAAACCATGGTTCATCTATAAACATGTCCAAATCAAGTCTGATGACTCCGTATGAGGTTAACATGATGTCATACTTTTCCAGAGGAAATGACCTGTTGGATCCGTGATAAATAAAATAAGTTAATTCGGGAGTGAATTTTTTGATTTCATTTTCCCAGTTGGATATTAAAGTCGGAGGAACAATAATCAGTGCGGTTCTATCTTCCAGGAGATTTTTTTCTTTATAATAAAGGATTGCGGATAAAACCTGTATTGTCTTTCCAAGCCCCATATCATCAGCCAATATGCTTCCAAAGCCATATTTGATATTTTGAACTAACCATGAATAACCTATCTTTTGATATGGTCTCAATTCACCGGTTAAAGATTGGGGAACATTATAGATATTGGTATCTGCGATTAACTTTTTAAATTTCGCATAATCCTTTGCATTTAAATGCTTTTTAACTTGGCTTTCTATTTCTCCATCCATTTTCGTTTCCTTTCAAATTCAATGAGTAATCATATATTCATTCAAATATTAACTATTTTTCCTATTAAATTTTTCTTAAAAAATATTCAAATATTTAAGTATGTTTTCAATTAAAATTGAATGAATTCTTTTTTTATTTTTTGATTAATTCTTAAAAAACAATAATTTAATAATATAGTAAAATAATATATATTAAAGATAGAGAATTATAATTTTTTTATAATGGTGATTTAATGGTAAAAATAGCTAAATTGGCTTTGGAAGATGGCACAATTCTAAAAGGTGAAGCGTTCGGTTATGAAACCACCAAATTGGGAGAACTTGTTTTTTCCACCGGTATGGGCGGTTACACTGAATCTTTAACTGATCCATCTTTTAAAGGAGAAATTCTAATGTCTACTTATCCTTTGGAAGGAAACCATGGGGTAAGTGAGAAGTGGTATCAATCTGATAATGTCCAGGTTGAAGGATTTGTTTGTCGTGAAGTTTGTCGTGAAGTTTCAAACTGGGGGCCTCAAAAAACTTTGGATGAATTCCTTAAAGAGTTTAAAACTCCGGGAATTAGCGGAATCGACACAAGGGATTTAACTTTAAAAATCCGTGAAAGAGGTTCTTTAAAGGCTGCAATTTCAACTGAAGATATTGATGATGATAAATTGCTTGAAATGGCACGTTCACAACCAAGTATTGAAGACAGGGATGTTGTGCCTTTAGTTTCCACAAAAGAAATTAAAATCTTCAATGAGGACGCAGACAAGAAAGTTGCTTTAATTGATTGTGGAGTTAAAAGAAATATTATTAATTCATTTTTGGAAAGGGACATTGGTGTAGTGTTATTCCCTTATGACACTGATTATAAGACTGTCTTGGATTACTCTCCAAGCGGTTTAATGATTACTTCCGGACCTGGAAATCCGGATAGAGTGACAGAGACTATTGAAACCATGAAAAAATTATCCAACAGATTACCGGTTTTCGGTATTTGTATGGGTCAACAGCTGATTGCTAAATCTTTCGGCGCCAGATCATATAAAATGAAATTCGGACACCGTGGTGAAAATCAACCGGTTAAAGACTTGAAAACCGGTAAAGTATTTATCACTTCTCAAAACCACGGATTCACAATTGATAAGGAATCCTTAAAAGAAACAGATTTGGTATTGGCTCAAATTAACTTAAATGATGGAACTCCTGAAGGTATTGCTCACAAGGAATTGCCTTTAAAATGTATACAGTACCACCCTGAAGCGGGTCCTGGTCCAAACGATACAAGAAGCATTTTTGATGAGTTTAATCAAATGATGGATGATTATTAAAAAAATTAAATGAGGATTACAAATGCCAGTTGATAAAGATATTAAAAAAGTATTAATTATTGGTTCTGGACCTATTCAAATTGGACAGGCTGCTGAGTTCGATTATTCAGGTTCACAAGCATGTAAATCACTAAGAGAGGAAGGTATTGAAACTGTTTTGGTCAACAGTAATCCAGCTACAATTCAAACTGACATAGACATGGCTGACACAGTTTATACCGAACCGTTGACTCCGGAAGTTGTTGCTAAAATTATAAAAGAAGAAGAAATTGATGCTATTTTACCAACTATGGGTGGACAAACCGGATTAAATATTGCAACAGGTCTTGGAGATTTAGGTTTACTTGAAGGAATTAAAGTATTGGGGTCTGATGTTCAAACAATTAAAGATGTGGAAGACCGTGATTTGTTTGCAAACCTTATGGAAGAAATCGGTGAGGAAATCCCAAAATGTCAGGCTGTAGAAAGTGTTGATGCGGCACTTGAGGCCGTAAAGGACATTGGATATCCTGTAATTGTCAGACCAGCATTCACATTAGGTGGAACTGGTGGGGGAATTGCTCACAATGAAGAGGAACTGATTGAAATTGCAAACCATGGTTTGGACATGAGTTTCATTAACCAGGTTCTCATCGATGAATCTGTTCTTGGTTGGAAAGAAATAGAATTTGAGGTAATGAGAGATAAGGAAGATACCTGTATCATTGTATGTACCATGGAAAACATAGATCCGATGGGTATCCACACAGGAGACAGTGTCGTAGTTGCTCCAATCCAAAACTTATGTGATGAAACCATTCAAAAGATGCGTGATGCATCAATCAAGATTATTAGAGCATTAGGAATTAGGGGAGGATGTAACATTCAATTTGCACTCAACCCCGAAACTGATGAATATAAAGTCATTGAAGTAAATCCGCGTGTATCAAGAAGTAGTGCGCTTGCTTCAAAAGCAACAGGTTATCCTATTGCAAAAATTTCATCAAAAGTTGCATTAGGCCTTACTTTGGATGAAATTAAAAACGACATTACTAAGGAGACTCCTGCATCATTTGAACCTGCAATCGATTATGTAGTTATCAAAATCCCTAGATGGCCATTTGACAAGTTCAAAGGCATCAGCCGTCAAGTGGGAGTTCAGATGAAAGCAACAGGGGAAGTAATGGCTATCGGAAGAACCTTTGAAGAGGCATTCCAAAAGGCATTAAGGTCTCTTGATATGGGATTTGACGGATTTGAATATGTGGAATGGTCAGAAGAAGACCTCGCAAATCCAACAGATTTGATTTATTTCCAAATCTATTCCGCAATTAAGGATGGAATGGATATTGACAAAATAAGAGAAATTACAAAAATCGATAACTTCTTCTTATACAAAATCAGAAACATCGTCAACTTTGAAAATGATGTCACAGCTGAAAAATTAGATGATGAATATTACTTAAGAAAAGCAAAGCAACTCGGATTTTCAAATAAAAGATTGGCAACATTATCCGGTCAAACTGAAGAGTACATCAGAAACTTGCTTTCAAGATACAACATCAAACAGTCCTATAAAATGGTAGATACCTGTGCTGCTGAATTTGAAGCTAAAACTCCTTACTACTACAGCAGCTATGACGTTGGAAACGAACTTGTATCAACCACTAAAAAGAAAGTTGTTATTCTTGGTGCCGGACCGATTAGAATTGGTCAGGGTATCGAATTCGATTACTGTTGTGTACACTCTTCCCTTGCTTTAAAAGAAGATGGAATCGAGACAATCTTAATCAACAACAATCCTGAAACTGTAAGTACTGATTATGACATTTCAGATAAGTTGTTCTTTGAACCTTTAACATTTGAAGATGTAATGGGAGTAATTGATCAGGAAAAACCTGATGGAGTTATTGTACAGTTTGGTGGTCAGACATCAATCAATCTGGCAGTTCCACTGGCTAATGCTGGTGTTAAAATCCTCGGAACTCCATATGAAAGTATTGATAGGGTAGAGGACAGGGAATTATTCGCTGAGCTTCTAGAAAAATTACATATTCATCAAGCACCATATGGAACTGCTAATTCATTTGAGGAAGCAAAAGAAATTGCAGAAAAAATCACATTCCCAGTATTGGTACGTCCGTCATATGTTATTGGTGGAAGGGCAATGGAAATTGTTTATGACACTAAAGAACTTGAAGAATATATGAAGGAAGCCGTAAAGGTTTCACCTGATCATCCGATTTTAGTAGATAAATTCTTGGAAGACGCTATTGAGTTGGACGTGGACCTTTTATGTGATGGTGAAGAAGTGTTCATTGCAGGAATCATGGAACACATTGAAGAAGCTGGAGTTCACTCTGGAGATTCAGCATGCGTAATACCTCCTCAAACTATTCCGGCACATATCTTAGACACCATTCGTGAAAATTCAACCAAATTGGCACTGGAGTTGGATGTTAAAGGGTTAATGAATATTCAGTATGCAGTCAAGCTTGATGAGGAAATGGTCTACATTATTGAAGCTAACCCTCGTGCAAGTAGGACCGTTCCATTTGTAAGTAAAGCTATTGGCGTGCCAATCGCTAAAGTTGCAACCTGGATTATGCATGGAGCTAAACTAAGAGACTTCAATCTAACCAAAGAAATTAAAATTGACCATGTTGCTGTAAAAGAGTCTGTATTCCCATTCTTGAAATTGCCGGAATCTGACACTGTATTGGGTCCTGAAATGAAATCCACAGGTGAAAGTATTGGTATTGATGAAAACTTCGGAATGGCATTTTACAAATCACAACTTTCAGCAGGCATGGAATTGCCTAAAGAAGGTAAAATATTTATCAGCGTAAAAGAAACTGACAAGAAAAAAATCAGACCTATTGCAGAAAAAGCAGCTAATTTAGGATTTAAGGTCATGGCCACTGATGGTACTGGTGATGCAACAGGACTTGATGATGTTGAAAAAGTACTAAAAGTATCACAAGGATCTCCTAACATTAGGGATGCAATTTTAAACAAGGAAATTGATTTGATTATTAACACTTCTGAAGGTAAACAATCTGCAAAAGATGGTTATATCATCAGAAGATTGGCTATTGAGCTTGGTATACCTTATGTTACCACATTGGCTGGTGCAAGGGCTGCTTTAAATGCTATTCAAGCTGTACAAAATAGTGAAATCAATGTAAAATCTTTAAATGACTATGCTGATGGAGAATAATTATTCTCTATCCTTTTTTTTAATTATTTGATAAGTATTTTTCAATGTTGATACCGCAAGAAGGACATTCCTCTTCGCCGATTTTCAGCCTGCTTTTACACTTAGGACAGAAATTCAATTTAACTTTATACTCTTTTGTTTGGTCAATAACGATATTGATTTCAATTCTTTCAGTAATGTTGCTTTTTAAAACACTTTTGTCCCAGTCATTGTCCATTAAAAGTTTTTTATAATAAAACGCTTCGGTCATGGTGTTGTAATATCCAATAATTTCTCCCATTCTTTTTATGTAGAATGCCTTAACCTTGTGGTCAAAGAGAATTTCTCCTTCCCGTTCCTTTTTGTTGAATTTTGTGCCCTTTATTGGACCTCGTGGTCTTTTTTCAGGAAATGGGGGAAGCACCATATTTTCATACTTGTTTTCCAAATCACATTCAACAAGCAGGTCATAGTCAAAATTACAAAAAAATAGTGCATCTCTTTCATATAGTGCATCGGATAATTTTCTAAACTCTCCATAATCCTTATTGTTATGTTTAACTCTATATACATCGCCAGTTTTTACAATATTCCTGTAGAAGTATCTTATTTCTTGAGAGTTAATAGAAATCATCTCCATTATCTTAAAAAAGTGAAGCGTTGAATTTGTGTAAAAAGTCTTAGTTATGCTTGTTTAATATTATTTTTTCAAATTAAATAAAGTTAATGAAAAATTATTTTAATAAAAAAAATTAGATTCTAGATTAATGTTTACTATAGCTAATGGAATTATTTTAAAAGGTCAGGATTTGGTTCCATCTAGGGAAAATATTGTCGTTGATGAGGGTAAAATCATTGAAATCGGCAAAGAATCCCGTGAAGGTAAAATCATTGATGTTGAAGGAGCTGTTGTTTGCCCATCATTTGTCAATGGTCATGTTCATATTGGGGACTCCATAATTAAAGATGAGGGATATGGACTGTCTTTAAGCGAAATGGTAAGGCCACCAAATGGTGTTAAGCATGTCGCTTTAGCCAACGCAACAGATGATGAATTGACTCAGGTGATGAAAGAATCCATGTGGGATATGGTTAATTCAGGAACAACTCATTTCATTGATTATCGTGAAGGTGGAATCAAAGGGGTAAAACTGCTTAAGGAAGCCTCTAAAGATATTCCAATCAAGCCAATCATTCTTGGACGTGATGATAGCTTTTATGGAGATGATCCTAATCTGGGTAAAGTTAAGGTAGCCATTAAAAAACTTCTCAAAGTTGCTGACGGAATTGCTCCTAGTGGTTTTGGTGAAATTACAGAAGAAGTAGCGGAATTGATTGTAAGCGAGTGTAGTAAACAGGGTAAAATTTCATCAATTCATGTGGCTGAATCCGAATCGAATCAAATAGAATCGTTAAATGAATTTGGAAAAACAGAAATTGAAAAGGGAGTTAAAAACGGCTTTGATCAATTGGTTCATCTTACAAATCCAAAAAGCAATGACCTTGATTTGGTTTCAAAATCATCTTCTAATGTTGTGGTCTGTCCAAGGGCTAATGCAACTTTGAATGTTGGTGTATGCAGACTGAATGATATGCTCGATTTAGGCATCAGACCATTGCTTGGAACTGATAATGTGATGCTAAACTCTCCAAATATGATTAGAGAGTTGGAATTTACTTTAAAATTAATGTCTGTATATTATAAATCATATATTGCTCCAAAACAGTTATTACAAATGGCCACTACAAATGTCTGTCGTTTTGATGTAAATAATATTATACAAAAATCCCTTATAAATGAGGGTAATTTTGCAGAATTTGTAATTTTCAAATCTTTTTCTAAAAATCCATATCTTAATATATGTAATCGCTGTGAAACGAAAAATATATTATATATCATTAATAAAAAATGTAATGTATAATATCATGGGTATAAATCTATGTATTTATTGGGAGATGTTAATGATGTATAAAAAAATATTGGTCCCAACTGATGGATCAGAATTTGCAAAAAAGGCTCAAAAGCATGCATTATTTTTAGCAAGTGTTACTGGTGCTGAAATAATCGCTGTGAGCGTTACAGAAAATAATTTTGTTAACGGACTTCCATTGGAGGATGAAGTATACCAGTTAAATCAGGTCTTGAAAGAAAGATCAGAAGAGAACCTAGCCGAGTTCGATAAATTAAATGAGAATAATATTAAAGTATCTCATGTGATTAAAGAAGGTTCTCCTGCAAAATGCATTTTAGAAGTTGCAAAAGAAGAAGACATTGATTTAATAGTGATGGGTAGTTCAGGTAAATCCGGATTTGATAGGTTTATAATGGGTAGTGTGGCAGACAAGGTTGTAAACTCAGCCAAATGCGCAGTACTTGTAATCCATTAGATTATTACTGTTTATTATTATATTGTTATAGGTGTTTTTATGTTAGTTAAAAGAACAATGTCTAAAAATGTAGTTAGTGTTTCCGTACCGGGTAACAGAGAAAAAGTTTTAGACTTAATGAGAAAAGAGAAAAAAGCAGTTCTTCCTGTTGTTAAAGAAGATACTGACATTTTAGTAGGACTAGTAACTCGTTCTGATTTAATTAATAATCCTGATGAAGAACAAATTGCAATGTTAATGACTAGAGATTTAGTTACTGCCAATCCTAGCGAAGATGTAACTGATGTTGCTCGCAAGATGATTGAAAATGATGTAAGAAGAGTTCCTGTTGTAAACGATGACGGTGAACTTGTAGGTATTATCACATCTTTTGATTTGGTATCCAAAGCATTGACTAAACTTACCATTGATGATGCAGTTGAAAATTATATGATTACTACCGTTCCAACCACATGGGAAAAATCCCCATTGAATGTTGCTTTTGAATCCATGAATCAGTTTGGCTTAAAATCCATTTTAGCATTGGATGACAATGCCAAATTGTCAGGTATTTTAACTGAAACAGATTTTATTTCTGAAATTGAAATTATTTCTGAAAGAAGTGAACACAGTTCCACCGTTGGTACTGAAGGCGACAAATGGTCCTGGGACAGTACTTCTGTATTATACATTGAGAAAAACAGTTTAAAATTCACAGATAAAGTGGTTAGCGATGTTGCTGTTGGCAATGTTGAAGTTGCTAACTCCAAAACTAAAGTTTCTGACTGTGCTAAAAAAATGAAATCCTTAAACATTGAACAGATTCCAGTTATTGGTGTTGAAGGGGATTTAGTTGGTATTGTCAGAGCTAGTGATTTAATCAAAGCTTTAGTAGAATAACTGTGGTATAATGGCTATTAGTCCAGTATTGGTGGTCAAAACAGTTAATGATAGTACTGTTGGTGTTCGTGCAAGATTATATGATGATTTTGTCGAACACGAAATAGTTCTTAATTCTGTTCTTGCTTATTGGTGGGCTAATAATCTGCCGCCGGCCATCAAATTTGTTGAACTTTTCGAATTCGTCATCAAGCGTACTGTAAATGAACTGATTCCTCATAAAGATTTAAAACTTAAATATGAAGTTAAGGCTGATGATGAGTTGGAGAATGCTTCACAAATAGAGATTAATCTGATTGAAATCGAAGCAGATAATGTAGGATTTAAAATTGATGGCAAACAATTAATTTTAAATGGATTGTCAAAAGTTCCCAACGATGCTGTTGATTGGGAATTCACCAAAACTTTTGAAAAAACTATTGAAACTCCAGACATTGTACTTAAGAAATATCAAGAAGCGCAAAAGTGAGCTTTAATATTTTTTTAGATATTTCTTCTTATTTTTGTCAATGTATCCATGAATTTATCCATTGCATTTTCATAATTTTTAAAGTTGGTTCCCTTTATCGCTCCATTTTCATAAATGGTGATGTTTTCGGTTTTGATTGCATTTTTGGTTATGCTATGAAAACTGTCCAATTGTTTTTTTGTATTTTCGATGTTGATTGTGTATGGAAGTTGGTATTCAAATCCTCCATTCATGAAGGTTAGGGAAATGGATTCATTATCTTCAATTGGTGTTGGATTTAACTCTAGTTTTTCAAAACCTTTTTGTTTTAATTCATCAGATATTCGTTTAAATTTATTCTTATCATTAATTTCATTAATGTCATCTACTTCACATATACCAGTTTCTCCAAAATCTCTAACTTTAACTATTTTGCAGTTGGTATTTGCATAGATATAATCCTCACAGATCCTAATTTTTTTAATTCTCTTTTCAGTGATTTGATTGTTTGTCGGAATTCTTGTTGCAAGGCAAGTTGTTGAGCTTGAATATGGAATATTGTTTTTATCGAGATAATCATGGATTTCTTCGGATGTCAATCTCGCATCAATAAGTGGTGTATTGAACTTCTTGGCATAGGTTATTAAAATTCCTGGACGGTCCAAAATTAAATCGCTGATGTTGTTTCCGTCACAAATGAAATCAAAATCGTTTTTCAAAGCTATTTTTTCAATCTCACAATACATTAGTTGTCTGCAATTGTAACATCGCCCAGAATCATTTTTTAGAAATTCGCTGTCTTGGTAAAAATCGATATCAATGACTTCATGTTCAACATTGAATTTTGAAGCTGTCCATTTGGCATGTTCGACAAAACCGGTCGGCATTAGGTGATTGTCGATTGTGATGGCTAAAGTGTTTGCAGCGACTTTTGAAGATAAATACGCTATCAGTGTCGAATCTGCTCCTCCTGAAAAACCAATAGCTACCTTTTTATCTTTTAAAATTTCTTTAACAATATTTATTTTATCTTCAAGATTCATTCTATCTCTTTTTTGATGTGGTTGATAAGATCTTTGGCATCTTCCTTTTTAATGTCTGGAGATTTGCGGATAAAATCGACCAGCCTGTCCTTTGTTTTATTGTCTAAACTTGATGCTCCTAAAGTTTGCGCATAGTTTCTTTTAGGATAATATGTTTTTTTGGCAATATCAAGCAGTTCGTCCTTTTCATTTTCTGTAATAATGTTTTCAGACACTGCATTTGTAAAAACATATTTCATATTAATCAGAGGTTCTGAGAGGGCTTCAAGGGTTTCTGAATCAAGCATCACAGCAACATCATCGTCGGAGTCAACTTCTCCGGTTGCATACTGGTTGTAGACATATCCTATTCCGCACATACCTAAAACATCAAGCTCTGATGCCCTAAGTGCGCCCATACTTGATGCACCATAAACTTTAATTCCTTTTTTTATCACATTAAGGATTTCCTTATGGCCAACGGCTGAGTTTTGATGAAAAACTCCATCAATTATGCAGATAATATCGGGATTTTCTCTTAAAGCAAGGTTCAAATCCCCTCTCTGGATGGGTCTTTTGTAGATTACTTCAACACCATCATGTGAGTCTAAAATCTCTTTTGCTTCACTAAAAGGAATTGACAATCCTGCATAAATAATGATTTTGGTCATGTTATCATACTTTTAAAAATCGATATCCTGCTCTGGTTTGGTCAAGTGCATATAGTTCCATTTCAGGAATGATTACTCGAACAACACTGATGTCCAATTCAGGCCTTGTCAGGTCAGTATATAATATTTTACCAATATCATTGGATATCAGTTCGTCCTTGACGATTTCAATGTCTTCTGTAATTGAAGTTGTAGCCTTATTTTCAATATCTGAGAGATCTCTCTGTTCGTCTTCCTGTCTGAAATAGTATTTGTTTATTCTTTTCATACGTTCATAGCCAGCTTCACGCGCAAAATCTGCTCTTACTGTATCCTCACGTGCACCGTTGATTTGGGTTGCTCTACTTTGTGCCACTTCAGTCAAAGCTCTTAGGATTGCAACTTCAGGATCAAGATGGGTTCCCATTCCCAAAGTCAAAAGCCCAGCATCTTTTGAAACGGTATCATCAGCGGAAGCCGCTATTGTTGGAATGTTGATGTCTGCAGTAAAGTCCATCAATTTAATTTTAATTCCTTGTGACTCAAACTTATCAATGGTATCATTGACTATGTCACTTTCAATACTGTCCAAATTAATTTGAGCATAATTTTTATGGGTTAGCTCAAAAATACTCCATGCATCCCTTTCTATCACTTCAAACATCCCATGAAGTATTGCCTCATCCAAAACGTTTCCTGATGCCAAACCGTTGGTGTTTGATTTGAACAATCCGTTTATTGAATCGTCTGGAGAATAGGGGTGATAAACTGCATTTGATGGAACATAATAGTCTTCATCAGAAATTATGTCGTGTGCCAGATTCCATTCTAAATTAAAATCTGTTAAATCTTTCTTTTCTAAATCTTGACCTAAATTTAAAGATTTTGGATTGATATAATTTCCTTTTTTGGCTATTTCATCCAATGTTGCAATCACGGTTTCATCATCAGCCTGTTTTTCAGCGGAATATCGTTCAAAACCTTCCATCATTGCGGAGGCCTTTGCATGGTCACGTGTAATGCCCTTTCCACCATAAATGCTGACCGCACCGTCCTGTGCAGTTGGCCGGATTGCAGTATAGATTGGAAGTTCTATCCTGTCCAAGTCAGTAATGTCTGCAATACGGGTAATTCCAGCTATTTTTAATTTGTCTTCTGTATTTTCAATAGTTTTTTTAGGAGCAATTACCCTATGGGTTCCCTTAAAGTATGTTAGTTCTTCACTCATAATTTAAAATCCTATAATTAATCTAACGATATTTTCAACACCCATTGACATTGACATGAATGTCATGATTGCTGCTATGGCCATTACTACAATCCAAATTCCGAAATTCCACCTTAACACTTTGGACCCATCAAGATTTCCAATTGGAAGCAAGTTGAATGCTGCAAGAAAACTGTTGATTGAGTAACCAAGTGAACATACGATAAATATCAATACTGAGGTTTCACTGTAAAATGCAGACGGATAGATTGCAACGGATATTGCAAGGAATATCAGAGCCAATATTATGTTGACAATAGGTCCTGCAATGGATATCTTACCGTTTATGTCATCGGTCATGTAATTTGCATAGGTGTAGACTGCACCCGGAGCAGCAAATACGAATCCGAAAAATGATGTGACAAGTGCAAACAGCAATCCTTGTGGCCATAATTTAAATTCGGCCCAGTAACCATATTTCATGGATACAAATTTATGTCCTAATTCGTGCAATATGAATCCTGCACCTACGCCAACCATAATCATAGGCAGTAAGTTAAGAACGGCATTCATATCTCGTCCAGCATTTGCAATTGCAAAACAAAGTGAAATAACGATAAATGCGATTATTAAATCTCTCACTTCACTACTTGTAAATTTAAACATAATGTTAAAATATCTAATTTGACTTTAATATAATTATCTTTTTTTGAGATTGGTGTTGTCAAATTCAGTTAAATTAAATATTTATATTCATTTTTTTAAATTATTAAACATGGACTTTCATATAAATAATATTTTAAATGATTTAAAGAAAGATAATTTTCAGGCTTATTTACTTACACAATTTACCAATGTCGAATATATTTCAGGTTACAGGCCTACCAGTTTTGCTTTTTGCATTATAAAGGAGAATCCTATTATTTATGCTTCACAGATGGATATGGAATTGGCAAATCAGAATTCCTCAATTGAAGTGAAAAAATACGAATCTTATGAGGTAATGATTGATGAGCTAAAAAAGGAAGGCATCAAAAATCTTGCAATCGAGCCGAGTCTGCCTTTCAGCAGCTATGTCCAGTTTAGAGATGATTTTGAAATTGACTCAAAAACATATGTTGACAAGCAAAGAATGATTAAAACGCAGGATGAAATTGAAAAAATCACAAAAGCCACAGAAATTGCCCAAAAATCATTCTTGCAATTGGATATTTTAAATAATAATGGCAGTGAAAAGGAAGTGGCTTTTGATTTGGTCAGGTTAATGATTGAAAATGGTGCGGCCAAGGAATCTTTTGACACAATCGTAACAAGTGGTCCGGATTCAAGCCTTCCCCATGCGATTCCACAAAACAAAAAGTTATCACAACCTGTCCTGATTGATTGGGGAGCTATTTATAGGGGGTACTGTTCAGATAATACTCGAACAATGGTTTACACTGAACGCCAGCAGGAAATTTGGGATATTGTGGCTGAAGCTCATGACAAGGCCATCAAAGCCATTAAACCGGGAATCAAATGTTTGGAAATAGATACTGTGGCTCGAGACATCATTGAGGAATATGGCTATGGGGATAAATTTATACATTCTACAGGTCACAGTTTGGGGCTGGATATTCATGAAACTCCTGGATTTTCTCTTCGTGATGAAACTGTAATCGAAGATGGGATGGTAATAACTGTGGAACCGGGAATTTATCTGGAAGGTGAATTCGGTGTGCGCCTTGAAGATACGGTTTCAATTTCTAAAAAAGGTAATGTCATTGGCGATTTGCCGTTAGACATTATTTAAAATGTCTTTGATGGAATAAATTTAATTCCACCAATGACTTGAAAATTATTTGTAGTTTTCTATTTTAGTCCTAATCGCCGGAGTTGGTTGGTAAAAATGGAATCAGTGCCTCAGCTAATTTTGATATTGGCATTGTTTGAATCCATACTTTTCCAGGACCTGTTACTTTTGAGAAGAATAATCCTTCTCCAAACAATATGTTTTTAGCTCCTTTAACCATTTCAATATCAAAATCAACGGTTTCTTCCATTGCTGCAATATGTCCTGGATCGAGGAGTATTTTTTCTCCAGGCTGTAAATCTTTTTCAATTATTTCTCCGTCGATTTCTAAAAATACCATTCCATTTCCGCTAAATTTTTGAAGGACAAAACCTTCTCCGCCGAATAATCCTGCTCCAAGTTTCTTTTTAAAGTAAATGTCAACATCAACACTTTCTTCAGCAGCTAAAAATGCATTTTTCTGACCGATGATTGCGTTTCCGCCGTTTAATCTTATAGGCATGATTTTACCGGGAGTGCATGATGAAAAACCGATTTGTTCATTATCTGATTGAGCAGTGAAGAAGTTTAAAAATATTGTATCTCCTGCTAAAGCTCTTCCAAGTCCTTTTAAGAGTCCTCCGCCAGTGTTGGTATCCATTTTCATGTTAGATGTCATAAATGCCATTGCGCCAGTTTCATTTTTTAGGGTTTCTCCTTTTTGTAATGTGCATATTACAATAGGGAATGAACCTCCTTTAATTTCATATTCCATTTGTTATCGCCTTAAATAGTTTATATAATTCTGTATTGAATTTTAAATATATATATACTTCACCTATCTCTTTAAAAGAAGTTTTGATTATATGATGTAGTTTCTTGTGGTTCAAATAAAATAAAAGGAGATAATGTAATTATCTCATGTATAATATATATTTTCCAAATCTAGGGATTCTATAGATAATGACTACCGCAATGTAACTGAGTATTATTAATAAAATCCAAAGAATTATTGCTTTTACAGGTTCCGAAAATGGTAGCTGAACGACAACCGGGAGCAGTGGCAATCTGAATAAGTTATGCACTAAAAATACTGCAAATGAGTATTTGGATAGGAAACTGACTAGCGGGAATGCTTTGACGGTTTTCATTCTAGAACATAACTCAAACAATGCAAATGATCCGGTTAAAATAAATGGGAATTCATACCATAAGAAGAAATCATAAGATAGGGTAAATGCATAGTACTGGAAGAGTACGCATATTAAAAATGATACTATAGCAAGCAATCCCATGCTTTTTGAGGAATATTTTTTAAACAAATCTTTTTTAGTCAAATATCCTATAATGATATAGATACCATAAACGCCGCCACTAAATCCAAGACAATATTGGATATTTACATTTTGAATGCCGTGCATTGCCAATACGACAGTAATGAACGGAAGAAGGAATGCCAAAAGGGTAAATACTATTGCAGCTTGGTAAATTGTTTTCGGGTCAAATTTCTCAAGAGCACTTGACACAAATGGCATTGAAAGATACATACCGATAATCATTGGCATATACCACATGTGGCTGAAAAACAGATTTCTCGCTTCAGAAAAATTAACATGGCTGCTGCCAACTGCAATAAACTGCAAACTAACTGCATAGATTATCGCCCAAATTATTGTAACGATAACGAGCCCTTTACAATTTTTACTCCAAAACTTACGAACACGCTCATCATCATATGCTCTGTCCAATAATAAGTAACCTGTAATCATTAAAAAGAATGGAACGCCGATGCGCCCAATAAAGAGTGATGCAAAATTGAATATCCTTGAATAAATAGTATAATTCAGAATTGCATCTGAGGATATTATAAATATGCCGTCCGTTGCGTGAATATATAAAACGGTCAATATTGCAATTGCACGCACGAAATCAATCCATTCGACTCTGGTCTTACTCATCAAACTTTCTCCAATTTTGGTTAGTAATATTTTTCTTTTATGCTCATTAGATATTTTTTCAATAATCTAAAAATATTTGTATTTGGTTTGGATTAATTTAATTCATTAATGGAGGTTCCTTTAGTTTCAGGGAATGTCCAAATCCAAATTCCCACAAGAAGTGCGAATATTGCTGCAATTCCTATTCCATAGCTCAAATCAAAGTATGTTGCAACAAGCGTTATGATTACTGGAGTGATGAATTGTGCTCCGCGCGCAAGGTTGAAAACTGTTCCAACACCTGTATTTCTGATTTTTGTAGGGAACAATTCTGAAAACAGTGCGCCAAATCCTCCAAAAAATCCTGTTCCAAACCCTGTCAGGAACATAAAAACGAAAATCAAATCGGGGATTGCATTAATCTGATTCCAGCAAATTGTTATCATGGATATGCTTATTGCCATTATGAAACTGTAAATTGTAAATGCAGGACGTCTTCCAAGTCTTTCTGCAACAAAACCGAAACTTGTATATCCTAAAAAATCTCCGCATTGGATGATTACAATTCCAATTGTAGTTCCAATTGCTGCAAGTCCTCTTTCTTGTGTGAGATAAGTTGGAAGCCATGAATAAGTGTACCAATATGCAGACATACCGAATATGCATAAAATTAAAGATATGAGGAATATTTTTCTATGTTCTTTTGAAACCAGTTCCTTAAACTCCTGAAAAATGTTTCTGTTAACATACTGATCCTTGTTTTGTATCCAGACGTCGGATTCCTTAAGATATTTTCTTATCAAAATGACAGTAATTGCAGGAATAATTGAAACCAAAAAGGTTAGTCTCCAACCGATAATAGGGGATACTATTCCTCCAACTATTGAAGCCAAAATCACTCCGACAGGAGCTCCTGACTGCATGAATGCTCCGAATTTGGCTCTTAATTTGTCCGGAAATGTTTCATTAATATATATCTGGCCGGTAGCCCATTCACCACCAACACCTAATCCTGTTATGAATCTAAACAGCACCAGTGAATAAAATGACCATGAAAATGCACATAATAATGTTCCTAAAGAATAAATGAGAATTGTCCATTGCAATACTTTTTTACGGCCATATTGATCTCCCAATGCTCCAAAAATAATTCCACCCAAACCTGTAGCGAACAGTGATATTCCCAAACATAAAGCAAGCATTTCTGCAGAAAAGTTTAGTTCAGTTTGGAGTTGGGTTATTAAAAAGGTAAATAAGACTAAATCATAGAAATCAAAAACCCATCCTGCCCAACTCAATCCAAAAATCATATAATGGTCTTTTTCCAATTTGGTTTGCTCATTCATTAATGTAATTTTAACAGCCCCAATTATTCTTCAAGAAATTAATCATTGTATAATGTTTGATATTGCAACATATTTAATGATTATCATGGTCTTTGAACTAATTTGGACAAAAATATGATAATGATAATCTATATAATTCTTGAGAATTAAATAAGGTATTAACATGAAAATTATTAATGCTTTAAAAATCTATTTGACCGATTGGAAAAATCTGTTCACTCATGGAATTGTGGGGATAATTCTTCTCTATTGTTTGCTTTTCGCTCCAATAGCTTGGTACTGGAGGATTGTCTTATTCATACTTGTAATCGTATTTAATGTGGTTAGGATGAAATATTCCAAAAACAAGAAATGATGAAATATCGATGTTTGCATTTTGATTTTTTGTGTGAGGTTTCCTGGTCTTTTAGTATTCATTAAATAATTTTTAATTTTAAGTTATAATAACTATTGTTTTAATATTGTAAAATTGCTTTTGAACACAACCAACACTTTATATGTATTAATACCAAATATTATTTTATGAAATTTAAAATAACCAATAATTTAGCAGTATTTTTAGACAATATTATTCCTGAAAAGTATTTGTCCATGTTCCAGGAATTTTTACTTAGCGGGGCCATTTTTACAGAAGCAAGTAATGTTTTAGCAATTTTAATAATTTTCATTCTAGTAAGTGAAATTGTATTGGTAGTTACATTAATATTTCTAAATCTTCCAGTATCTATGTTGATTTTACCCTTTTTCATTTTTCCCTGCCTTTTCACATATGTTGTCGTTGTACAGGAGCGTCGAGCACAGGAGATTGAAAAATCTGCACCTGACTTTTTAAGGCAGCTTGCAAGCATGCTGCAGGTAGGTTTAAGTTTTGAAAATGCTATGGAGGATATGTCGCAGTATGGTCAGGGTCCTCTCTACGATGAAATGCGCAGAACAATCATTGAAATTCGAATGGGTCGCAATTTTGATGATGCATGGCAAGCAATGTCTAAACGTTTAAAATCTAAGGATTTGGAGAGAATTTTCGGCATAATTCTTGATGGGCGAAAATCCGGATCAAGTATTTCATCTGTCTTGTATGATGTTTCGGATGATTTAAGGGATTTGATGGCTTTAAAACGTGAGAGAAAGTCAACCGTGATGATGTCTGTAATGTTTTTGTTAATTTCGGCGGTCATTGCGACTCCATTTGCGATTGGTATGGTGGGTGTTTATTCTGGGTTCATGCAAAGCTATGGCATGGAATCGGAGATTATTTTAACCGCCCCAATCGCTGGTGAAGTTTATTTAATAATCCATTCGCTTTTGGTTGGTTTCATTATAAGCATAATCATGTATGGTGATATTAAAAAGGGATTTAAGTTTTCACTTCCTCTGGCATCTGCTTCCTTTGCAATATTTTATATTATTTCGACCTTTGGAGGAACTATATTAATGGGGGGATTTTAATGGATGATAATGGTCAGGCATCAGCAGAATTCATTTTACTGTTTGGAGGGATTATTGTTGTAGTTTTATTGGCTGTTTATTTGTATAATAATTATGTTGCGGATTTAAGTGGCGAAATTTCATCAAAAGAGCTTAATGAATTTAATAATGAGTTAAATAGCTTGGGAAAATATTTTAAACAATGATGACATTAAAAATCAATGTCTGACAGTTTGGTCTTCGGTGCATTTTCAACTAATTGAAATTTTTTCACTTTAATCCTATTATTTTTTCAAATTCTCCAATTTCATCACTTATATTTAAATATTATTGTTTATATAGATAATAATAAGCTCTAAAAAAGAGTTTTTAAATAAATTAAAAGGTGAACAAAAATGGAATTAGGTGAAATATTTAGTGATGCTTTGGTTTATCCATTTAATAATATTAAAGCATTAGTAATATATCTTATTTTAGGAATTATTTTAGGAATAGCTATGGCCGGTACTATTGGAGCAGTTCTTGCCGGAAATGCAATGAATAATATTTGGGCGGTTATCGGATCTGGAATTATCGGAATCATTATAGCACTTTTCCTTGGATTTTTAATTAGTGGTTATGAATTAGACATTATAAAGTATGGTATTGAAAGAAACCCTGACGGCCCTGGTGTTGACTTTGTAAGACAATTCATTAATGGTGTAAAATTATTTGTTGTACAAATTGTTTACATGATTATTCCTATTATCATTGGTGCAATTTTAGCAATTATCTTCCAACACTGGTTATCTGGTTTAATTACTTTAATTGTTGCAATTGTTTTCTCTTTAGCATTAGTTATGGCACAATGCAGATTAGCTAAAACTGAAGACTTAGGCAGTGCTCTTGCAATTGGTGAAGCAATCGGTGATATCTCAAAAGTTGGTATTGGAAAACTTATTTTGTTTATAATTATTGTATTGGTATTTGCCATAATTTTATATTTCATTGTAGGTTTAATTACTAGTTGGAATAATACAATCGGTGGTATTTTAACCGGTATCTTAGGAGTATATTTAGTATTCTTCACATCAAGAGCATTAGGTTTATTATACTCTGATGTATAAATAAACCTCTTTTTTTATTTTTTTTTTTAATGTTATAGTTTGTTATTTAAAAATTTAAGCATTTTCAAGTTTTTTCTTGAATTGAATTTTTTTCCAATAATCAGGGAATTCATTTTAATTTCAATATTTTCTGGTGGAAATCAATTATTTTTGACATGGAGGACTTTTTTAAAATCCGATTTTTGCTAAACACTTTTTTACACATATTTCTTTTCAATTTTTTTCATTGCCATAAACATGTTGGAAATGTGATATCTAATGCAGGATTTCACAAAGGAATTTTTGAAATTCATTTAAATTTCATGATTTTTTAAATTATTGCTCTTTATTTCAATAACTTATTTATAGTAGTTAATTTCCATGTTTAGTTTAAAATGTCAGGTTAATTTTAATTTAATTTTAATTTTATTGTTCAAATCCAATTTAACCTATTTTCGCTCAATTATTGTAATGATTTTGCCTGCCAGTAACTCAGGATTTTTTCCACATTTTTCAATCTAAAAAAGAAATTTCCTTGTTTTGCAGATTCATCTATCATAATTAAAAATATGGACAAATAACTAATAAATATTAAAAATAAGTAATTATTTAGTTTTGTTTAAAAAAATTAAGCATCTCAAGTTGTTACACTTGAAATGCACCTCTCACTATCGCAAACAATGTTGGATTTTTGGCAAGAACCAAACTCCTAATATTGAAATCAGACAGCATGCAATAATTGCGGGAGGGTATATGAAGTATCCGATTATCATCCCGATTAGAACTAGGCAGATTGTGCCGTACATAGGATAATGATTGCTTAATGCTATCTGAAGTGCAATATTTGCAGGATCGGATTCCTTTAGGAATTTTCCGGTCAGCAGTGAAAGGACCGCAGTTATTAAAAAGCACAATCCGTACATGAATTGTGGGAAGAATACATAGAAATTTTCACCGACAAATGTTGTAAAGTAAGGAAGCAGTGAAAATATGAACAATGTCACTCCAATTGACCAGATAACTTTGTAATCTATTTTATTTACAATGCTGAATAGGTTATTGTTGTAATTCCAGAAATTAAAGCATACGATAAAACTTATTGCATAGATTATAAACTCATATCTCAACTCATAAAGTGAATTCCAGGTTCCAATGCTTGCAAGAGGTATTTCCAAAACAATGATTGTAATGATGATTGCCAATATGGCATCAATCAATGCTTCAAACCGTTCAGTTTCCATCAGCGCACCTCCTCAAAAGTCTTCCTAAGACAATCCACAAGACAACTGACAACAGGCAGCACACATAAATTCCGGGCACATATACTGTGTATGTCAGGATAAATCCAATAATCAATATGATTACAGGAAGGTTCATGTAATATGAGTCAAAATGCATTTCATACAGCTGTTTATTGTAGGGATTGCTTTTATAGATTGCCCGAGTTGCTAATGTGTTGAGTATATGGGTTATTATAAAAATTAATCCAAACATTGTCTCGGCAGGAATTGAACTAACGTGATTTGCAAGCCAAATTGTAAAATAAGGCAGGAGTGATATGACAAATGTCATGGTTCCATAAATCCATACGGAAGTATTGTCTATCGTGTCTACTACCTGGAACAGATTATGGTTTGCATACCAGATGTTGTATAGAACTAAAAAGCTGATTGAATATGCAACATAAATGGGATTCAATTCCAAGAAAGCTCCAAGCGTTGGTGAGGTGGGTTGTGGAATTTTTAAAACTAAAACAGTTATGATAATTGCAATGATTGCATCGAAAAAAGTTTCAAATCTTGTAGTTTCCATAAGTGATTATTTATTAGTTTTAGTATAAATATTAAATTAAGGTGATAAGATGGACATGCTAATTGGTGGAAAACACATCTCAAGTGATGATTTATTTGAAGTAAAAAATCCTTATGATAATGAAGTTATCGATACTATTCCGATTGCTCACAGGCAAACGGCGGATTTGGCAATAACCGAAGCGAACAATGCAAAAGAATCCCTACAGGAAATGTCAGCTTTCAAAGTTTCCAATAAATTATTCAATGTTGTTGAAAAATTGAAGGCCAATCGTGAGGATTTTGCTCATTTATTAACATTGGAAGTTGGAAAGCCAATAAATGAATCTTTAGTGGAACTTGACAGATCAATAGAGACATTGAAACTGGCAGCTGAAGAGGCAAAAAGGATATATGGCGAAAGTGTGCCTTTAGATGCAGGTTTAAATGGAAAAGGATTTTTTGCATTCACACAACGGCTGCCGCTGGGTGTTGTTGCAGCCATAACTCCATTCAATTATCCGTTGAATTTAACAATCCATAAAATCGCACCTGCAATCGCCTGCAAAAACACAGTCATCATTAAACCTCCAACAGAAGCGCCATTGACTGTAATGAAATTTGGAGAGATTTTAAATGACGAGTTTCCGGATGGCGTTGTAAATACAGTAACCGGATACGGATCTGAAGTGGGAGATTATCTTGTGACCTCAAATGGTGTTGATAAAATCTCATTCACAGGAAGCGTAACTACTGGACTTATGATATCCCAAAAGGCCGGAATGAAAAAAGTTACTTTGGAACTTGGCGGAAATGACCCTATGGTTGTCTTAAAGGATGCCAATCTTGACAAAGCCGTAACCGGCGTTATCAACGGAGCATTCCTAAATGCAGGACAGGTCTGCATGGGGGTCAAAAGAATTATCATTGAAGATGAAGTGGCTGATGATTTCTCACAAAAACTGGTTGCTGCGACAGAAAAATTGGTAATGGGCAATCCTTTGGATGAAAAAACAACTCTTGGAACATTGATATCTGAAAAAGCTGCAATGCAAGTTGAACAAACTGTAGATAATGCAGTTCAAGAGGGAGCTAAACTATTAACTGGTGGAGTTCGTGAAGGCGCATTTTACCAGGCCACAGTCATTGATAACGTGACACCTGATATGGATTTGGTTGTAAATGAAACATTTGGGCCTGTTGCACCAATTATTCGTGTAAAAGATGTGGATGAATCTATTAGAGTAGCCAATGACACTGATTATGGTCTGCAAGCAGGAGTGTTCACATCAGATTATGCAAATGCAATGAGATGCGCTCAAGAAATTGAAGCTGGAACTGTATTTATCAATAAGCAATCCACATTCAGAACAGACAATATGCCGTTTGGAGGATTTAAAAATAGTGGTGTTGGAAAAGAAGGAATAAAATATGCAGTGGAGGAAATGACTAAAACAAAATTAATTGGTTTGAATTTAAGATAGAATTTTAATGTTAAAATTTGTATAAATTTAACAAGACAAAATAAATATTAAAAAAAAGAAAATAAGTTGCAATAACTTATTTTAAATAGTTTTCAACAAGGTTACGGGTTTCGTTAAGTGATTCCATTGGGATTCCTTTAGGCATTTGGCCAAGTTCTCCATCAACATCCTTGAGAATGCTTCCGTTCATTCCCAAAAACATTCCCTCACTTACGATATCACTAAATGATTGTGGCGGAAGCAAAGAGACTCCTACTTTATTGTCATCTTTAACATTTAAATCGTTGGTTACGACTGTAATGGCACGTTTTCCTAAATTGACATTACACAGCATCAGATTTTCATTTTTGGGATGTTTTGTAACGCTCATAACTTCCCCTGCCCTAATGTCTATCCCCATAATCGGGTCGTTAATTGGACCTAATGCCAATCTGTCTTTTAGGCCTATAATGGTATCTAGGAAAAATCTCACTTTGGCGATGTTTTCTTGTGTCTTTTCCCTGTCTTCTTTTGGAGCGTTGTTTAAAAACTTTTTGTTCCAGTCATCTCCGCCCAAATATTCAACAATCTTTAAGGCTTTTTCTTTTAGTGCAGCAACATCTGGTGAGTTTGTCAATTCATCTCCTTCTAAGTATGAGTAGGTTAATGATTGAAAATCACTGTTCATCTGTTTTGCTAAATCAACAGCTTGTTTTTTATTCCAACTGCCTCTAAATGAAGCGGTTGGGATAAGATTCAGATAATTTTCTCTTGCTTTACTTGCCACTAAAATCCTATAATCTTTTGTTGTATCCCACAATTTAAAGTCTCCTTGTAATCTAAATTATATTTTAATTATTAAATCTAATAAATTTTTTGTAAATAAGGCGATTTTCAAGTTTAGAAAACATAAACTATTTATATTAACAAATAAATAAAATAATACATATTTATTTAATTATTATTTTATATTGTGGTGTAAAAATGGTAGAAGTTTCAAAATTACGCAGTTTAGATATTTATACCAACACAGGTCATTATGTTGGTCGTGTAGAAGATGTTATTCTTAATATTAGATTAGGAACTATTTCAAAATTACAAGTCAGAGCAATTGAACAAGAAAGAAGATCTTCCGGTTCATTAGTAGGTCAAATATTTGGTAGTATTCGTGGAGAAACTCCAGAAGAACATGATATGAGGTCTTTTCAAAGTGATTTATTGACTGTGGACTTTGATAAAGTTCAAGCTATTGGAGACATTATGTTAATTAACCCTAGGGATATCAAAAAAGTATCTCCAGAACCACAAATCCCTGAGGCACCAGCTCCAAAACAACCTGAAACTAAACCACAAAATGAAAGTCAAGTTCAATTCGACTAAAAGATTAGAAATAATCTTTTAAATTCTTTTTTTTATTTTATTTATACAATTTTAAAAAACTTACTCTAAGTGATACTATGAAAGTAGGTATTATAGGATGCGGAGCTATTGCAAATATTATTACAACCAGCATAGTTCCCGAAGATAACGGTATTGAAATTGCATACTTTTTTGATAAGGATATTGAAAAAGCTGAAAATTTAGCAAGTTTTGCGGGTGGCGTAGCTGCACTGGACTTTGATGATATGGTGGATAATGTGGATTTGGTCTTGGAATGTGCTTCACCAAATTCAGTTAAGGAATTGGCACCAAAAGTTCTTAAACAGGGAAAGGACATGGTTGTCATGAGCATTGGTGCATTTATGGATATGGAATTCTACACTGATATTTTAAAAATTGCCAAAGAAAATGATGCCAAAATTCACTTGCCATCCGGTGCTGTTGTAGGTCTGGACGGAATAAAGGCGGTAGCAAAATTCGGTTTAAAAGAAGTTAATCTTGTAACCCGCAAATCTCCAAAGTCACTTGGAAAGGATATAGATACTGAAGAAGTATTATTTGAAGGAAAGGCATCCGAAGCCGTTAAGGAGTTTCCTTTAAACATTAATGTTGCGGCAACAATCAGCATGGCATGTAACAGAGATATTGATGTCAAGATTATAGTCGATCCTAAAGTTGACAGAAACGTTCATGAAATCACTGCAAAAGGCGATTTTGGCGAATTCAAAACAACAACCATGAACTATCCTTGCGCAGCTAATCCGAAAACCAGTATGCTGGCGGCACTTTCAGCTATCAGGTTGCTTAAAAGTTTCAATGAAACTATTAGTGTGGGAATGTAAATGAAGGAATTTGAAGTTTATTCCTCTCTGAAAGTACCGAAAAACTCAAAGATAATCATACGTTTAGACGGTAGGAGTTTTCATAAGCTGGCTAAAGACCTGAATTTGGTTAAGCCTTATGATGATAATTTCTATGATGTTATGTCTAAAGTTTGCCATGACTTATTTGAAGAGTTTTCGGCCGAATTCGTATATTGCTTTTCAGATGAAATAAGCTTGCTTTTAAATAATGTTCCATTTGAAGGAAGGGTGGAAAAGATAAATTCGGTAATAGCTAGTTTCACTGCAAGTTCTTTTGTAATGCATTATGGAGGGGAATTCAAAAAGCCTCCAGCTTTTGATTCAAGAATCATACCTATTAGTGATGAGGATATATTAGGTTATTTCAAATGGAGGCAGGATGAGTCCTGGAGAAACTGCGTAAATTCCCATGGGATATCATTCCTCAAATCCAAGTATTCAAATGCTGAGGCAAACGACAAAATAAACGGCATGAATTTAAGTGACATTCATGAATTGTTATTTGAAAATGGCATTAACTTGAATGATGTTGAAACTTACAAGAAACGTGGAATTGCAATATATAGGAAGAATAAAAAAATAGTGGGTTTCAACAAAAAGGAAAATAAAAATCAAACTTCATATAGAAGTTTCATTTACATAGATTGGGAGCTTCCAATTTTCAATGAAAAATTCTTCAAAGAGGTTAAGGTGATTGAATGAGCTTTATTTCAAAAATCTTTGGAAATGATGATGAGGAATTCAATGAGGTCAGAGTTGACAGGGAAGTCTTGGATTCTGTAATATATTATGCCAAACAAGCTTATCCAAATGAATTTTTAGCTTTTTTCGATGGTGAGATTAAAGATAAAATATTATACATTACAAGTTTGATTTTTGTTCCGGGCGAAACATGCGAAACAGGTGCTGTTGTTCACACGGAACTGATTCCTATGACTACCAAATATTGGGGATCTGTTCACTCACATCCTGGGCCTAGTGCAATGCCGTCAGATGCAGATTTGCGCACATTTTCAAAATATGGGTATTTTCACATGATTGTCTGTCTCCCTTATTCTTTGGAAACATTCAAATCATATAATCGCTATGGAGAACCTTTGGATTATACTATTGGGGATTATGGCTATATGGTTGATGAGGATTCCCGTGAATTTTTTGATGAAGGGGATGTTGTAAGCGATGATGATGTTTTCAAACCGGGATTTTTAGATGAAGAGGATGACGAATTCTTTAAAAGTCTTGATGATGAGAAAAAATATCATTATGATGAGTTTGAAAAACAAAACCAAATGAAAAATCAGGTAATAAAAATAGAGCTTAATTCGGATGGAAGCATTAAAAGAATATCAAAAGAATTTAAAGAATGATTCTTTTTCTCTTTTTTTAATTATAATGGTTGTAAAAAAAATGAAAAAATAAAAAACAATATGGTGAAAATTGTTTTTTATAATTCTAATCCGTTAGCTTCATAAACATTGTCTAAAGCTTGGATTTCTTTTATGACATCTTTTGGAATTTCTTTATCTAAAGTTAGAACCATGATTGCTCTTCCGCCTTTTTCATCTCTTCCAACTTGCATAATTCCAATGTTGACATTATGTTCTCCTAATTTGGTACCAATTTTACCAATGCTTCCAGGAACGTCTTCATATTTTGCAATAAACATGTGTCCTTCAGGAATAACGTCAACCCAATAATCATTTACTTTTAAGATTCTTGCTTCGTGCAAGTGTGTTCCAACAGCAGAGAACCTGTCATCTGCACTTTTTGCAATAACTTTAATTAATGAATCATATCCTTTTGCATTGTCTTTTCTTCCTTCAGTAATGCTTATTCCTCTGTCTTTAGCAACAAGAGATGCATTTACTGCATTAACCGGAGAACTTAAGAATGGATTTACAGCGCCTTGGATAACTGTTCTGGTTAATATTTCAAGGTTATCTATTTCAGCTAATTCCCCACTGTAAATAATTTCGATTTCTTTGATTTTACCGTTAACTCCTTGGGAGATAAAACTACCTAATTTTTCACATAATTCCATATATGGAGCTACTTCTTTGTAGGTGTTGCTGTCAATACGTGGCATATTCAATACGTTTCTTGGAGCTTTACCATTTGCTAAATCAATAATTTCATCAGCTACAATGATTGCAGCGTCTCTTTGAGCTTCTTTAGTTGAAGCTGCAATGTGTGGAGTTAACACGATATTGTCGAGTTCGAATAATTTTGAATCTTCTGCAGGTGGCTCTTCTTCATATACGTCTAAAGCAGCTCCACCAATCTTATTGTTAACTAATGCATCGTATAATGCGTCTTCATCAATGATTCCACCACGTGCACAGTTTACAATATATGCGGTATCTTTCATTAGTTCAAATTGTTCTGCAGAAATTGAATGTTTGGTTTCAGGAGTGAGTGGTACGTGAATTGTAATAAAGTCGGCATTTTTAAGCACAGTATCCAAATCGGTTAATTCTACACCCATTTGTTTTGCAACTTCTTCAGGCAAGTATGGATCATATGCCATTGCATCCATACCGAATGCTTTACATCTGTTGACAACTTGGGAACCGATTCTACCCATTCCGATTACACCGAGAGTTTTGTTTCTAAGTTCAACACCCATGAATTTTTTCTTTTCCCATTTTCCTTCTTTGACAGATTTGTCTGCAATGGAAATTTTACGAGCCATGCTTAAAATTAATCCCATTGTGTGTTCTGCTACTGTAACGGAGGTGGATTCCGGTGAGTTGACAACCATAATACCTTTTTCAGTTGCAGCGTTTAAGTCGATGTTGTCTACTCCAACACCTGCTCTTGCGATAATTTTCATGTTGTCTGCTTTTTTGATTAAATCCGCAGTAAGTTTTGTTCTACTTCTTACAATAATTCCATCATATTCATGGATGGTATTTGCCAACTCTTCAGGAGTGATACTGGTGTCTACAACGACTTCAGCTACTTCCTTTAAGTTTTCAATACCCTTTTCATTAATTGCATCAGCAACGAGTACTTTCATAATTTCACCATAATTTGTTTTTTTAAAAAGAATATTTAATAATAAATATTAGTTAAATTTATATTTTTTATTATATTTAAAATTTAAATAAATTCCAGATTTAGCAATATTTTTAATATGATAAATTAAATAATAATTATTAAGTTAGTATTTTATTCTAACTTAAAATGTAGGAGAAATTATTATGGTATCTGTAGAAGAGTTTCCAATTTCAACAGCAAATGATATTCCCGGATTTAGGATAGTCGAAACAAAAGGTTTTATTTACGGTTTAACTGTCAGAAGTAGAGGGGCCGGTGGTCAAATTGGTGCTGGTGTAAAATCTCTTTTCGGTGGAGAAATCAAACAATATGTGACCATGATGGAAGATTCCCGTGATGAAGCATTAAAAAGAGCTATTGACCATGCAAAGGATTTAGGTGCAAATGGAATTGTAGCATTAGATTCGATTCAAATGAAATATCTCAGGTAATGCAAGAGATTTTAGTTTATGGAACTGCTGTGTAGTTGAAAAAGAATAGTGATAACATGTTTTTTGAGGATTTAGAATATAAAAATAAAGTAATTCCGAAAACTATCTTGGGTTATGGTCCGTTCATGGCAGAACTTTATTTTGGCCATAGGTCCAGACTTTATTATGATGACCTATACACAAATCCTCAAAATATTGCTGAAGTGATAATGGAATCATATAATCATGGAGTTAGAGCTATAAATTTAGTAAATGATTCCAATTTGCTTAAGGCTTATGACCTTGCATGTGATGAAGGATGCAAGATGAAAGTGATTGCCACTATCGGCAAATCTGACGTTGATTATTTGAATCCTAATTATGAAGTCGCAAAGGAAGTTGATTGGGATGAAGACATTGAACTGTTTTCTTCCTATGATTGTCCGGTAATGCTGGTTGATGAGTTTATAACTGATGCCTATGATTGGAAGCTAACATCAAAAATACTGGCTGAAATTAATAATGCAAATGCGCTATCTGGCCTGGTTACTTCATTTCCATCAAGAACCACGGATCTTATTTTTGAAAATTTGGATATGGGGTTATTTGATTTTTATATGATTCCCTTCAATTCTCTTTCTTATATGATGGATATTAGTGCATTTAACGAATCACAACGTGAAGAGTTTAAACAAAAACTATTAAAATTAGATAAAAAAGTAATTGCCACTAGAGCTTTGGCTGCAGGGGTTTTACAACCTAAAGAAGCATTTACCTTTTTTAAAAAAATAGATTATGTTGATTTGATTTCAATTGGCGTTGCCAAGGTTGAAGAGGCCAGAGATGATTTTTCACTTTTAAAGGAATATTAAAGTTTTACAACTTCGTATTCTTCAAAGGGAATAAATCCGTCTTCTTTTAATGTTTTGTTCAAATCAGCTAATCCGTTGATTAAATCTTTTATGTTTTTATTGGATGGTTTTTTGCCTGTAATCTGCAGGTATTGTCTTGGGGAGATTTCACATAATTCACATTCAAAATTACAGCATCTGTCCTTTTCTTCACAGCCGTAACCCTCTTGAGCTTCATCTGTTCCAATAACAATGTCGTCAAGTATTCTGGATACTCTTTCGTCTGATGCAAACATTGCTATTTTTTGTGTTTTTCCACAAATTCCAATTGCTTTTTGTCCTTTGTAGTTACAAACCCATTTGATAGGATGATTTTCCATGTCTGTAATTTGCAAATTCTCCATAATTATCACTTTAATTCTCTTTTCTCTCTTTAATCATTTTCAATAATTCTTTTGAATTCTCGAATTCCTTAAGTTCCCAGGATTTTATAACTGGGATTGTACCTATGGATTCTCTGATTTTATCATTGTTAATTATAAAAACTGGTTCTGATGTTGTGACCATCGACAAATCTTTCAAGGGTATTGCCATTCTTTTCAAGGTTTTTTCAGATCTGTTTTTTTCAACATTTGCCATCAATGGGGAATGCTTATCGGAACTTTTCATTTTTGCCACTGCATCAAACGGTCCTTTATTTGTAGATAAGACTCCATATCCCAGTTTGGATAAATCATTCACATCATCACTAAATTCAATGTCCTCTTTTTGGGGTTGCTTTAACAAATCAATGTCTAAAGTAACTTTGGTGTTGAGAATTTCTTCTAAAATCATTGCAGTTTCGGTATTTGCACGAACAATGCCGTTTTCATATTTGTACATTGTAGCTCGTGATACATGCGCAAGACTTGCCAAATCCTTTAAAGACATAGAATATTCTTCTCTGTATTGTTTGATGACATTTCCATCAATTTTAACAAAGTAGCCTCCACGGTCGGCTAAAATTTCAGGATATTCGTTATAAATAATCATATTCTTGAATGTTTCAAAACCAATGGTGGGAATATCATATCTCTCATAGATTACTCCCTCTTCAAGAATTCCATTTCTTGATTTTTCTCCAATAATTATTGGTGAGGCCAGGAATATATTTGCCAGTTGCTTCATTTCACGAGCATTTTGCTCATTAATGCTATCAATATTTAAAAATGTTTTTAAAAGTAAAATTGATAAGTTTTTTCTAGCTACTAAATCAAATGACCCCTGATCATAAATATCTGAGGTTTTATAACCTTGGGCGTTCAGTAAATTTTCAATATTTTGTAGCATTTGGCTTCGGCTTAACATTTGGTAACCTCAATTAAACTATATATGGTTTCAACTCTAATATATTTTTAGAATTTAGGTGATTTAAATTAACGTTTTACATATTGGAATAGATGATACTGATTCTCCCGATGGGATGTGCACAACCTTTTTAGCAAGCCAGATTATCAATGAATTACAAACCAATGGAATTGAAATTATCGGTTTTCCCAGATTAATTAGATTAAATCCTTTTGCCAGATTTAAAACCAGAGGCAATGGCGGGGTTAGTTTCAAAATCAAAAATGATGACAATGTAGGGTTGGCTAAAAAGATTGTTTTAGAAGAAGTTGAAAAACTTTCCATGTTTGATTGTGATAATACCAACCCAGGAGTTATTTTTTATGAAGGAGAAATAACAAAAGAGATGCAGGATTACGCATTCAAGGCAATTTATGAATTCATCACTATTGAAGAGGCAGAAGAATTCGGAAAATCTGTGGGTTGTGAAATTCATAAATTTAAAAAAGGAAGAGGCATAATTGGTTCTATTGCAGCCATAAGCTTGCCTTTATCTGATTATACTTTTGAATTACTCGCATATAGGGCATCTGAAAATTACGGTACCAAAAGACAGATTGATTATGAATCAGTATATAAGATGGATAATGATACTTTTCCAGATACTTTTGAAAATATTGATTATGGGGAAAACTATATTGCCATAGAACCTAAAACACCATGCCCGGTTTTATATGGGATTAGATCCAATACTGTTGAAGCTTTAGAAATCGCAAGGGAAATTGTTAAGGTTAATGAACCTATTGTAGATTATTGCATTTTCAAAACAAACCAGCACACTGATATGCATATTCAAAAGGCTTCAAATATTGGTTCGATGAAACAGTTTGGATGTTATGAAGTTATTGGGGAAGTAAAAAACAAACCTAAAATCATTGATGGGGGGCACATGTTTTTTTATATTCAGGATGATTCCGGCGAGATTGAATGCGGAGCATATGAGCCTACCAAAAGCTTTAGAAAAACAGTTTCTAATTTGCGTCCGGGTGATGTAATCAAAGTGTTCGGTGGAATAGGTGAGCAGAATACATTCAACATCGAAAAATTTCAGGCAATCTGTTTAAATGATGTAGAATATAGAAATCCTATTTGTGAATGCGGCAAAAGAATGACTTCCGCCGGTAAAAATAAAGGGTTTAAATGCAAAAAATGCGGTAGGAAAATAGAATCTAGTGAAAAGGTTCCAATTAAAGTAACTAGAAATTTAAATGAATCTCAATTTTATGAAACTCCTGTTTCTGCTAGAAGGCACCTTTCAAAACCACTTTGCAGAATGTGATTGGGCGTAAAATCTTACATTATTTGTCATTTTTTTTCATGTTATGTGAAATATTAATGCTCTTTTTCTTATATTTTTTTCATGTTTTGTGAATTTTTTAATTTTGAATGATATTAATTTATATATTGAGTTTGAAGAAATTATTATTATACAAATATAAATTTATATTGTTACTAGGAGTGGATTCATATTCCTAATAAGGATGGTCAAGTTGAGCATATTTATCGTGAAAAAACCGATAAAAGGATCTTAAAGAAAAATCCGTGGAGAGATTACAGATTACACGGTACTGTACTTATTTTAGTAATTATTGCGGAATTAATTGGCACAATTAAAATTCCACTCACTCATGACGTTGCAATCACGATAATGCCTTTGATATATACAATTATTTTAGGTCTTGTTTTTTATTTGGCAAAGCCAATAAAATGGATTCAAAGAAAGCAGGCCCGTATTGCTGAAGGGGCAATGATGCTTTTTATCGGTGTTTTAATTGCAAAATTAGCGGTTTCAAGTGGCCAGTCAATAAGTTTGATTTTTAAGATGGGTCCTGCATTGATTTTACAGGAATTAGGACATTTGGCAACTATCCTGGTACTTCCAATAGCATTGCTTTTAGGATTTAAAAAAGAAGCTATAGGCATGACTAATTCCATAGGTAGGGAACCTAACGTTGCTGTTGTCGTTGATAAATACGGATTTAATTCTGCAGAATCCAGAGGAGTATTTGCGATATTTATTATAGGTACCGTAATTGGTACTATATTCATAAGTTTCCTTGTTACTTTCTCATTATCTTTCTTACCTCTCCATCCATATGCATTTGCTATGGCCAGCGGTGTAGGTAGTGCAAGTATGAATGCGGCAGCAATCGGCCCAACTCTTGCTGCATTTCCAGGGTTGGAAACTCAAATTGAGGCATTTGCCGGATTCAGTAACTTGCTTTCATTCTGTGTAGGTATTTATATTGTAATATTTGTTGCATTGCCATTGACGGAAAAAATATATGATTGGTTAGAACCTAAAATTGGCAGAGAAGCGTTAGTGCCTGAAACGGAGGATGAATAATGCCTGATTTAATTGACGGTTCTGAAAACGTTTCAGTCCATGGTATTTTTAATTGGATTTTGCTATTGATTATTTTCTCAATTATTACTGTAATCGGTAACTATCTAGGGTATAAACATCCAATGACAGATTCTCTAATAGGAATGGGGATATTATCTTTAATTACTCTGATTGGTGTATGGCTTGAAAGAGAACTTCCGTTTAACATTTCATCAATTCTGTATATCAGTGTTATCGGTATTTTAATTGCATTTCCTGGAATGCCAACATCTGAATTTGTTCTTTATTATGTTTCTCATGTGGAACTTTTATCTATTGTCACTGTATTTTTAGCCTATGTGGGTATTGGAATGGGTAAAAGCTGGGATGAATTCAAGGCTTTAGGTTGGAGAGCAGTTGTAATCACTATTTTAGTTATTGCAGCTACTTATTATGGTGCAGCTATTGTGGCACACATTGTACTTGTTTTAACTGGCGTTCCTGCGGTTTAAATATTTTTTTTGAATATCAAAAGTTAACTATTTAATGGTATTTTTACATATATTATGAGTAGGTGTTTTATGTTTTTAAAAAATATTTCTAAATTTATTTCAAACTATCGTTATGAACAAGCAACTGTGGAATCCATCACCACTGTAAAAGCTGCTTTTTTAGATTTTTTTGGAGTAACTTACAGAGGAGCAAATGAAGATGCTTCAAAAATAGCTTTTAATACAGTTGAAGAAATATTTTCTGGAAACTTGAATTTAAATTTAAAAGCTTCGGTTATAGGAAGAAATCTAAAAACTGATATTTTAAGTGCAGGGTTCTTAAATGGTGTTTCCGCGCATGTTTTGGAGCTGGATGATGGACATCGGGGCGCACAAATCCATTTGGGGTCTGTTATTTTTCCAACCGCACTAGCAATTTCTGAAAGTTTTGATTTAAGCGGAAAGGAATTTTTAGAGGGGGTCATTGTTGGTTATGAAGTGGGAATTTTACTTGGAAAAATTGTAAATCCTGAACATAGGAATAAGGGATTTCACACCACGGGAACTATAGGCACATTTGTTGCCGCAACTGTTGCTTCAAAGTTATTGAAACTTGATGATGAACAAATAATGAATGCATTGGGTTTAAGCGGAACTCAGGCCGCAGGACTTCTGGAATCCGACCATGGAGGGTCTATGGGAAAATCATTGCATGTTGGTAAGGCAGTCTATAATGGAATCATATCTGCATTTCTTGCAAGAAACGGATTTACAGGAAGCGCAACCATATTTGAAGGAAAAGAAGGATTCTTAAATGCAATGGTTCATGATGAGAATTTTAATGTTGACGATTTCTCATTCGAAAATGTTTTAAAGGACATTGGAAAAGTAAGGGTAAGGGATATCTACTTTAAAAAATATCCGTTCTGCAGGCATATTCACTCATCAATCGATACTGCATTAAAGCTAAAGGCAAGTATAGGTGATGAATATGATCATATTGAAAATATTGCCGTTAAAACATATGATGTTGCAGCTGAACACAATAATTTCAACCCTAAAAATAAGGAAGAGTTAAAGCAGTCACTTCCTTATGCTGTTGCTATTTCTCTGGTTGTAGGTGAAGTCACTGTTGATGATATAGATCAATTAATTGAATATGGTCTTTTGGATAATTATTCTACTGTTGATAAGGTAAACAGCATTAAAAATCTTGCTAATAGGATGATAATTCTCAGTGACGATAAATTAAATGAGTTATATCCCAACAAAAGGCCGTCTAATGTTATTATTAAATTGGATAAGGCATTTAGGAATGGGGTATTTCAAAATATAACATTGCTTCCAAAAGGGGATTTCGAAAATCCGTACAAGTTAAGTGAATTGATTGACAAGTTCAAAGCTAATAATCCTTTATATGATATAAGAAATCTAACTGTCATTGATTCTATTGAAGAGTATTCTATGAAATATGTTGTTCAAAAATTAAATGAGTAGATATTATGGATAAAACAAAAGAATTTTTAAAAAAAATTGGGATTGAAGAGACTTTAAGCGATTTCAGCTCATCCAAAAGGTTTGATGATGGGGGGCAGTATCGTTTTGAGGTTCCAGGAATCCAATCTCCAAAAACAATGAAAACTCTACTTGAAGAATCTCAAAAAGATGATGTTTTTATCCACAGAGTCACTCAAACAAAAGGAATAATGCTTTTAAGTGATAGCGAAATCATGGAAATGGTGGATTTGGCTATAAAATATGGATGTGAATTGTTTTTATCTGTAGGGCCAAGAGCAACATATGATACCTCAGCTACCGTTCATACAAAGGAAGGAAGCAGAATCGGTTATAGGCTTCGAGGTTATGATAATTTAGTTTATGCAATTGAAGATGTGAAACGTGCATGTGATTTGGGCGTTCGGGGAATACTTTTATATGATGAAGGTCTTCTTTGGGTTTTAAATAAGATGAGGAGCTCAGGTGAAATTCCTAATAATACTCACTTCAAACTTTCCGCCCATGCAGGTCATTCAAACCCTGCATCTGCAAAATTGCTTGAAAATACTGGTTTGAATTCCTTAAATCCGGTAAGAGACTTGCAAATTCCAATGATTGCAGCCATTAGAAATGCTGTAGATATGGCTATTGATTTGCACACCGAAAATCCAAAATCCACCGGAGGATTTATTCGCCATTATGAAGTTCCTAAATTTATTGATGTGGCAGCTCCGGTTTATCTAAAAACAGGGGGATCTGTTGCAGCCAATCATAATTGGGATACGACTGAAAAAGAAGCAAAAGCTCGCATAAAACAGGTAATGCTTGTAAAAAGAATGATTGATAATTACTGTCCGGATGCAATTCCATCTCCAAACCAATCCGATGATTTGTCTGTTCCTGAGTGATTTTATGAGTATTATTGATGATATTTCTAAAAAAATCATAGAAGCATCAACCACACTGAGTGATGATAAATTAAATGCGCTGTCTAAGGCAATTGAAAGTGAAGAAAGCGAAAATGCCCGCTGGGCACTGTCTCAAATTTTGGAAAACTATAAAGTGGCAAATAAAACCAAATTCCCATTATGCGATGATACTGGAATTCCCCATGTAATCATTGAATTGGGGCGTGAAAGGGAAATTTCAGCCAATCTATTGAATCAAATTCATGATGGAATTGAGTTGGGATTAAACAGTCTTCCTGCAAGACCAATGGCCGTTAAAGGCAATGAAATTGAAAGGATAGAACAGAGTGAAGGTTTGTTTGACAGTCCAGGAATGCTAAAACCGGCATCTGTTTTAATAGATTCTCAAAATGATGATTCAACTTATAAAAGAGACATTGCTCCAGATACTTTAAATATTCATTTTATTCTTGAAGGAGGGGGTCCTGAAATTAGGGCCAAAACTTACAGAGTATACCATAAGCGTTCTTTTTATAATGTTATTGACACTGCAGTGGGGTGGTTAAGCGATTCATTGAATTTATTGGGATGTACACCATCAATTCCTTCAATAGGCATTGGAAGGACACATTTTGAAGCTAATGCCTTGCTTCTAAAATCAATTGTCTACGGCAGTTTGGATAGTCAGAGTGATGTTGAAAGTTATGTTGCTCGAAAATTGAATGAAACAGGAATAGGTCCTTTGGGATTAGGTGGAAAAACAACAGTTTTGGGTTCTTATGTGAATATAGGCAATCAAAGGGCAAGTGGTGTTAGAATCGTTGCGGTCAGGCCATCTTGTTTTGTCGAACCAAGAGTAGCAACATTAAAGTTATGAAAATTATATAATTATTAATCAATCAATTTAAAAGGTACATGAAAATGCAAGAAAATAATTTCAGAGTTAATCCTCATTCTTTAAAGACAGCTATTACTCGTGTTGAAGAGGATAAAATAGTGACAAGAGGATATAATCAAAGGGATTTGATTGAAAAAATCCGTTATAGCGACATGATCTATTTGCTTTTGAAAGGAAGATTGCCGTCTCCTAAAGAGGGCAAAATATTTAATCATGTTTTGGTTTCATTTTGTGACCATGGTGCGACTCCGCCGAGCACTCAAACCGCAAGACTTGTTGCGTCCTCAGGTTCGCCAATGAATTCTGCAGTAGCTGGCGCATTGTTGTCTTTTGGACATAAGCATGCAGGCGCCATTGAAAAGACAATGGAACTGTATCAATCAAAAATAAATTCAATTTATCATACTGGAGATTCAGGCATCGACAATAAGCAGATTGCAAGTCTGGCAATTGATGTTTATAATGAGTACATTGACAAACAAAAGATTCCGGGTTTCGGACACAGATATCATAATGTTGATCCAAGAGCGGATAAATTAATGGAGCTTGTTATTAAGGAAGGGTTCATTGGGCCTCATATCAAATTGGCCTTGGCTTTAGAGGATTTAATCCATGAAAAAAAGAATATAAGACTTAATGTTGATGGTGCAAATGCCGCAATTTTATCAGATTTGGGATTCACTCCGGATTTGGGATTAGGCATATTTATAATAGGCAGGGTTCCGGGAATCATAGCCCATATTCATGAGGAAAATATGGAAGAGGAGGAATTCAGACGTTTTTGTGACCTTGATGACATAATATATGAAGGAGGAAGATACGATGGAATTTATTGATGTTATATCCGAAAGATATAGTGTAAGGGGATACTTGGATAAGGAAGTGGAAAAGGAAAAATTGGAATATGTCTTGAAAGCGGCAACCATTGCTCCAACAGGGGTAAATTATCAGCCTTTTAAAGTTTATGTAATTGACACTAAAAAGCATAAGGAGGAATTATCAAAAATCTATGGGGCAAAATGGTTTATAGAAGCTCCTTATGTTTTATGCGTTGTAGCTATAAAAGATAAGGCATGGACCAGGCCATGGGACGGCAAAAACATCGCAGACATTGATGCGACAATTGTTATGGACCACATGATTTTGGCAGCTCAGGACGTGGGTCTTGGAACTTGCTACATTGGAGCATTTAAAAAATATGAAGCTCATAAATTCTTAAATCTAGAGGAAAATGAAGAGGCAGTATTATTCACTCCACTTGGTTATGGCAATGCGGAACCTCGTGAAACTCCCAGAAAAGAATTGGATGAATTTGTAGTGTATGTTGATTAAAATGAATTTATTAATTTTAAGTGCGGCGGATTTCAAGGAAATGGAAACTATTTCTCAGGAGTTGTCCCAAAATAAGTTCAGAATTGTCCAACAGGATGAAAATTTCATTTTGATGAACAAGAGAAGATTCGGCAATCTTCTCATTCATGCGGTATGTTTGATTTTGGCATTATCTGTATTCTCACTTCTTATTTTTGTAAATGTGGTTTATTTCATATATTCATACCTATGGGCATCCCCGAATGTTTTGATAACTACAGAAAAAGTGTCAGATGAGGGTGAACCTTTGCAATTCAATAGTATGGATGAAGTTTTAGACAAGGCCAATGCTATCTTATGATTTCATCTACACTATATTCTTCTATTTTTCTTATAACCAACGGGCTTTTTGAGTGGAGGTATTCTGATTCTTCATCTAACTTTGCATTGATAAATACTTCATCAACTCCTGATTCGCAAAATAATGTTTCAATGTCTGTGATGAACTCTTCATAATCATTTTGAACTTTTTCATCACTGAATCCCAAACGTGGGAGCTCTTCAGTCCAGATGTCGCTTCCAGGTGAAAATTTTTTATCTCTTAACCTGCCGTCTTTTATTTCTCCATCAAGGGTTAGCGAGAAATTTTTGTTGAGAATTATCCAAACTGCTCTATCCATATTATATCATATTAGGATAATGATATAAATAATATAAAGTTAAAATTAAGATTAGTGTTATTATGGCAAATGTTAAAATGTTTAAATTATTAGGGGTAATGTTGGCTTTGGTGTTAATTGTTTGGGCAATTTCTCCATTTGTAACTCACAAACCCATAACAACTGATGTTATAGCTACCGCAATTATATTGATTTTGATAGCTGTTGCATACCTGATTATTCTGTATAATCCAAGTTGGACTAAAGCGGTATTTTTCTTTGAGGGTATTGTCATTGGTGTAAGTGGGTATATGTTACTTGATTATCCGTACAGTATCGAGTTCGTTATTGTAGGTTTAATCATTATAATAATAGCTGTCCTTGCTTATTTGCAGAAATTACCGCCTAGTATATTGAAATGGTTCTATAGATAATTCAATTATCTTTTATTTATTTTTTTTTATTAATTTTTATACAGAATTTTTTATTTTGAATACTTTTTTTTAATCTAATTTAAATTTCAGCTATTTTTACAAATATTGAATAGTAAAAGATATATATATTGCTCAACAAAAATAAATACACCATGGTGATTAATTATGGCAGAGATATCAGACGCAATCGCAATGATAAAAAAAGCTGAAGCTGATGCTGAACAACTTATTGTTGATTCAGAAGCCCAATCAAAAGATTTGATTGCTGAATCACAGTTAAAAGCTGAAGAAATTATTTCTGAAGCTAAATTGGCAGCAGAAGAAGAAGCGAAAAAAACTGTTTTTGATGCAGAAGATAAAGCTAAAAATGAAGCGCTATCTATTGCTGAAGAGTCCAAAATTGAAGTTAAATCTTTAAAGGACAAATCTATGGCAAATGTGGATGAAGCTGCTTCAATTATTGTCAAAAATATTTTGTAGTGTGAGATTATATGTTCAAGACAGCTAGAATGCGTAAAATTAGAATTGTTACACTGGAAAAGTATGTAGCTCCTACAGTGGATGCTCTCCACGAATCAGGACTCATACAAATCAGTGATATTTCTGAAAGCATTCAGCAAGATCCTGAATTAGCGGAATTAGTAGCTCCTGCAAAAGCTACTCCATACACAGGTAAACTATCTTCACTTCTCATGAAAACAAACGGTATATCTGAACTATTGGGAGATTCTTTATCAGAAGGCCATGGGTTAAAAGATACTTTAATGTCTTTTATTAGTCCCGATGTACCTGTTCAAAAAGAGGTGGAAGCTTTAGATACTGAAGCTTTCATTGAAAAAGCTGAAGATACTTTAGCTCAAGTAGAGAGTAAAACAAGCGTTATTGAAGGAAAACTAGCCGCACTCGACGCTGAAACAAGTGAACTAAAGTCTAATAAAAGTTTGGCTAATCGCTTATCTAATTTTGACATGGATTTAGCTCTTTTAAAAGATTCAAAGTACACTTCTACTACTGTTGGTAGGATTAATGCTGAATCTACTTCAGAAATCAAAAATGAATTAAGTAACTTGACTGATGAATTAGAAGTATTTACTGTTCCTATGGCTGATGATGATGGTGAAATTATCACTGTAGTAACATTAAAAGAATTTAGTGATGATGTTTATTCAACACTTCGTAAATTTGACTTTGAGAAAATTGAAGTAGGTAATGTTGAAGGTACTCCTCAACATATTATTTCAAGTGCTGATTCAAGATTATTAACCATTGAATCTGAACGTGAATCTGTTAAAAAAGAATTAAGAGCAGTTGCAGAACAATGGGACGATGATATATTAGCCCTCAAAGAACAATTAGAAAATGAAAAAGAAAAGAACGAAATTCTTTCATCTTTTGTTCAAACTAATGATGCTTATGTTTTAGAAGCATGGGTGCCTGTTAAAGACACAGAAAAAGTTGAACAATTGGTTGAAAAAAGTTCTGACGGACATTGTGCCTTTGAAACAATAGAGGTTGAAGGTACAGATGATGAAAATGTTCCTGTTTTACAACAAAATGGATGGTATTCAAAACCTTTCGAATATCTTGTAGATATGTACTCACCGGTACGTTACAATGCTATGGATCCAACAATATTTGTTGCAATCACATTCCCATTCTTCTTCGGTTTCTGTTTAACCGATGCAGTTTATGGTTTAGTTGTATCTGCTATTGGTGTTGTATTGTTAAAAGGTCTTGGAAAAGTTAAAGAATCAATGCATTCATTCGGTTGGATTTTAATCTGGTCAGGTCTGTGGGCCGTTATACTAGGTTTGATTACCAACGGTTTTATTGGGGACTTCCCAGAAAGAATAGCTGGTTTCCGTTTACCAACTGTATTTGCTCCTGTTGAAGCTTTTGTACACCCAGATACTATTTTGATAATAGCTATCGCTGTTGGTCTTATTTACACCAACATCGGATTTATCTTAGGTGCAATTAACAACTTAAGATATGGTAATAAGAAAGAGGCTATTGGTTCTCAGATTTGTTGGTTTGTATTTGAAGCTGGAATTATTTTACTTGCTTTAGGATTTATGATGCCTGCAATCGGCATGATTGGAATGGCATTAGGAGGAGTATTAATACTCGCTACTATTGGAATGTTAGTATGGGCTAACGGTGCATACGGTGTAATGGATATTTTCGGTTACATGGGAGATGTTTTATCCTACGCTCGTCTTTTAGCATTATGTTTAGCTACAGGTGGTATTGCAATGACTGTAAACATCTTGGCTGAAATGTTAAACAACATGATTCCATTTGCCGGTATTGTACTTGCAATATTTGTATTCATATTTGGTCATATAGCAAACTTCGCTTTCCAAGTATTAGGTGCATTTATTAACGCTTTACGTCTTAACTATGTAGAGTTCTTCTCACAATTCTTCATGGAAGGTAAAGGTAAATTCGAAGCTTTCAAGGCAAAAAGAACATTTACTAAAATTAAAAATTAAAAATTTTTCATTTATATCTTAAATTAAAATTTAAAAATCAATATTATTTCAAAGGTGAATTAAATATGGTAGAAATTGCTTTAGGTACTGCTTTAGCAGCTATTGGTGCTGGAGTAGCAATTGGTTTTGCCGGATTAGGTTCCGGTTTAGGGCAAGGTATGGCAGCTGCTGGATCTGTAGGTGCAGTTGCAGAAGATAACGATATGTTTGCAAGGGGTATTATTTTCTCTGCATTACCAGAAACTCAGGCTATTTACGGGTTCTTGGTTGCAATCTTATTATTAGTATTCTCCGGATTATTAGGTGGAGGACAAGGATTACCTACTGAAGCAGGTATTGTAGCTATCGGTGTAGGTGCATCCATTGGTTTTGCTGGTTTAGGTTCCGGTATGGGACAAGGTATGGCAGCAGCATCCTCTGTCGGTGCTATCGTAGAAGACAATGATATGTTTGCTCGTGGTATTATTTTCTCTGCATTACCAGAGACTCAGGCTATTTACGGTTTCTTGATTGCTATTTTACTTATGGTATTCGGTGGAATCTTAGGTTAAGGAGGCAATTTATATGAGCTCAGGCACAGATAAAATTGTTTCAAGCATTATGTCTGAAGCCCAAGAGAAAGCTGATGTAATCATTCAAGATGCAAACGCAAACGTTTCAGAAATTACCGCAAAAGCTGAAAAAACTGCAGAAGCAGAAAAACTTAAAATTTTGGAAAATGGTAAAAAACAATCTGATATGAGATATCAGCAAATTATCTCTGAAGCTAAGATGAATGCTCGTAGAGCAAAATTAGGCGCTAAAGAAGAAGTAATCGAAGCGGCTTTCAATCAAGCAACTGGAGAATTAAAAGCTAAAGCAGCTGATGGTGATGATGAATATAAAGATTCATTAGCAAAAATGATACAAGAGGCTGCTAGTGAAATTGGTCATAATGATTTAATTATCCATTTAAACGAAGCCGATACAAATAAATTCAAACAAGATTTATCTTCCGAGGATAGTTTTGAAATAGATGGTATCAAATTCACTTTAGGCGAACCTATTAAGGCTATCGGTGGAGCTATCTTAAAAACTAGTAACGGAGATATCGAAGTAAATAACACAATAGAAGCTAGATTAGAAAGATTTAAAAGTATCTTACGTAGTGAAGTTGCTGAAGTTTTATTTAAATAATTAGGAGGATAAATATATGGCAGATGAAATTGCTACCTTAATAAGTTCTGTAGGACTAACACAAGAAACATTTCTTGTATTTTGTATTATAGCCATACTTGTTGTAGGTGCAGTCGTAGTAATCATTACATCTAGACCAATTTTGGACATTTATCCTTATCTTAACCCAAGTGCAAGAGTAAGAGCTAGAAAAGGAAGATTATTCGATGAGAAACAAATTTCTGAAATTGTTGAAACAAACAATATTGAAGAAGTTGAAAACTATCTCAAAGGTATTCCTGAATACGCTGATGTTTTAGATGAGTACCCACTCGATAAAGCATTAGATGTGGAACGTGCTAATACTTATGGATTTGTTGCAAGATTAGCTCCTAAAGATATTAAAGATCCATTTGTTGTAATGTCTAAAAAAGCAGATATCGACAACATTAAAAGTCTTTTAACTGCTAAAGAAGTTGGACTTACAGCTGATGAAACAAAAGAATTATTAATTCCTTGCGGATCATTATATGGAGATTTGGAATCTTTGGCCGATGCTGAAAATGTAACTGACATTGTTACAAGTTTAGACAACACTGAATATGCTCAAGCTTTAGAAGATGCTCTTCCACAATATGAAGATACTAAAATGATTCTTCCATTAGAATCTGCTTTAGATAAATATTATTTGGGCAAATTATTACGTTCTACTGATGTTCCTTCTGATGAAAATAAACAAATATTATATTCATATGTTGGAACTCAAGTTGATGTAGCTAATCTTAAACTAATTATAAGGGCAAAAGAAGATGGCCTTGATTATGATGCAATCGCTCCTTATATATTAGAAGAAGGATACCAATTACGTGAATGGAAACTTAAAGATTTAATGGAATCTCCTGATGTTACTAATGTAATATCTGGATTAGAAGGAACAAAATATGCTAATGCATTGACTGATGCAATGCCAGTCTACAATGAAACTGGATCTGTTGCAGTATTTGAAAAAGCATTGGATGTTTACACTTCCGAATATTCAAAATCTTTAGCATCTAAAAAACCATTAGGTATTGGTCCAATTATTGGTTATTTAAGTCAAAAAGAAAATGAAATTAAAAATTTAAAAATTATTGCAAGAGCAAAAAGAGAAGCAGACTTCCCTAATTCTAAAATCATGGAGATGTTAATATGAGTTCAGTAGCAGTTATTGGTGATATTGATACCGTTTCAGGATTTAGATTAGGTGGTGTCAAACAAGCGGAAGTGGTCAATACTTCTGAAGAAGCTATTGCAGCTTTTGATAAATTTTTAGAAGGCGAAATTTCAATTATTATTATTACACAAGCAATTGCAAATGAAATCAGAGAACATATTAACAGAAAGATTGGCTCTGATGTATTGCCGATGGTAATTGAAATACCTGATAAAGATGGGGCCTCTGGAGGTTCATCTGATCAAATAAATGACCTTATTAAACGAGTTATCGGGGTAGAGATGGTTAAATGATTATTGAAGGAAATATTATTAAGATTGCTGGGCCTGTTATTGTTGCAGATGGAATGAGAGGGGCTCAGATGCTTGAGATGGTTAGGGTAGGTGACGAGAAGCTTATTGGTGAAATCATTGAGCTTGAAGGTGACACCGCAACTATCCAAGTATATGAAGAAACAGCCGGTATCCAACCGGGTGAAGTAGTTGAATGTACTGGTGGGGCATTGTCAGTTGAACTTGGTCCTGGTGTAATGAGTTCTATTTTCGATGGAATTCAAAGACCATTAAGAATCATCAGAGAAGAATCTGGTGATTTCATTGCAAGAGGTATTGATGTAGACTCTGTAAACAAAGAGAAAAAATGGTTATTCAAACCAGTAGCTAAAGTCGGAGATGTTTTACAAGGTGGAGACGTACTTGGTGAAGTTCAAGAAACAACAGCAGTTTTACACAAAATTATGGTTCCTCCAGCTCTTGAAGGTGAAGTTACCGAAATTGCAGCTGAAGGCGAATACACCGTATTGGAAGATATTGCTGAAGTTGGCGGACAAAAAGTTCAAATGCTCCAAAAATGGCCTGTAAAAAGAAGCCGTCCTTATGTAAGAAAATTAGACCCTGATGTACCGTTAGTAACTGGTCAAAGAGCACAAGACACTTTCTTCTCTGTAGCTAAAGGAGGAGCAGCAGCTATTCCAGGTCCTTTCGGATCAGGTAAAACTGTTACACAACAACAATTAGCTAAATGGGCTGACGCAGACATCGTTGTATATATCGGATGTGGAGAACGTGGTAACGAAATGACTGAAGTACTTACTGAATTCCCATTCCTTGACGACCCTAAAACCGGTAACCCATTGATGGACAGAACTGTTCTTATTGCAAACACTTCTAACATGCCGGTAGCAGCTCGTGAAGCATGTGTATACACTGGTATTACTATTGCTGAATACTACCGTGACCAAGGTTACGACGTAGCGCTCATGGCGGATTCAACCTCAAGATGGGCTGAAGCTATGAGGGAGATTTCAGGAAGATTAGAAGAAATGCCTGGGGAAGAAGGTTACCCTGCATACTTAGCATCTAGATTAGCTCAATTCTACGAAAGAGCAGGAAGAGTAGAAACTATTGGTTCAGAACCTCATGTAGCATCTATTTCCGTAGTTGGTGCTGTATCCCCTCCTGGTGGGGACTTATCCGAACCTGTTACACAAAACACATTACGTATCTGTAAAGTGTTCTGGGCATTAGACGCATCCCTTGCGGACAAACGTCACTTCCCTTCAATTGACTGGTTACAAAGTTACTCATTATATGTAGACAGTATTGAAGGTTGGTGGGCTGAAAATGTAGCAGCAGATTGGAGAGCAACTCGTGACCAAGCTATGAGTTTATTACAAAAAGAATCTGAGTTACAAGAAATTGTACAATTAGTTGGTCCTGATGCATTACCTGAAACTGACCAAGCTACTTTAGAAACCACCCGTATGTTAAGAGAAGATTTCTTACAACAAAATGCATTTGATGATGTAGATACATACTGTGCACCTGATAAACAGTACAAAATGTTAAAAACCATTTTATTGTTCTACAAAGAATCTCTTGCAGCTGTTAACAGAGGAGCTCCAATTGCAAATATTGTAGCATTGCCTGTTAAAGAGGAAATCGGTAAAATGAAATACATACCACAAGATCAATTTGATGAAAAAATTGCAGAAATTCAAGCAGCAATTACTAAACAATGCAGTGAGGCTTAAAAATGAATACAAATATTAAAACTCGAGAATATACTACTGTATCTGAAGTCTCAGGTCCTTTGATGGTTGTTGAAGGAGTAGAAGGCGTTGGTTACAATGAAATTGTAGATATTGAAACACCTACTGGTGAAAAAAGAAGTGGACAAGTTCTAGAAGTAACTAAAG
>JAFQXD010000038.1 GCA_017407115.1 Methanobrevibacter sp. | reverse complement strand
TAGTTTGTGGTATGCGTCTTTTATTTTGTTATTTTTTTTGTCTATCCATTTCCAGTAGGTTTTTTGGACTTTTCGGTATCGATTGCTATCATAGTTTTTTCTTGAGAGTATTCGTTGGTATTTTTTAATCATTTTTTCCTCATAAGTTAGGTCTAAATTGGTTATCTTTAGTTCATTACTTAGAGTTGCTAATGTTTCTAATCCCAAATCGATTCCTACGCTCAAGAATGTTTTTTCAAATGATCTTACAGGCATTTTAACATTGAATACCGCATAGAATTTTCCATTTGATTTCTTTATGGTGACATTGTTGATTTTGATTTCATTACTGTTCAATAGGGTTTTGTATTCTTTGCTGGTTCTGTAGTATACTTTTCCGATTTTAGGTAAAACAATCATGTTGTCTTTTATTTTGATATTATTGTTGTTTTGTATTCTAAATGATTGTTTAGGGTGTTTTTTAGATTTAAAACACGGATAACCTGCTCCTTCATTGAAGAATTTCTTAAAGGCATTCAGTAGGTCTCGATAAACTTGCTGCAAGCTGCTGGATTCACTTAAATAAAGAAAAGGATACCATTTTTTAAGCATAGTCAACATGGTGTTGAAAGTAGTCATGTTGCAATTTAAGCGGTTATATCCGTGTTGTTTAAATAATGCATAGGTCTTTTTGTATTCATCCAAGAGCTGATTCCAAGTGAAACGTGCATTACCAATATTCTGATTAAGCTCACGCACCATACATTCATCAGGATACAACCTCACCACCAAACCTTTATTAACAATCCTCAAAAAACACAACTCCACCATTCATTAAATCATACACTATTATATACCCATTAATACATATATTAAAAATTAGTAAGAGCATTTGAAAAGTAATAAACGCCCTTTTGTGCAATTCATCCACGACTTAAAGAAGTCATGGTATTCTTGCACATTTAAGATAAAATTATTATTTAACGTGATTATTATGAGCGAATTAAAACAATTAATAGAAAAATTTATAGAACTTGATGATGATTTAAACGAAAAAATCGAAAAATACCTTGAAACACACGATGATATTGATGAAGCATTTGAAAACGATAACCAAAAACAAATCGAACAATTGGCTGAGCTTTATCATGAAATCGAACACCAAGTATTCCATGAAGAGTTCATCATAGTTTCAAATGCAAGCAGTGATGAAAAGGAAGTTGTTGCTCTCATCATCAGTGATGAAGATGAAGAAGCAGAGGAATTCGTAATTCCTGCATTCACAGATGAAAAAGAAGCAAATGATGCTATTGAAATATTTAAAGAGCAATTCGGCGAAAACGAATTTGCATGTGATATAAAAATAGGCAGTGAAATTGTAGCAGATCACCATGAGGATGATGATTTTGTCGGAATTGCAATTAATGCACCACAATGGGACTTTGTAATACATCACGAAGATGTTCACGACTGCAGTGAGTAGAATGAATCCTAAAGACTATGAAGATTATCAGAAAAATAATGTAAAAGCTTCTAAAAGTGCTCTAAAAGACTATATTCAAATTTATGCAGATATGGTTAAAAAGCTTAAAAATGAAGATGCACCTGAGCTTGAAGCCGTAAAAAACAATATTAATGAGACATATCCAACCGAAATATACTTTACTTTGGTTGATGAAATTGAAAGGCCTGTCAAATTAACACTGACCGAAAGCAGCAAAGAATATATCATTCCTATTTTTACAGATATTCGTGAATATGCCCTCGGCAGCGCCAAAATATCAAAACTGTTCCTTGACAAGCTTGAAATGAAAGTTCTGACACCTGAAGACATCTCCAAAATAGCTGAAGAGGATGAGCATTTCCAGGGTTTTGTTATCAATCCTCACTCACAAAACTTCAATATGGATAGAAATGGGAGTTTTTAGATGAAATTCATTTGCCCAACACTTGGAAAAGACCACGAAAAGGACTTTCTGGTTACCGGAACTTTAGAAGATTTCAAAATAATTGCTTTTTCAAATTTAGAAGAGTTTAAAAAGGGATTTGACTATTTGGAACTGGTAGATTATGAACCTACTGAAGTATCAATAGAACTGTTTCAGGAACTTTCCAGAAATGATGATGAATTCAGTGGCATCATATTAAACATTCATGATGAAAATAAGGCCATATCTAAAAAAGAGCTATTAGAAAACTTTGATTAAAAAAAATTGTAGATGAAATTCATTCCATCTACTTAACTATTATTTTTGTGCTTACAGTTTTGGAATTGTAGTATTTATCACCGGCATATCGGATTTTTGCCTGAAAAGTTCCAGTTTTAGTTAATTTGGTAATTTTAAATGTTGCTTGGCCTTTGGAGTTGGTGGTAGCATAATATGTTTTACCGTTAACTGTTAAACTGACCTTAGCGCTTTTCATGACTTTATTTTGATTATTTTTTAAAGTCACTGTGTATTGTTTTGTTGTTACTGATTTTTTGAAAGACTTTACACCTGCAGTTAATTTTGGTGTAGCCTTTTTAACTGTAACTTTAGCTGTTGCAGAAACTTTATTATAGTTGTCATTTCCGGCAAATGTGATTGCTGCAGCGTAAATGCTTGGAGCCAATGTATTAATAGGAACTTTGACCTGACCATTATCCATTTTGTAATATTTTACACCATTAAGATTAACAGACAAAGAAACACCATTAATCGCTTTGCCCTGACTGTCCTTTAAAGTAATAACAATATATTTGTTTTCTCCATATGTTGCAGTTACGGATGAAGCAGACAATTTAGTGGAGTCCTTATTAACAGTAATTGTTGCAGTTTTAGTCACCTCATTATAACCACTATAAGGAACAGTAGAAACAGATAAAGTGTATGATCCTGCATCCAAACCAGAAACTGTAATCACATTACCCTTAACATCAACAACAGCTTCAGAATGACCAACAACACTTGCCCTAACCCCACTTGAACTTGTGAATGAAACAGTAGTAGAGCCACTGGAACCATAATCATAAACAATATTTCCATCAATAACCAGACCTGAATCCTTCTTGTTAATAGTTACTTTGGCTGAAGCAGAAGATGGATTATAGTTACCATTTCCTGTGAAAGAAACTGTAGCAGTATATGTGTTGGGTGCCAATGATTTGGTGGAAACCCTAACCTGACCGTTCCCGTCAGTGGTTAAAGTCTTAACTCCATTAAGATTAACAGACACACTAACACCACCTATAGCCTTACCACTACTATCCTTTAAACTAACAACCAAATACTTATCCTCATTTTCAATGGCAGTTACAGCAGGAGCAGACAATACAGTAACCTGTTTATTAACAGTAATTGTTGCATTTTTAGTCACAGCATTATAACCATTATAAGGAACAGTAGAAACAGATAAAATGTAAGAACCGGCATCCAAACCAGAAACTGTAATCACATTACCATTAACATCAACAACAGCTTCAGAATGACCAACAACACTGGCCCTAACCCCACTTGAACTTGTAAATGAAACAGTAGTGGAGCCGCTGGAACCATATGTAAATACAACATTGTCTACAACCAAACTTGAATCCTTGCTGTTAACAGTTACCTTAGTTGAAACAGATGACCCCTTATAGTTACCATTGCCACTGAAAGAAACTGCAACTGTATATGTGTTGGGTGCCAATGATTTGGTGGAAATCCTAACCTGACCGTTTCCATCAGTGGTTAAAGTCTTAACTCCATTAAGATTAACAGACACACTAACACCACCTATAGCCTTACCACTACTATCCTTTAAACTAACAACCAGATACTTATCCTCATTTTCAATGGCAGTTACAGCAGGAGCAGACAATACAGTAACCTGCCTATTTACAGTAATTGTTGCGTTTTTAGTCATTGCATTATAACCACTATAAGGAACAGTAGTAACTGACAAGGTATATGAACCGGCATCCAAACCAGAAACTGTAATCACATTACTCTTAACATCAACAACAGCTTCAGAATGACCAACAACACTGGCCTTAACTCCACTTGCACCTGCAAATGAAAGAGATGCAGAACCGATGGATCCATAATCAAATACAACATTGCCGACAACCAAACTTGAATCCTTGCTGTTAACAGTTACCTTAGTTGAAACAGATCCCCCCATATAGTTATCATTGCCTGTGAAAGAAACTGTTGCAGCATATTCATTAACGAGTAAAGTTTTTGTAGAAACTTTTACCTGGCCATTTTTATCTGTAGTTAATGTTTTTACACCATTAAGGTCTACTGATATGCTGACACCACTAATTGCCCTTCCACGACTGTCTTTTAAAGTAACAACAAGATATTTATCATCACCATATGCTGTTGAAATGCTAGGGGCGGAAATTATGGTCGAATCTTTTGAGATTGTCAATGTTGCATTTACACAATCAACACTATATGCCATATTTTCAACACTGAAAACAGCTTCATAATTGCCTGCATTAAGATTGACTGTCCATCCATTTGAGCTCATGAAATAATAAGTGCCGATTAATGCATTGTTTTTATAAACTCTAACTGTAATGTTGGCATTATTTATTATTGCACCATTTTCATTAGATAAAATAACATTCAATTTAGCGCCTGAATTATAATAAGAATTGAAATCTGAAACACTTAAAACTGCTTTAGGAAACTTAGTATCATAAGTGTCATCACCGGATATGTCCGCATGGTTATTCTTAAAGATACAATTGTTTACAGTTCCCTCATACATTGCTCCGCCATATTCGGTTGCATGATTGCCTGTGAAATTACAATTGTCAGCAGATGCACTATATATTGCTCCACCATATCTGGCGGAATTATCGTAAAATGAGCAATTTTCCGCTGAAACACTATATAAAGCACCACCACTGAGAGATGCATAATTATTATTGAATGTGCAGTTAATTGCCGTACCCCTATAATGCATAGCACCTCCAAGAGAGGCCTTATTTCCTGTGAAAATACAATTTATGGCAGAACCTCTAGAAATAGCACCACCACTATTTGCCTCATTATTTACAAATCTGCAATTTATGGCCCAACTATTTTCAGCGTCGAAGAAAAGGGCTCCTCCCATATCTCCAAAATTATTCATAAAAGTACAGTTTTCAACATTTGCTGTAACCCTATAATAAATGGCTGAACCATAGCCTCCAAACTCGTCATGCCAGTCCCTTTTGCAATCTTTAAATACCACATTCTTTATAATAACATCAGATGAATTTACAAAAAGAGCTCTTGCCTGCTTATTTCCACTTATATAAAATCCGTTACCATCTATTGTAATTTTTTTGTTGATGACAATGCCTGTTTCAAAAATCGAATCTCCACTAGAGTAAACATAGTTTCTGTTCAATATTAATTTGCCGTTGGAATTTTCAATTTCATCGGCTAAATTTGTGAATGTGCCCTCCGATGCATTCAATGCATTATCCTGTGACACACCAACTTCACCATTTTGTGCATTGTCTGAACTAATAATATCTCTGCTATCTTCATCAGTCATGTTTTCTGCAGCGCTTACTGCAGAAATGGACAATAAAGCTAGAAGAAATATTGAAATGATTATAATATTTTGATATTTCATTTTATTAACCCAAAATTTTTAGTTGATATATATTATGGGTTAAAAAGATATTAAACATTTCTTTTTTAAGGGAATTCCCCATAATTCTGTAATTTACTTTTTTTAATTATTTCATTAGATTATTGTTATTTTTATGTTGGATTTTCATAAAACGATTGTATTTTCTGTTATTTTGATTTTAATGGATTATTTTTCTTTTTTGT
>JAFQXD010000037.1 GCA_017407115.1 Methanobrevibacter sp. | reverse complement strand
TAACTATACTATGGGTATTGCATTGTATAAATATGCTCAAGATACAATCAACACTACAATTTCCAATAATGAAATTAGTGCAATGGGAACTAATGTTGGCGATGCAAGCAGCGTTTGGGATTCAGTAGGTGTTGAAACAACTGGTATTAAAATAACTGCAGGAAATGTAACAGTTTCTGGAAATAATGTAAAAACTACAGGCGCTTACGCGATTGTAATTGGTGATGCATCTGGTTCAGTTTCTAATAATTCTTTAGTAGCTAAATCCATAGGTAATGCGGCCATTAAAGTGAAATCCTCTGTTGATATTTCTGGAACCGGTCCTATTTATAAAACAATTCTTGTTGCCAGTGATTTAACCAAAGCATATGGTACTACCAATCAGTTTGTAGTAAAAGTTTTAGATGAAAATGGTGATTTCGTTGCAAATAAAACTATTACTTTAAACGTTGGCGGCAAAGATATTGTAGCAGTTAGTGATGCAAAAGGTGTAGCTAAATTTAATATTAATCTAGCAGTTGGAAAATATGATGCTGAAACCTCATTTGCGGGTGATGGCACATATGGTCCAAAAAAGATTACCAACAAAATCGTTGTAAATAAGGCGGCAACCAACATCATTGCTAATAAGAAAACCTTTAAAGTCAGTGTTAAAACCAAAAAATACACTATAACTTTAAAAGCTAATAATAAAGCAATTAATAAAAAAGTTAAAGTTACCTTAAAAGTTAAAGGTAAAACATACACAGCTTACACTAATTCCAAAGGTAAAGCTACTTTTAAAATTACCAAATTGACTAATAAAGGTACATACACTGCCAAAATTAAATTTGCAGGAAATGCTAATTATAAAGCTTCCTCAAAATCTGTTAAAATAACTGTTAAATAGAGATTTTTAAAATCTCTATACTTTTTTTATTTTTTCATGTAGATGGTTAAATTTATATTTGCTATTTTTAAAACATATCTATCTAATTCTTTAATTAATGTCTATTTATTTATAATAAAAATTTATTAGATATATTTTAATTAATCATTACTGCAAGAATAATGATAGTAAAATTTGACTTGCAATTTCAAGTTTTTCAAAAATAGTTTTCAAAAAAAATTAAAAATAAATTAGCAAAAGCTAATCTATTTCATCGCATCTTTGACTCTATCAAAGAGGCCTTTTTCAACATGTTTAATTTCGTCTCCACTGACTTCGGCGAATTGGTTAAGCAGATCTTTTTGTTTTGAGCTTAATTTTTTAGGAACCACAACGGTTACGGTAACATACATGTTTCCTCTGCCTTGATGTCTGACAGAGTTCATACCTTGTCCTCTTAGCTTAAATACAGTTCCGCTTTGTGTTCCTGCAGGCACTTTAAACTCAACTTCTTTTCCTTCAATAGTAGGAATGCTAATTAAGTCACCTAAAGCTGCTTGTGGGAAACTGATTTGCTGTTCTAAGTAGATATGGTCTCCTTCACGAACAAATTTCTTATTCCTTTTGATGTGGACTGTAACAATCAAATCTCCTTCAAGACCTGGTGCATCACCGCAGTTACCTTCACCTGAAACTCTCAAGTGGTTGCCTTCATCGACTCCTTCTGGAATTTCAATTTTGATTGTTTTGGTTTTTCTTTTACTTCCTTTACCGTGGCAATCCTCACATGGGTCGGTAATGATTTTACCTGTTCCTCCACATTCTCTACATGGTCTTACATTAACCATTTGGCCTAAGAAAGTGTTGCTGACTTCTTTAATCTGTCCGCTTCCGCCACATGTTGGACATGTTTGGGGATCAGAACCGGGTTTGGATTTGGTTCCGTTACATGTTGGACATAATTCATTTCTTGTAATCTTGATTTCTTTGTCACAACCTTCAAACGCTTCTTCTAAAGTAATAGGCACTTCAGTGTAGATGTCAGAACCTCTTTGAGGGCCTGTCCTTCCACGGCTGCGACTTCCTCCACCAAAACCAAACATGTCGAAAATGTTTCCAATATCGAATCCTTGGAAAATATCTTCGAAATTGACGTTTTGATAGAAATCCTCTGCAGTAAATCCATCCATTCCTGCATGACCGAATTGATCATATCTTTGACGTTTTTCATCATCAGACAAGACGGCATAAGCTTCACTCACTTCTTTAAACTTATCTTCAGCATCGGGTTCATCACAAACGTCAGGATGGTATTTTCTGGCTAATTTACGATAAGCTTTTTTAATTGTCTTTTCATCCGCAGTTTTATCTACTCCAAGAACCTCATAATAATCTCGCTTGTCTGCCATTTGTACACCTTAAAAAAATAATTTTAAAAAAATAGATAGAAAAAATAATAGTTTTATCTATCGTTAGTTTATTGATTGATTCTGATTTCTGATTTTAATATATCACTAACAATATAATAAAACTTTATTATTTAATCTAATCGTCTTTTACTTCATAGTCTGCATCAATTGTGTCATCATCGTTGTTGTCTTGAGCACCTGCATTAGGGTCAGCTCCTGCTTGTTGTTGAGCTTGAGCTTCTGCTTGTGCTTGTTGGTAAATTTTTGCACCAATCTCTTGAATTACATTGGATAATTCATCAGACTTTGCTTTAATGGCATCAACGTCATCGCCAGCTATAAGTTCTCTTAATTCAGCTACAAGTCCTTCGACTTTAGATTTTTCATCTTCAGATACTTGATCTTTGAGTTCATCTAAAGTTTTTTCTGAAGTGTAAATTAATGAGTCTGCATTGTTTCTGATTTCGATTTCTTCTTGTCTTTTTGCATCTGCTTCAGCATTCATTTCTGCTTCTTTGATTTTTTGTTCGATTTCTTCATCGGACAATTTGGTTGAGGAAGTAATGGTAATAGCTTGTTCTTTACCTGTTCCTTTATCTTTAGCAGTTACGTTTATAATACCGTTAGCGTCAATATCGAAAGTTACTTCAATTTGAGGTACTCCTCTTGGTGCAGGTGGGATTCCTACAAGTTGGAAACGTCCAAGTGAGGTGTTGTCTGCAGCCATTTTTCTTTCCCCTTGCAATACATTGATGTCTACAGATGGTTGGTTATCTGCAGCTGTGGAGAATACTTGGCTTTTCTTGGTAGGAATAGTAGTGTTCCTTTCGATTAAAGTGGTAGATACTCCACCTAAGGTTTCAATACCTAAGGATAATGGGGTTACGTCTAATAAAACGATATCCTTAATTTCACCAGCTAATACTCCACCTTGAATAGCAGCACCCATGGATACACATTCCATTGGGTCAATACCACGTTCAACTGGTTTTCCTATGAATTTTTCAACGAATTGTTGTACGATTGGCATTCTGGTAGGTCCACCGACTAAGATGATTTTGTCAATTTCAGATTTGCTCATTTTAGCATCATCTAATGCTTGTTGCATTGGTTTTCCTGATTTTTCTACAATGTGGTCAACTAATTCTTCTAATTTTGCTCTTGTAAGGGAAATAATTAAGTTTTTAGGAGTTCCGTCAGTTCCCATTGCGATAAATGGTAAGTTTACTTCAGTTGTAGTGGTGGTGGACAATTCGATTTTTGCTTTTTCAGCAGCTTCTCTTAATCTTTGTACTGCTTGGTCGTTGTCCATCAAATCGATACCTTCTTGTGCTTTGAATTCATCTGCAAGGTATTTGATTAACACGTTATCCATATCGGTACCACCGAGTTGGGTGTCTCCGCTGGTGGATCTTACTTCAAATACTCCTCCACCGAATTCCATAATAGTCACGTCTAAGGTACCTCCACCTAAATCGTAAACCATAATGTTCATGTCATCTTCTTCTGCTTTGTCAAGTCCGTAAGCTAAACTTGCTGCGGTTGGTTCGTTTACAAGCCTTACTACGTCAAGACCAGCAATGGTTCCTGCGTCTTTAGTTGCGGTTCTTTGGTTATCGTCAAAGTAAGCAGGTACGGTAATTACAGCTTTTTGAATAGGTTCTCCGAGGAAGGTTTCTGCATCTTTTTTAATTTTTTGCAAGATGAATGCAGATATTTCTTGTGGAGAATATTGTTTTCCGTTTACAGTTACTTTGTGGTCAGTACCCATACTTCTTTTGATTGCACTGATTGTATTTTCAGGGTTGGTAACTGCTTGTCTTCTTGCAGGTTCTCCAACTAACATTTGACCGTCTTCAGTAAATGCAACATAACTTGGGAAGGATTTACCATATTGACTTGCTCCTTCAGCTGAAGGGATTGTGGTTGGTTTTCCTCCGACAAGCACGGATGCTGCTGAGTTACTTGTACCTAAATCAATTCCAATAATTTTTTCTTTTTTAGTATCAGACATAATTATCACCAAATTTTTTTTTATTATATAATTAAATAAACGTAATCTTATTTTTTGCAAACAATAACTTTTGAGTATTTGAGAACTTTATCCTTGTACATGTAGCCTTTCATTAGTTCTTCAATAATGTATCCGTTTTCAACATCGTCGGATGCCTGAACCATAAGTGCTTCATGTTTGTTCAAATCAAATTTTTCTCCTTTTGCAGGAATTTCTTCCACGCCTTCTTTTGTGAGGATATCTTTGAATTTGTTGTATGTAAGTTCTATTCCTTCTCTTAAGTTTTCATCATTTTCAACTTCCAAAGCTCTACCGAAGTCTTCATAGCAGTCTAAAAACTCTTTAATAATATTTTGATTAGCAAATTTTATGATTTCCTTGTTTTGTTTATCAGTTATTTTTTTGAAGTTTTCAAAATCTGCCTGAAGTCTTTGTGATAGTGAAATGTATTCTTGAGTTTCAGCTTCCTGTTTTTCAAGATCTTCTTTGAGTTTTTCCATCTCTTCATCTTTTAGAGTAAGCTCCTCGAGAAGTTCATCATATTGTTCTTGAAGATCTTTTTCGGTAACTTCAGTTTCACTTTTCTTTTCGTCAGTCATGTGGACACCTTTTTTAGGTTATTTTGAAAAACTTTTGTAATAACTCTCTGCAGAGAATTAATGCTTTAAGTTATTTAATATTGGTTTTTGGGAATTTATGGACATATAGGAAAATGGTTCATCATATACGAGTTATTACTTCAAGTTTTTCGAAACCAAATATTAAAGTAACAAAAAGTTATCTTTCTCTTACATTATTATAGTAACAAAAAGTTATATAAACCTTTCGATACAATGTATTATTATGACTAGTAGAAATGACATTGAAAAAAATGATAAGTATCATAGAAATGTCAATTCTTCTAATGGCCACATTGAAATTAGAGGAAACTACAACGACCAATTAGGAGATATTGATAAAGAAGATATACTTGATGTAATGGGTTGTAAGACTAGAAGAGACATTATAAACCTTTTAAGGGAAGAGCCTATGTTTGTCAGTGAAATCTCAAATGAGCTGGACATCGGCCAAAAGGCTATCATAGAGCATTTGCGCGCTATGGAGGATATTGGTATTTTGAACTCTTCTTATAAGAAAATCTTAAGAGGTCGTCCGCGTAAATATTATGATTTGCAGCATGAGGTTAATATCCATATTACAATTAATAAAAATACTTTTGATGTAAATCTTTCAGAGGACATGCTGAATACTCTCCAGCTTCCTTCAGGTGATGAATGGTCTAAACTTTTGGATATTGAAAAAAGGATAGATGCAGGTCAGCTTGAAGCAATTGATGAACTTAAAAATCAAATAAGGTTATATGGCAACCTTAAGGAAAGAGCGGAATATATTCTCGAGAGAACTTTAAAAAATAGATAACTTGGTTTTTCGTGGTCATAAACTCAAAGGTTTAATTTTTTCTTAAACCTTTTTTTAACTTTTTTTTGCAATTATTGCCTGTCCAAGTGAGACAGATCCATCGCCGGCACAGGTATTTGTATGCTGTATGAATTCATATCCTTCATTTTTAACATAATTTTTAACAGCATTTGTAATTGCTTCGTTGTAAAACACGCCTCCTGTAGCGCCAATTTCTTGTAAGCCTTTCATTTCGGCCGCCCTAACTGCAAGCTCTGCTAGGCCTGATGCAACTGCATTCTGTCCTGCGCATGCAACATTCGCCTTTTTTTCTCCATTCTGATATAATCTAACAACTTCTTTTAGAATTTCGGTAGTATTCAATGTGTTGTTTTCAATGATGAATGGAATTTCCAAATCTTTTGTTGCATAATAAGCGCATGATTCAAGTTTCATGGAACATTCTCCCTCATAGGTTCTCTCATGAGCAACTTCAACCGCAACGGCCATTGAATCAAGAACTCTGCCGGTACTGGTTGTTTTTCCAACATTAATTCCTGAAGCTAACTGTTTGAAGATGTTTTTGATTTCAATATCTCCGTATTTGAAGTATTTGGAATAATTTTTAATCATTTCCTCATCATTCAATATGCTTGCAAGCATTCTTGCAGGATACCTGGTTGCCATATCACCTCCAGGCATTAACTGACTTTGAAGGTGGGATATTCTCTCAAAACTATTGATGTCCGTGTAGAGAATTTCTCCTCCCCAGCTTGTCCCGTCGCTTCCATAGCCCACTCCATCGGATGCGATGACAATCATTTCATCAAGGCCGTGGTCATTGGCAAGTGCAATTGAGTGTGCATGGTGGTGTTGGATTGGCATTACCTTAGCATCATATTTTTCAGCTAATTCGTAAGCCAGTCTTGTTGTGAAAAAATGGGGATGCATATCACAGGCAATCACGTCATATTCATTGATTTTTGTGATTCTTTGCATATTGTCGATTGCCTGTTTTAAGAATTCCAAAGTTTTAGGCTTGTTTGTATTTCCAATGTGCTGTGAAGGATATACAATGTTGTCCTTTGCAATTGAAAATGTTACGTCAAGCTCAGGACCTAAAGCCAGCACATTTGAATCATTAACATCATAATTTATTGTATAAGGCTCCGGTGTGTAACCCCGTGACCTTCTAATGAAAGATAATTCATTGTTTCTGAATCTGATTACAGAATCGTCACATCTATTTAGGATTTTACGATTGTGAACTAGCGAATAATCATTAACTCCGGTGATGATTTCCTCATTTTCAATCATCATAGGCTCTCCCGGAATATTTGCGGAGGTCATTACATATGTATCAATGTTTCCTTCATCAAAAAGCAAATAGTGCATAGGAGAGTATGGTAACATCACTCCAATGTTGTGTAATCCTGGAGATAAACTTTCAGGGAACGGATAATTGTCATTTTTCTTTAAGATAACAATCGGCCTTTTATTTGAGGTAATTGTTTCAATTTCTTTTTTTGATAATTCGGCATAATTTTGAACGGATTTCAAATCTTTAGCCATCACTGCAAATGCCTGATTGGGACGATTAAGTCGTTTTCTCAGTTCATTAATCGCTTCATCATTATATGCATCAACCACAAGGTGTGTTCCACCAATTCCTTTAATGGCCAATATTTTTCCTTCTTTTAATTTGTCTGTGCCTACTTTAATGGGATTATCTGTGGTTATTTTGTTTGAACCTTCGTAAATTTCCATTTGGGGTCCGCAATCGCCACAGCAAATGGCCTCTCCATGGTAACGTCTGTTTAACGGTTCTTTATACTCGATAAGGCAATCGTCACATAATGGGAATTCATCCATTGAGGTTCTAATTCTGTCATATGGGACGGTTTCGATAACCGTAAATCTGGGTCCGCAATCGGTGCATGCATTGAAAGGATATTTGAAGCGCCTGTCATTCGGATTTCTTATTTCTTCCAGACATTTGTCGCAGATGGCAATATCTGGTGGAATAACGCTTATTCCTGAATATGAATCTCCACTTTCAATTATTTTAAAATCAGTGAAATTGCCATTGTCAATATCTTCCACAATCATGGAATCAATTTTTGCAATTGGCGGCAGTTCATTTGGCAATCTCTCAATAAATTTGTCAGTATTTTTGCCTTCGATTATGATTTCAACAACATTTCCAAGGTTTCTTACATGTCCATTTAAATTCAGGTCAGTTGCAAGCCTGTAAATGTATGGTCTGAATCCCACACCCTGGACTATTCCCTGTGTCAAAATCTTTCTGGCTTTCATAAATATATTATTTAAGTTAAATTTTATATAAAATTTTATCTTATATTATAATATGAAAGAAATTCTTGAAAGATTAGTTAATGGTGAACTTAATTTAGATGAGGCAGAAAACCTTTTGAAATCAGAAAATATTTTGGAATTTGACAATATTGCCAAATTTGATATTAAGCGTAGTGAAAGGGCAGGTTTTCCAGAAGCGATTTTTTCACCTAGCAAAGATTACGAGGATTTGCTATTGATTATTAAAAAATACCTTAAAAGCAATGATGAGGATTTGATTATAACCAAACTGTCTGATGAAAGACATAAAAAAATTTTAGAGGATTTGGGCGAAAACACCTTTATTTTCGATTACAATAAAAGAGCACAGATTCTTGTTATCCGAAAGGAATTAAAACAAAAAGAAAAAATTGCAAAAATTGGAATTATTACTGCAGGAACTTCAGACATCAATATAGCTGAAGAGGCTCGGGTAATTGTTGAGGAAGGCGGTTGTGAAGCCATTACATCTTATGATATAGGCGTTGCCGGCATCCATAGACTGTTTCCACAAATTGCATACATGGTAAAAGAGGGAGTAAGAGCATTTATTGTTTGTGCAGGCATGGAAGGGGCTCTTCCTTCAGTCGTTGCAGGTCTTGTGGACGTTCCGGTAATTGGCGTTCCAACTTCAGTCGGATATGGTGTTGGAGAAGGAGGCAGAGTTGCTTTAGATGCAATGCTTCAATCTTGCGCTCCTGGAATAGCTGTTGTAAACATTGACAACGGTTTTGGAGCAGGTGTTTTTGCATTAACTATTGTTAATGGGGATAAACATGATTTATGAAACATTCGACACTGAACGCCATGATGTTTTTCATGTTGCCAAATTGGTTTATGATGTTGATTACAGGACATTTGACATGTTTTTCAAATCAGACAAGCAGGCAATTGATGCAATTTCAAAACATTTATTGAAAAAGAAAATGAATGAAAACTTTAAAGTGATTTTAGACGATGATCGAAATATCATAGGTTATGTAAGCATCTATTTGCATGATGATGAGCATGATTTTCACTTGAAATCTCCAAAACTGTTTTTAGTGGATATTTTGGATCATTTTGTTTTATGCGACATTGAAAAAGATGACTTATATCTGGCCGAAATAGCAATAGATGAGTCCCAAAGGGGTCGGGGTCTTGGAAGGAAAGTCGTTTGTGATGTAATAAAATATGCAAAATCCAAAAATTTCAAAAGAGTGACACTTGATGCGGATTTTAGAAATAAGGGTGCTAAAAAGCTTTATGAGTCTATTGGTTTTAAGCAATTCAACAAAAAAAGAGTTAAGATAGCCAGTTTTGAAAGAGGAATGTATAATATGGAGTTTAATCTCTAATCGGGAGTTTGTTTATTGCTTCATGCACACGTTTACAGTTGTTTTTATCCGTAAATGTGAAATAATCTTCAACGTTTTTCACATGCTCTTCTTTCATTTTACAGTCATTTTCCATATATTCGCAAATTTTATCAACTAATTCATCTTCGTTTTCACAAACTTCTCCAAAACCCATGGTTTTGTAATCAAAATAACTTTCTTCCAAATTAAAGTGATAATCTTCACCATATTGGTAGTAAATCACTGGTTTTTTAAGATATGCAAAATCAAATGCCACTGATGAGTAATCGGTTATTAATAATGCTCCTTTTTTAAACAGTTCCTGATAGCTCACCCTTTCATGGTCTATTTTAATATGGTCATTTTCATCGAATAATCCGATATACTGGTAAACGTGAGGGTGAGGTCTAAATATGACTTCATATCCAAGTTCTTTTGTTTTTTCAATCAGTCTTGTGTTATTGATTAAAGCATTATAAGTTTTAAAGTAACTCGAATTACTAATTGAGTATTTATTTTCATTTGTAAGGTAACGTCTCCAGGAAGGCATTAAAAGCAATGTTTTTGTCTTTTCATCTTCAAGACTGTCAAACCTTGGAAATCCAAGTAGGTGGATAATGTCTTCTTCATAATTATAATGATACTTAAATAAGGATTCATATTCTTTTTTTGATGCGGTTACCATAAAATCCAGATTTTTATCATACTTATTCAGCCAACTTGAAATGTTATTAAGGGTTATTCCGTGCTGTAAAAATATTGTGCTTGACTTAAGCAATCCTGCAAAATTCGGATAATGTCCCCAAAATGGATAAATATAGTTATTATCTGGGTGGGAGGTTATGATTTTTTCTGCAAACAATCCTAAAATTCTATGTTTTATGGATTTGTAACCGATGACAGGACCTATTTTCTTCATTTCATTATAGTCTTTGGTTTTTTTATCAATTATGAAATATTTTTTTATTCCTTTTTCGTTCTGATTCATGGAATATCTAAAAAGATGTTTTCCGTTGTCATCGGCGATTGTTGGAAAATCAGTATAAAACCAGATGCGCTTGTTTTTCAAAAAAGGATATAATAACATATATAGTATTCTTATTGGGATTCCACTTTCAAATCCAGGAACTCGTTTTTTCAGCATGCCGAACAATGTTTTTAGTTCTTGTTTAATCCATTTGCCCGTTTTTGTTTTCTCAATTACGATTTTATTATTTTCTAGACGGCTTAGGTATTTTTTGGTTTTCGCATATCCCACTACTTTTGAGAAGTTACATGGTCTTGAAAAATCAATTGTTAACTTTTCGTTGATGTTGGACTTGAATTGGATGTCATACTTTTTATTTGGGTCTAATTTGAGTCTAGATTCAAAAGTATGATTGAATAAGTATTTTTGATTTAAGTAGTATTTTTTCCTTTGCGGAAAATCAATGACTTTTGTTTCAACTTTTTCCCCGTTGACATACATATCCACTTTTTCAATGTCATAAATGGAGTTGATGTTTGCAAGCAAATATAATTCATTGCCGATAATTTCATAAATGTCTACATAAACGGTGTCTAATTTTAGGTCTTTGGTTAATTTAATTTGATCTTTAGAAGAATATGAAAAACCGTTTTTCATGAAAATAAGAAATGTTTTAATTCTGTCATTCATCTCTTGTTGATTATAAATATTTTCATCATCAATGTACTGCATCATGTAAACCAGTTCGCCAGTCAGTGCCTCAATTTCTTCATCTGTTAATTTATCTTGGATATTTTCATTTAAAATGATTTCATTGCAGTAATATAATATGGTCCTTTGAATGAATACTGGAACACTATCAAATTTGTCCATACTTTCCCGAATAAGATTTTTGAAATAGTATTTAACTTCAGGAGGGTGAAACTCTCTGTAAGTAGATAATATATTTAGCAATGATTTGCTGTCTTTTTCCTTACGGGTGAAATATGTTGCCTCACTGCAAATTCCCAATTTTGGATTTTTTATCAGAATCTGATTTATGCGGGTGATGTCTTCGGAAAGTTTAAGCTGCGCAGAAAATGAGACATTTTCTAAAGCGGATTTTTTAATAAAACAGGATTTTGTTTGCGCTTGGTAATATTCGGGATTTTCAAGTAAGTTAACGACTTTTGAAGTTCTATACTTGGGGTTGGGTTTTGTCTCACTTGCATCAATTAATTTTATTGGTGTTGTAACAATATCAATAGTCTCATGTTTATTGAAAAAGTTTAGGACTTCTTTTAGAGCATTTCTGGAAAGATAATCTTCACCATCTAAAAAGTTAATGTATTCTCCCCTTGATTTTTCAAGCCCTAGATTTCTACTAGCTCCCTTTCCTTCGTGATTTTTAGAGATGTAGGTGATATTTTGAGGATATTGTGATGCAAAGGACTCACAGATTTCCCCTGTATTGTCCTTACTTCCATCATTAATTAATATTATTTCTATATTTTTTTTGAAATTCAATGTTTGCTTAATAATGGATTTGATTGATTGTGAAATCCATAACTCACTATTGTAAGCAGATATTATGATAGAAAATTTGAATTCATCCATTATTGACCTCTAATATTAATCCTGTGTTTGTTTATAGTCTCTTTGCAACGAATTTATGAGGTATTTGATATTGTTGTTTATGTCATCTCTATTATTGAAATTATTTGCCGTAATGGTAAATGTATGATTGAATTTCATGAAATATGCGGTTGCATTTGTTGTATTATCGCTGGAAGTCATGTAAATGGTTTGAATTGTAATATTGTGGTAAGTAACAGTTTCATTATCGATTTTTACATAATTTCCGCTGTTCGAATTATTTTGAGTATTGTTTGAGAGAACTTTTTCAATCGAATTTCCTTTACCGAAATCCTGGATGATAAGTTCTTCACAGGTATCCCTATTAATTAATGTTGCAGCGGTCTTATCAGTTCCATCAATATTAAATCCATCAGGCAATGTAATTATAAAGGTATTGACATTTATTGTAGCATGCCCTACTGCATCTGATGAACTGGCAATCATATATAATGCGGAAAGTCCAATAATTAATATAATTAAAATATATATCCATCTTTTATCCATAATCTAACCCATTCTTTTCTTTTTTTTACTATTATTGCTGTTTGCATTAGCTATATAGGCATTACAGACTTCGTTTGAATCTCCGTCCATTAAAATTTTTCCATCTTGAAGCCAAATACATCTATCACAAATTTTTCTAATTTGTGAAATTGAGTGTGATACAAGCAAAACGGTCACTCCATCCTTCATCATGGAATTGATTTTTTCAGAACTTTTTCTCTTGAATTTGATATCTCCTACAGATAATATTTCATCAATAATAAGGATATCCGGATTGACAGTTGTAGCTATTGAAAAACCTAATTTTGATTTCATTCCTGAGGAATAATTCTTAATAGGATAATTGATGAATTCTCCGAGTTCTGAAAACTCAACAATTTCATCATATTTTTCTTTGATGAACTTTTCATCCATACTTAAAAAAGCACCATTCAGGAAAATATTATTTTTACCGGTATAATTTTTGTCAAAACCCGCTCCCAATTCCAATAATGGTGCGATTTTACCATATGTTGTTATTGATCCGGATGTAGGTTCATAAATTCCAGACATTATTTTTAATAGGGTACTCTTTCCAGCACCATTAAAACCAAGAATTCCTAACCTGTCTCCTTTATAAACCTTGAAAGAAATGTCGTCAAGAACTTTTATTTTTTCATGTTCTTCCTTATTTCGTTTAATACTTCGGATAATAAATTCCTTTAAAGTGTCAATTTTGTCTTTAGTGACTTTAAATTCCATAGATAGATGGTCAACATCAATCATGAGCACTTTATCCACTTCACGTTCCAATACTTTTAGCACAGCTTTTGTTTTACATTCATCGTATTTTTCATTTCCTTCATATTCGATTTTCAACTGATAAATGTCTGGTCTAAAATCCAAATCCAGCTTGGCCACTCCTTTTTCATCAGTCTTTGCTATGTATTCTTCATCATTAAAAGTGAATATGATTTCTTCACCTTCAATACCTTTATAGTTTACATCTCTTAGTTTAACATAGTAAGGTATCTGTTTTTTGGAATACATTTTCATGTTTGGAGCATAAAGTGTGGTGCGTGACTCTTTAGGTTTTTTTCGTGTCTTTGTTTTGGATGGTCTTTCAGAAGCTTCTTTTACTTTGAAACTACTTTCAATACTTTGTGAATATTCTCCATTTGGAAATACTATATCAAAAACATAGTCTCCGGGGGTAAGATTTGGTTCAAGCCTAAAAACTCCTTCATCATCAGTTTTTATTTCCCGAATACCATCCGGAAGTTTTATAGTAATTGTTTCGTTTTTAATAGGGTCATTATTTTCATCAAATGCTGTGATGTAAAACAGTGAATTGTCTCCTTCGTATACTGTTTTTGGAGGAGCGAAAAGAGTCATGTTTTCATATTTTGATTTAGGTATTGGAGGTATTTCATTTTTCTGCTCAATTTTTTTAATATCCTCTTTTTCAAAATATTTCTTTATTTTACCTATTAAATTCATAATAAAACCTTATTATAGTTCTAATGCTAATTTTTTGTTATACATGTTAAATAAAATGATACCAATCAATAATGTAGTCACGGCAAATACCGCAAGATATGATAAAGTGTGGATATTTGGATACACTCCATAAACGACACATTCCCTAAAGCATGAAATTGCGGAATAAATTGGGTTTAGTGTAAATAGTTTTTGCACTGTTGTTGGAACTATTTCCATTGGATAAAACAATGCAGAAGCATACATTAAGATTAATGCAAATACATTGTATAAATGCTCTACATCTGTGAAATAAGTGTTGCAAACGGCCAATATCAATCCAATTCCAAATATTAATATAACTAAGAAAAATATTGGTATAATTGCCAATAGTGTAGTTAAATGGAATTGCGCTCCAGTTACAAACATTACTCCAAATAAAATAATAAATGAAATTATGAAGTTAACAAACTCATAAGTTATTTTACTAACTGTTAGCATATATTTTGGAATATAAATCTTTTTAAGAATTCCAGCATTTCCTTTAATCGATTTCATAGCTCCGGTTGTTGCAGATTTATAAAAGTCATATATGACCCTTCCGGATAGGAAATAAACGGGGTAGTTTTCAATTTGACGACCAAAAATCATTGAAAAAATTGCTGTAAATACAATCATGATAAACAATGGATTTAAAAAACTCCAAGCTATACCCAACACGGAATCTTTATATTTTGAGGTTAAATCCCTTTTAACTAACTGTTTTAATAAAAATTTTTTCTCAGCAAATGTATCGAACATATTTTCAACCGTTATCAATAAATTGAAAATTAATTATTTTCTTCTACTTTCAAACTCTTCGAATATTTCATCTATTTCTACGCCTTTATAAACTAATATTAGTAAGGTATGAAAAATCAAATCAACGGATTCATACACGAGATTTTCATCATTTTTTGCTGCAAGCAATACTTCTCCGGCTTCTTCAGCAATTTTTTCAAGTATCTTATCTTCAGCCTTCTTATCGCTGTCTTTCATGATATTTGAAGTGTAGGAATCAATTGGATTGTCTCGTCTTGATTCTAAAACTTCATATACTTCTCTTATTATTGTATCCTTGGACATTATTAGTCCCCTTTTGATTCTTGATCTTGCATACTTTCTGTAAGCGCAATTAAAGGATGTTTGTCATCATCAATGATTTCAATATCATCAAATGTTTTAATTCCTGCTTTATCTGCGGTCTTTTCCATTCCCAATTTGATGTCTTGACCTAAATCAATAACGTATGAGTCAACAGTTTGATATCCTCTTTGTGCAGATGCAACTGCTCTGTGGTGTCCATCAACTAAAATCCACCGGTCTCCGGTTTTCACTACGATTGCAGGTTCTGCCAGTCCTTTTTCTAACTCGTAAGCTCTGCCTTCAAGTTCATCTGCATAGACTCTGTCTTGTGTAGGCCTTAATTTATTGGTTTCCACATCCATATGTTTTAATGTTGTGCGGATGCCGTATAATTGTTCCAATGTTTTCTTGAAGTATTCAACTTTATTCGGTGTTGACCTTTCAATATGGGACCTTACCATATCCGTATTTGTGATAATTCCGACGAGTTTTCCATTTTCATCAACAACAGGCATTCTTGAAATCCCTCGTCTGAACATAACTCTTGATGCATCATTAATGGCTAATTCCTGATTTGCTACAACTAGTTTGGTAGTCATTATTCCTTCAACAATGTCGCAATGTTCTTTGGCTATAATATCAAAAGCAGTTACCATTCCGACTAATTTATCATCTTTCACTACTGGATAACTGTTGTGGTGACTTTCTCTCATTAAATTAATAACATCAGCTGTTTTAGTGTCTGGAGAAACGCTAATAACGTTTTTTGTCATATAGTCTTTAACAAAAGATTTGTGTCTTCCCATCGTATCACCTATTCAATACTTTCTTTTAAAAGTTTAACGGTTTCGCCAGGGTCTGCTTTTCCACGGGTTATCCTCATGACCTGTCCAACTAAGAAATTAAGTGATGCTTTCTGACCGGACAAGTAATCTTCAACAGCTTTAGGATTTTCTTCAATAGCCTGTTTTACAGCGGATTTTACTTCATCATCTTTTACAACACCGAGCAATCCTAATTCTTCTGCAATAGCTTTAGGTGAATTCTCATTGTTTGGCATTTGTTCAACAATTCTTTGACCAGCTTTGACTGTAATCTCTTTGGATTGCAACATGTTTAATAATTCAATAATGCTTGCCGGTGAGATTCCACTATCAGCATAATCTAGTTTATTATAAGTTAAAACCCTTTTGAGTTCGTCTCTCATCCATTTTGCAGCATATTTAGGGTCGACTTCCTTAACAACTTCTTCATAAGCAACTGCCAAATCAATTTCAGATGTCAATACTTTTGCAGTTTCTTCGTCAAGTTCGTAATCTTCAATAAATCTTTTAACTTTATTGTGTGGTGCTTCAGGCATTACATTTAAAACTTTTTCAATTGTTTCATCAGCAATTTGCATTGGAGGTAAATCTGGATCGGTAATGAACCTATAATCATCAGCATCTTCTTTCAATCTCATTGGTTTTGTTGATCCGCCTTTAAATGCACGGGTTTCCTGTACAACAGTTCCGCCTCTTTCAACCAATTTGGATTGTCTGAAAAGTTCGTATTTTAAAGCTTTATATGCGTTAGTAATTGAGTTGATGTTTTTCATTTCTACTCTGTTTCCTCCATTAATGGAGATGTTTACATCAGCTCTCATGGTACCTTCTCCACGTGCTGCACCACTATACTGTAAAACACGAATCAATTCTTTTAAGAAAGTTCTTGCTTCTTTAGGAGATTTGATATCTGGTTCTGTAACTATTTCTACTAGTGGAATTCCGGAACGATTGAAGTTGACAATTCCCTGGTTAGGTTTGTATTGTCCTGGATCTTCTTCAACGTGTATTTCTCTGATTCTAATTCCATTTAATTCACCGTTTATTCCAATAGGTACTGAAGTTCTTTGATAACCGGATGGCAAATCTGGATAATCATAATGTTTTCTCATAAAGTAGGTAACATCTTGGTCTATTTCACAATTAAGCATTAAAGCAATCATTAATGCATTCTCTAATGCCTGTTCGTTAGTTGGGTGTGGTTTTGCACCTGGTTGATTTAAACAAACTGGACAAATATTTGAATTTGCAGGTGCGTCCTGATAATTTGTTGGACAGTCACAGAATAATTTTGATTTTGTTTCTAGTTGTACGTGGATTTCAAGTCCACACATCATATCGACATCGCTAATAGTAATTCCTCCAATTAGGTATATTTTTATATTATAATAATATCTGTTTCATGGGATTTATAAAGATTTTTGAAAAAATGGTTTTTTGGAGGTAATATTTAATTTCACATATTTAATTAAAAAAAATTTGATAATAATAGAAAATAGTTACGGATTCTATTTTCTAATGTTGTTCATTTTTCGCAATGGCTTTGTGATTTTCCAACTATGGGAGGTTTCCATTTCGGAAATCTTATTTTTTAAATTTTTATTTTCCTTGTTTAAGTTTTTATTTTCTTTTTTAAGTTTCTCATTGGATTTTTTCAATTTTTCAATTGTTTTTTCAAGTGTGCTTTCATAATTATTTCCGTAGATAATCCTGTCTTCAGAGTCAGGTTTCAAATTATAAAGATTATTTTTGGCATATGATTTTATGATTTCAATTGTTTCTTTGTTTGGAAGAGGGTTATGGGTCTTTTCCTTTTCTTCACTATAAAATATGACATCCAATTCTTTATGTTGTTCTTGAGCCAAATGTTCCCTGATAAAGGGCAATGCCTGTTTCTTTATATCAGGATTGGATTTTGCATTGACATAATATGTGATATGCGGAGCATAATCTTCTTTTTTAATCAATTCAATCAAATCCAACCTATGTGAGTATTGCTCAATTATTTCCTTTTTTGTCATGCCTTCAAATGTAGGCAATACTGAATCAAGGGATTTGTCTAGAAAGATTTCACTATATCGTGGTATTGATAATTGGGAATTGTTAACTAATATTTTTGAATTCCTTGTTAATATTGCAAGGCAAAGGGATATGAATCCTCCTCCGGATGATCCGAAAAACAATATGTTGTCTGCAAGCACATTTTGATTTATGGCCAGTTTTTTTATAATTATGGACAATGTTTCTACATACCATTGGTCTTTTTCACCTATCATCCATCCGATTTTCATGTCCTTGTCCCTGAAAATCATCGGATCGGCCGTGATTATAACGGATTCATCAAAGTATCTGTACCAGCTCCATCTAGAAAAGTATGGGGGCTCTATGAGCTCTCCATCGGAAGTGCATCTGTCCCTCTCAAATGCTCCCGGATTCATGCAAATAAAATTTTTATTGGTTGATGAAAATTTAATAATCAGATAGAATAATGCATTATTTTTTATGATTTCTAATCCGAATGGCTGGTCCTGTGGAAATTCATATGTTTCAAGCTCTTCCATTTTCAATGAAATTATGCTGTCAACTAGTTTATTCATGTTTTTTCTTGCATTAGAAATAATTTCATCAGTTAGTTTGAAGCTATTGTCATCCATACAAACACCATCCATTTAATATTTATTTTTTAAAGATTCTTTAACATATCGATTAATGAACTTATCTAATTCGGGAGAGATTTCACTTGTTCTAGGGCCTAACATCTCCTTATCTGTAAATGTTCCTTTCAAATCACGTCCGGCCCATTTTACTTCTTCTTCAACTCTTTTACCATATTTTGTCCCGAACATCTTAAAGAGAGGGAATTTTGTAATTCCATTTGCTCCACTTAGAATTAGTATTCCAATATTTGCCAAATTATCAATCCATGTTCCGCAGATAATTTCAATATTTGGGAATGCTAGTCTTACCTGGGCTACAACCTGAGCGTAATAAAGGGATGCTGGTTGCGAAGAATTTGCATAAACAGTTTCTTTGTGGGGATTTAAGGAGTAGAATATTACTCTATCAATTTTATGGTCTCTGATATAATCAATGACATAATTGACATCATCCATTGTTTCACCTAATCCCAGTATTATGGTTATTGCTTTTTTAAACCCTAGGTCTCCTGCAACATCTAACATGTTACTGATGTCATCTAATTTTTTAGAGGGACATACTTTTTGATGGATTCTTGGATTTGCAACTTCAACCGCTCCGGTAATTCCCTTGATTTCAGGCCCATATTCATTTAATTCGTCTGTAATCCCTGTGTTTAACCAAACTCCGTCTCCGGTAATATTTTTTATGGTGGTAGCAATCTCCTTAATTTCTTGAGTTGAAAAAGATTCATATCCTCCTGATAAAAATTCAATATTCCAGTCAAGGCGTTTGCACATTTCAGCTTCTGCATAAATGTTGCTTATGTTTCGTCTGGCTTTTTTAGGATCTTTGATTTTATCTTTTTGTGTGGACATATAACAAAATGCGCAGTCTCCTTTATCACACCACCAGGATAAAAATACGGCTCTTTCAAGGGTAATTAAGTTGTCATGATTTTTTAAAGTAAGGTCATTAGCTTTTTTTATAAGTTCAAACATGTTAGAATCCATATTTTAATATAGTTTCTTAAAGTTTATATATTAGTTTGTATAACTTAATTTATAGCAATTATTTAATTTTTGCGATAAAGTTGTAAAAAACCAAAAGATTTATATACTATCGAAATTAAAATTATCATTACTGTTTAAAGTCTTTTGATTTTTAAACATGGGTTTTATTTGGTTATGTAAGATGGGTGTCTCATGCCATCGTAGCTCAGTAGGTAGAGCGTTCGGCTGTTAACCGATTGGTCACAGGTTCGAGCCCTGTCGATGGCGCTTTTGGGCCCATAGCTTAGCCAGGTAGAGCGTCCGGCTCATAACCGGAAGGTCATGGGTTCGAAGCCCATTGGGCCCATGTTAACTAAAACTTTATTTGTATATGTATGCTCCGGTGGTGTAGTCCGGCCAATCATTTCGGCCTTTCGAGCCGAAGACTCGGGTTCGAATCCCGGCCGGAGCATTTTAAAAATTTGTTAAGATTTTTTATGGTTTCTATGTATCCTTTGTTTTAATATAAGCGGGGGTGCCCGAGAGGCCAAAGGGGACAGGCTTAGGACCTGTTGACGCAGGTCTACCAGGGTTCGAATCCCTGCTCCCGCACTTTAACAATTTTTTATTTAACTTATTAATGCCGGGGTAGGGTAGGCGGTCATCCTCCGGGACTGTGGATCCCGGGACTCGGGTTCGAATCTCGGCCCCGGCCCCATTTATAAAACTTTTTTTTAAAATATTACTTTTCAAATGCTCTTGCTTGTTTTTTATATATTATTAAATAAAGATTATAATTAGATAAAATATTTTCATGATTTGAGTGTTATTATGGCTAAGAAAGGATCTGCAGAAGAAAGGGATTTGGTACATAAACTTTGGGAAAGGAAATTTGCAGCAATGAGGGCTCCGGCTTCAGGTGGAGCTACTAAGAATCCTCTTCCGGATGTAATTGCAGGAAATGGTAAATTATACCTGGCTATTGAGGTTAAAACAACCACTAAAGATAAAGTATACATTGATGAACCTCAGATTACTGCCTTATGTGAATTTTCTAAAATCTTTGGCGCTAAACCGTATATAGGAGTTAGATTCAAATACACCAAATGGCTTTTTTTAGAACCTGAAAATACTCCTCGCACTCGGAATGGTAATTATAAGGTTGAAAAAGATTATGCCCTTGAAAAAGGTCTTGAAATTGATGAAATAGCGGGTATTGATAAGCAAATGAAATTTGAGTAAATGGTAATCTTTATATATTATTAAAATATATCTAATACTGTATGTTATGTGTGGGGTTATGGTGTAACCTGGCATCATCTGGGACTCCAGTTGTCTTTGAAGAAATATACGCGTAACTGAACAGTACTTGTTGTGATGATCAATTGGAGTACTGAGGCAAGAGAAATCCCAGGATCGGGGTTCAAATCCCTGTGACCCCATTTTTATATAAAACTTTTTTTTTCAAAACTTTTAATTACTTTTGCAATTATATTATTTTTCATGTCAGATATTGTTTTTATAATAGGATTTAATTACGATTCAAATTGTTATTTGATTGACAATAATATTTTAGTTGATACAGGCGCTGGTCAAAACAAGGATTATCTGTTTTCTAAACTTCGTGAAAATGGGGTTGAGCCTGAGGATATTGAATTGGTAGTGAATACACATTGTCATTTTGACCATATTGGCGGAAATCATTTCTTCCCTAATGCTAAAATTGCCGTTCATAAAATCGATGCGATTCCTATTAGAAATGAGAACACTTTAGGAACTGCAGGATCTGCTTTTGGTTTTGATGGCGTTAATAATTCAAGAGTTGACATTGAGCTTGAAGAGGGAGATAACGTAGCTGATTTTGAGGTTATTCATACTCCTGGCCATACTAAAGGAGGAATATGTCTTTGGGATGGTGAAAACTTGATTAGCGGTGACACAATTTTTGCCGGCGGTGGTGTTGGCAGAATGGATCTTGGCGGTGATTATCAGGATATGAAAAACAGTGTTGAAAGATTGATGGGGTTGGATGTAAAGAATATTTATCCCGGTCACGGTCCGATAGTAGAAAATAATGGAAAAGACCATATTAAATTGTCTTATTCCTATTTATAATTTTATTTTTCTAATTTTTTAGATACTTTTTTCAAAGTTCCTCTTTTAACAAGTATTGAAACCTTTTCGCCACGTGATATGGTATTGTCTGGTTGTGGAATCACTAATTTTCCGTTTTGATATGTGGCAATAATGATATAATCTTTTGATGGGGATATTTCTTTAAATCGTTTTCCAACAATTTTGTCGTTTGTTATTGTCATTTCAATAATTTCAGCATCCCCTTCCCCTAGTGTTGTTAATTTTGATACTCTAGGGTTTGTGACAAATTGCGCCAAATCTCTTGCGGCACTTATTTCTGGGCTGATAACTCTATCGATTCCTACTTCTTTAAACGCTTCTTCGTGATCAGGATTACTTACACGGGCAATTATTGTTTCAACATCATATTTTCTAACTAGAATGCATGAAAGAAGGTTTGCCTCATCGTTTCCGGTAGTTGCAATGAAGTAATCTGCATCTTCAATGTTTGTTTCTTCAAGCAATTTGGAATTTGTTCCATTACCATGTATTACTAATGCATCAAGCTCTCCAGCAATATCTGAACATAATCCCTCATCACTTTCAATTAAAGTTATGTCAAATCCATTGTCAATTAATAAATTTGCAAGAGAAAGTCCGACACGGCCCCCTCCCATAATAATTGCATACATCAAATCACCTCATTAACAAATTAATAATCAATATTTATTTTCATATGTTAATAAATCTATCTTTTGAAGATTTCGAAAAATGCTCTTAAGGTGATAAGTACAGGGTATATTTCCAATCTTCCTGTCCACATGTCGAACATGCTCACTATTTTAAGCACGGGATTTAATGCGTTGTTGACGATTCCAAGCTCTAATCCGTTATTACCTTGAAGGGACATTGCTGCAAATAAGCTGTTGAATGGGTCATAACCATATAAACTGAATAATGCCCAGGTAAACATTATGAACATCATATAAAGAGTAATAAAATTTCCTGCTTGGGATATTGCTTTTTCAGGGATTTTTCGCCCATGTAATTTCACAGGCACTACTCTTCCTTCTGGAGATAGAATCTCACGGACATGTCTGTAGATTCCCTTGAAGAATGTAATCATCCTTACAAGCTTTATTGCACCTACTGTTGAACCGTTTGAACCTCCAGTCAGCATTAAGCACATTATGCAGATTATTACAAATGAAGGCCAACCTGCCATTGCGGTAGGAGAAACCACATTGGCTCCTGTTGTAGTCATTGCTGATGTGACTGTGAACAATAACTCTATTGGGACTATGTTTGATAGGAAGTATAACAGTAATGTGACAAGTGCAATGACAGTAATTATGATTTTGAACTGCAAGTCTTCAATTAATGATTTTCCTCTTGTTTTGATAACTTTATAATGCACTAAAAAGCTTGTTGCACCCAATATCATTAAAACAATGGTGATAAAGTAAATAATATCATTTTGATAGAATCCCATATTCGCATTCTTGATACTCATTCCTCCGGTTGAAACAATAGAGAATGTGTTACATATTGAATCAAAAATTGGCATTCCTGCAAGCAGATATAAGATAATTCCTGCCACAGTATAGATTCCATAGATAATCAATGTTTTTTCAAGAGTTGTTTTGATACTTGGCTTAATACGTTCATCACGCGCTTCGGATTGGTACAGTTTTGAGGATACTGTTCCTGGTTTTGCTAGAACGCTTATTACCATAACGACCACTCCCAATCCACCAATCCATTGTTCTAATGCTCTAAAAAATAGAATGCTGTGGGGCAATATTTCAACATCGACAAACATGGTCATTCCGGTTCCAGTCAAAGCGGACGTGCTTTCAAAAACTGCATCAATAGGAGGCATGTTGGTTGAAAGCATAAAAACAAGTCCTCCGATTATACTTGCCCATAGCCATGCAAATGAAGAAAGAATCATACCATGTTTAAGTCGAATCTGTTTATTTTCATAATCTTTAAGGTATATTCTAAAAAAAAGTCCTAATAATATGGAAATGGCTGCAGGTATAACAAAACTGATTATATCAAATTCGAAATAGATTAAATCGAAAATTAGCGGTATTAAACACATTACTCCGATTCCAATCATTAAATTTCCTGAATTTAATGCAACCACTACTAAATCTGATTTTGTTATATACCTCATTATTGTAATAATTTGAATAAAACTCTATATAAATTTTTAAGTATTATGAAAATTGGCTTTGTCAATTTGTTAGTTGGGATTTTTCGTTTTTCATCCAGCCATTTTTTCTGTTGCATATCTGATTAAATACTCCTTTTTCTGTTCGGTATCGTTTTTTCTCTGCTTTTGGTAGTGTTGCATGGAAGTACATTTCAG
>JAFQXD010000036.1 GCA_017407115.1 Methanobrevibacter sp. | reverse complement strand
TGAAATGTACTTCCATGCAACACTACCAAAAGCAGAGAAAAAACGATACCGAACAGAAAAAGGAGTATTTAATCAGATATGCAACAGAAAAAATGGCTGGATGAAAAACGAAAAATCCCAACTAACAAATTGACAAAGCCTGTTTTCAGCGAATAGTTTATATAAAATAGAAAATATAGTTAATACTAATCTAATAATAATGCTTATTATAAGATTAAAAACCGGTTTTTAAATTATGGAGGAAAATTAATGTCAACAAAAGTTGTAGAAATTAAAACATTAAAAGTTGGAAAATATATCGTTTTAGGCGGAGAAGCTTGTAAAATTGTTAGTTACTCTACTTCATCTCCTGGTAAACACGGAGCTGCAAAAGCAAGAATCGAAGCTATCGGTGTATTCGATGGTCAAAAAAGAAGTCTCGTAAAACCAGTAGACAGTAAAACTGATATTCCAATCATCGATAAAAGATTAGGACAAGTTATTTCCATCCAAGGTGACATGGTTCAATTGATGGACATGGAAAACTACGATACCATTGACTTACCAATGCCTGAAGAATTAAAAGATTCTATCGTTGAAGGTATTGAAGTTGAATACATAGTCGCTTTAGGAAACATGAAAATAATGAGAACCAGAGGATCTAACTAGATTTCCTCTCATTATTTATTTTCCTTTTTGATAAATTATGCTTTTAAATACATACGAACCATGGAAATTCGCATTTTCAGCGGAAAATGAAAACATAAAAGAAAATTCATATGGGATAATCGGAGTTCCCTTTGACAGCACTACTTCTTATCACTCCGGTGCACGTTTGGGACCAATTGTAGTAAGAGAAGCTTCATTTGGTTTTGAAAAATACAACACTATTTTTAACAAGGACCTTACCTCAACCTTTTACGATTTCGGAGACATCAATGTCGTTCCCGGAAACTGTAAGACAACATGCGATCTGGTGGAGGATACGGTCAAAGAACTTCTGGATTTGAACTTAAAGCCGATAATCATAGGCGGCGAGCACTCAGCATCCATCGGAGCCATCAAGGCATTAAGCGAAAAGCATGAACGCCTCACAGTGGTACACCTGGACGCACACAGGGACCTTGCATTCGAATTCATAGGCGAGAAATACTCCCACGCCACAGTAATGAGAAGGGCTCATGAGATGGGAGTCAACCTGGTTCAAATCGGAATAAGATCATCATCACAGGACGAAGAGGAATTCGTAAAGTCAACCTACAATATACAGACCTTCAAAAACAGGGACGTTCACAAGCACATGGACGCAATAGAATATTACCTTACAAACATCGACGGACCAATCTACATTTCAATCGATATGGACGTGATGAATCCCGCCATTGCGCCAAGCGTTGGAAACCCAACACCTGGAGGATTGTTTGTCTCTGAGATTGAAAACATTCTTGAAACATTGTGCAGAAAGAATATCGTAGGTTTTGATGTCGTTGAAACCGCAACAAACAAGCTGGGCGAACAGACAGCGGTTGTGGCAGCCAAGATAATCTATGACTTTTTAACATTGATAGAATAATTTCTTTTTTCATTGCTTTTATTTTGTAAAATTGCTCTTACCTAGTTAAATTGCTTTTATTTTATAAAATTGCTCTTAAATCTAACTAAAATCTTAAATAATAGGAGATTTAAATATTATTTTACAAATAAGGTTTTATAATGCCTTATTTAAAATTCAAAGCAAAGGAGGTGAGAGTATATTGAGAGATTTTGATGAGGTTTTAACCCACAATCCCGAACCATACAATTCCATCTATAATTTCATTCGATTTGAGGTTATTCCGAAGTATTCCTGTCTGACTTCAGTTTTTCAGGATAACTTTGATGAGGAAGGCAATCCTCGAGTTCAGTATTATATCAGATATGCTGCAGATTTGACATTGGAGGAATGGAATGAGTTGTCTTTTCAAATTGAAGAATCTGTAGAAAAATTTTGCATTTCTACTGGGGTGGACTACAGCATATATTCTGAAATTGATTTGATTTTAACTGTGGATGGGGATTATTTTGAAAAATACCAAAAGGGATTTTGAAGATGTTTTAAATGTCGAATTTTAAAATATAAATAATGCAATTAAGGTTTATAATGGTCTATTTGATATTCAGCGCAAAGGAGGTGAGAGTATATTGAGAGATTTTGATGAGGTTTTAACCCACAATCCGGAACCATACAATTCCATCTATAATTTCATTCGATTTGAGGTTATTCCGAAGTATTCCTGTCTGACTTCAGTTTTTCAGGATAACTTTGATGAGGAAGGCAATTCCAGAATTCAGTATTATATCAGATATGCTGCTGATTTAACGTTGGATGAATGGCATAAATTGCGTTTTCATATTAAAAAATGTGTGGAGGAATTTTGTATTTCATCGGGTGTGGATTATGGTATATATTCTGAAATTGATTTTATACTGACTGTGGATGGTGATTATTATGAAAAATACCAAAAAGGATTTTGAGGATGTTAGTCCTCGCGATATTTTTGATTTTGCTTGTGAATTAGATGATATTAAGGAGGATTTGTCTTCAACAAATTCTGCAGTTAATCGAACAATATATGTGAAAATATATTATGCAGTGTTTCTTTTTTTGAGGGAATGGATGAAAAAACACACCAAATATAAATCTCTAAAAGGGGAACATACAAAATTGCCAAATTACATTAAGAAAAATGGTCCTTTTGATTATAAGAAAAATAAGGAGATTTACCGCAATTTGATTCATTTAAAAAAGTTAAGGCATCAGGCAGATTATCGGTTGACTGTTCCATCAAAATATTCTAAAAACTACAAAAAATGGAAGTTCACAAGCATTGATTCAGCTTTTAAAATGGCTAAAAGCATTATTAAAGCTTTTAATGGATTTTAAGCTATTTTTTTTAGATTACTAATTTTTTTTAAAAGCAATATTGTTCCAATAATATAACTTTTCATTCGTTATACTCTTTTTCAACTTTATCAAGGTAGTATTTGCCTTTGTCTGTAATGCTGTAGAATCTGTATCTTTTGTCATCTTCATTCAGGCATTCTACAAGCTCTGCTTCTTTTAATGTCTTTAAGTATTTTGATACATGATTGCTATTGTCGTTAATGTCCTTGCTGATTTTTGATGGGATTTTATCTTCGCTTTCAAGAGATTTTAAAACGTTCAGTCTCTTTTTGGACCTTGCAAGTAAAGAAACAATGCTCATATCATCTTTTCTACTCATAATTTTAATTTTGAATTTTAGCTATATAGTAGATATCTATATGATATTAGCATGCTAATAGCAATGTATATATATTGTTTATAAAAATAATTATTATTACAAGTAGGTTTTTGCCATGAACAAAAAGGTTTTATTGATCATGCTGCTTTTCGCAGTTATTGCATCAGCGGCCCTGTTTGCATTCGCCCATTCCAATCAGGATTTTGACGGCCATTTTACCATGGACGTTCCATTTGCTAAGCATTACAGCGATGTTGCATACTGCTGGCCAAATGGCGGATTGGGATGCAAATGCGAATATTGGGAAGACGGTGCAGGATGCGATATAGAGGACGGAGATATTGTAATATACTATTATAATAATTCTCTTTTGGTGGAAGGCGAGTCAAACGCCTTTGAGCATGCAGTAAACGGCCTTACAACATCATATTTCTATCAGATCGTGCAAAATGACGGCGATCTAATTGTCTTGGCCAATGATGTAGAAATGAGAAGGCTCCCTCCGTTTCTGGTGGGAAAAAGTTCACCCAACGGTGATGAAGTTGTTTTTGTCGGTGGCAGGAACCTTGATAATGTAAAGCGATATGCAAATTCGATAGAATTTAAATGAGGTGAATTATGGATTTTCTGGACATGTTTGGAAATTTTGGACTTGGACTGGCGATTGTTGCTGCAGTGGTCATACTGATATTTGCAATATCTGTTCTTGGAATGGTCCTTCCACGGTTGCTTGCGAACCTAGCGGGATTAATTTTTATCATCGTCGCAGTAATTGTTGTGGTGGCTGTAATTTATTTCATTGGAAAATTTGCTAAAGGCTTATTGTGAGGTGAAAAATCATGTTGGTTAGAAATTTAGACTTTTTATCAATTCCAAAGGAATTTTCCAAAGTCGAAGTAGACATATACGACGGAAAGTCAATAGCTTTGGTATATATTGACGGTAAAGGATATTCATTAGTTCTAAAAAAGGATGATGACATCGACTCCATTTTTCTTTTAAAAACAGATATTCTTCCAAACAACATCAATGAACATCAGGACAGACAGGATTTCATAAACGTAATAAAGATGCTTCTGGACAAAATCTATTCCGTTTCTGACATCAAGGAATATGAAAAGCAGCATCAGGAACATGTGTTTTTAAGGCTTATGGACATGCTTAATGACGGCAGCGATGTTGCGATAATCTCAGAGGAAACATCCAAGGTCTACACAGACATTGAAAAGGGATTCATGAAACTGGAAATCGACATCATGGACAACAAAATCAATGCACTCAACAGTTCAATTGCGGATGTTTCAAACAACCTCCAGTCCACCGTTGATAATATTGAGGAAAAGGATTGGGGAAACAGAATCAGAAAAACAATCAATCAACAATAGGTGATTAAATGGTAAAATGTAGTAATTGCGGAGCTGAAGTGGTCGGATCTGACTTCTGCTTCAACTGCGGCGAAAAGGTGGAGAAGTTCGAAGGTACTACAGACATTTGCCCTAAATGCGGTACTAAAAACAACAAAAACACTAATTTCTGTGTTGAATGCGGTCATAAGCTGGACAATGGCGCTTCAGTGTCATTCAAACAGCAGGAATGGAATGCAAGACGTGATGAGGTCCTTGCAAGATATGATAAGCTTGCAGAAGAGTTTGGAATAAAAAACGAAGACTATTTCCTCACAAGCGTAAAGCGCTATAACAAACTGGAGCAATATACAAACAAGCACAAGACTACAACATTCATCGGAGATGTTGCAACTGCAGGATTTTCCCTCAACAGGGCAAGGGACCATTATTTGGGCAATGAAACAATAATCGACGGATTCTTTTTAATCAAGGAAGACAAGTTTGTGTTCATGGAAATCGACAACAGGGACTGGAAAAAGGTCAATGCAGGAATAAACAATTTCTATTTCGACAAGATTGTTTCAATGAGAGTTACCAAAAGGCTTGGTGATGAAAGCAGATATGAAGACATCACAAAAAGGGTGTGGACATCACCTCACGACATAAGAAGGGATATACAAAACAAGATCCAATCCCTTAAGGCAACAAGATTCAAGGACATGGTAACAAACAACGACAGCGCAGATATGTTTGACAGGCTTTTAATCAAATTGGTTGACAACACATCCTATGAAGTAAGGCTTCCAAGCTATGAATTCGGTCAGAATCTGGTTGATTTGTTTGAAATGCTTAGGGGGCAGCCTCAAAAGGTAGTCATCGAAAATCAGACAGCAGAACCTACAAAGGCTCAGCAACTGAAGGAATTCCAGGAATTGCTTGACAGCGGAGCAATCACACAGGAAGAATTCGACCAGCTCAAAAAAGATCTGCTGTTCGGCTAGGTGTTTAAATTGGTTAAATGTAGTCGCTGCGGAGTTAACGTCGCTGATTCATTCAAGACATGTCCGAATTGCGGAAATGATCTTTCTGTAGTCGAACAGGCTCCGGCAGAGTCAAATGATGAGGTAATCTGCAGCAATTGTGGCGAACCGCTTTTAAGCGATGCGGAATTCTGTTCCAAATGCGGCACAAAAGTCGAAAACAATGTTTCAAAGAGATGTGAAGGCTGTGGAGCGGAGGTTCCCGACGGGGTTCTCTTCTGTCCAACCTGTGGAACCAAGGTAAAGCAACCTCCAAAGCCTGCAAACGTTAAGGTATGTCGAAATTGCGGCGTAAGGCTTGATGAAGACACGGAATTTTGTCCGGAATGCGGAACAAATTTTCAAACAGGCCAAAAGGCTAATCTAGCGCCAACCAATTCCAATCAGGGCTTTGTAGATAAAATTAACATTGGCAATATAATAAAGCCTACAATTGTCTCACTGGTTGCGGCAATCATACTCTCCATACTCGGTGTGCTGATTGGATTTTCATGGGTTTCCTTCATAATAGCCATAATCCTGAGTGTCGGATTCTTTGGAGGGCTGATTGACAATGAGGCAAATGCTGTCGTATCAGGAATCTTTACAGGTCTTGTTTTGGGACTTTTGGAAAACCCGATAATCGAATTCTGCTTCGGCTCATTTGTGGCAAAGGTATATGAATGGTTTTTCGGAAGCCAGATTATCCTTTTAATCATAATAGCCATTCTGACAGCCTATATTTCAAACGTATTTCTTAAATCCAAAATCCAGGCCATTGTGGGAGACCGCTTTTCCTGGATTTAACTCTTTTTTTTTAATTTTTTTTCTATCCGTATCCTGATTTTTTTTTGAATATAGTTAAATATTCATGATTATAAATATTGATATGTGAAGTTTTCGAGTAAGGTGAAATCATGACAACGGATGCGGATTATGTTGAAAGACTTGAAAAGATCATCGACAAGCAGGATGCATTACTGTCTCAGTTGGACTCCAAATTCAATCAGCAGGACTCTTTGAATGAATCTTTAGCAAAGCAAAACAAATTTCTAAAGGAAGACATTCAAAAGCACAGGAATTTGACCAGAGACATGAACAAGACAGTTGCTCAGCATAAGAATGTAGTGGCTAAACTTAAAAAGGAACTTGAAGACCAGCTTAAGATTCAGCAGGACCTGCACAAGGAATACGGTGAGGTAATCAAGCAGCTGACCGATGACCTTGAAGAGGAACAGGAAAAAAATGCGGAGCTTGAAAAAAAGCAGGAAGAATTGGTATCACAAATCAAACAGCTGCAAAGGGATTTGGCAGTTGCAAAATCATCTTCTCTCCCAACAACCAGTTCCAGCTATTATGACAGTTTAAACAAAAGCGAAGAGAATTCCTCAACTGATTCAAAATCAACCACCACATGTCCTGAGTGTGGGGCTGAAATTGAAGAGGGCTATGTGTTCTGTGAGTCATGCGGTGCTAAATTATAGTGTTGGTGTTTGGCATGGGGTTTTTTAACAACGTAAAAAACATTAAGGACCAGGCTCTTGAATACGAATCAATCCAGAACATCGAACAGCTTCAGGTCGTCTTTGACAAAATCGACGATCAAGCCGAAAAGGAAAAGGAAAAGAAAAAAGAGGAAAGGGAATATTTCGAAAGCCTTTCTCCTGAGGAAAAAGTCGAATATAAAAGAGTTCAAAAAAGAAACAAGAACCTGAAGAAACTGGGGATGTACGGTTTGACTGTTGCGGGAATGGCAACAGGAGTTGGAGTTCCCGTTCTGATGGCGGCCAATATAGGAAATATTCTGGCCGATGACAGCCTGACTTTTGACCAGGAAAAGCATGACGCCAAAGTTGACAAATTAAACAAGAAATCAAAAGGCGCGCCAAACAAGCCTGCTCAAAAGCCAAGGGAATACTTTTCAATTTCATACGACAAACAGGGATTTCCAAAAGTCTCAACATTGGTTGACAGGGACCCTTACAATTTACAAGAAAGATACAATGAACTGATGAGGTACTGATATTATGGCAGATGAAGAATATGTGGATTTAGACGGTGACGGTTACAAGGAAAGTGTTGTATCAGATGAAGACGGCGACGGAAACTACGACACTGTTGTAATGGACACCGACGGTGACGGAACATACGATACCGTTGCAGCTGACACTACAGGAGACGGAAACATAGACACTGTTGCGGCAGATACAACCGGTGACGGCAACGTCGATACAGTTGTAATGGACAGTGACGGTGACGGCTACGCAGACACTGCAGTATATGACACCGACGGTGACGGCTATGCCGATTATGCAGAAGCCGACCTTGACGGTGACGGATATGTCGATGCAGCTGCTGCAGATACAACAGGGGACGGAAACTTCGATACATACGTATATGACACCAACGGCGACGGATATGTGGATTCCGCTGAATATGACACTGATGGCGACGGAAACATTGACGCCGGAGTATATGACACTGACGGTGACGGCTATGCCGATTTTGCCGCTGCAGATACAACCGGTGACGGCAACTATGACACATTCGCGTATGACTCCGACGGTGACGGATATGTAGATTTCGTTGCAGAAGACGTGGACGGCGACGGAAACATCGATGTTGCGGCTGCAGACACTGACGGCGACGGCTATGCAGACACATACATGGCCGATACGGACGGTGACGGAAATCCTGACACATACGGATTTGACTATGACGAAGACGGAGATATTGACGAATATGGTATCGATGAAGACGGCGATGGCGACATAGACTACTACGGCGATGACATCGACGATGACATGTTCGACGATTTCTAGACTAAAACCGGAAAAATAATCACTATTTTTCCCTATTTTTTTTTTAATTTACCATACCATTAAATATTATCAAAACCATAATTATAATATTAACATTATGGAGCAAATATTATGAATAAAAGAACTATAGAGCTTTCAGGCCATATTATCGACTCATTGACATTAACAAAGACAATGGGCATAATCATGGACAAAGGCGGAGAATTTGATATATTGGAAATCGATGTTGGACGTAAGAAATCAGATGTCAGTAGAGCTAAAATCGAAGTTTCTGCAGATTCTCCCGAGTTATTGAATTCAATTTTAGATGAACTGTCTGTTCTTGGTGCTTCCATTGACGAGATTAAGGAAGTAAAGCTGGTTGCATCAACAAAAGACAAGGTTGCTCCTGAAGGTTTTTATTCATCATCTAATCACACTACTCACATTTTCTATAAGGGAAACTGGATGCTGGTCGAAGAGATTGAAATGGACTGTCTTGTAGTTGTCGATGAAGACACTCCAAGGGCCTATGTAAAGCCAATAGCTGACGTTAAGGCAGGAGATATGATTGTTGTGGGTCTTGACGGTGTCAGGGTAACTCCACCTCACCGTTCAAGGGATGAACAGCAGGTATTCGAGTTCATGAACAGTGAAGTTTCTTCAGAAAAACCATTGATGAACCTGATTAACGGTATTGCAAAGGAAATGAAGGAAATCAAGGCCAAAGGCGGAAAGATAGGAATAGTCGGAGGTCCGGCCATTGTACACACAGGTTCAGGCAAATTCCTGGCATCCCTTATAAGGGAAGGCTACATTGACGTAATCATGGCAGGCAACGCCCTTGCCACTCACGATATTGAATCTGATCTTTTTGGAACTTCACTGGGTATTGAAGTTGAAACCGGAAAAATCGTCGCTCACGGCCACACTCACCACATGAGGGCCATCAACAGAATAAACCAATCAGGCTCCATTCAAAACGCCGTTGATGACGGAACCCTGACAGGCGGAATCATGTATGAATGTATCAAAAACGACGTTCCATATGTTCTTGCAGGTTCCATCCGTGATGACGGACCTCTTCCGGACGTGATAACAGATACCGTTGAAGCCCAAAAGCTTATGAGGAAATATGCTCAGGAAGTGGACATGGTCATAATGATAGCTACAATGCTTCACTCAATTGCAACAGGCAATCTCCTCCCTTCAAGGGTTAAAAGTATCTGTGTGGACATCAATCCGTCCACTGTTACCAAACTGTCTGATAGGGGAAGCGCTCAGGTTGTAGGGATTGTAACTGACATCGGTACATTCCTGCCACTTCTTTATAATGCTTTACATGAGGAGTAAAAATGAAATTCACTGCATATATATTGGACGTTTTAACAGAATCAATTTATCCGGCTCGCATAACAATTGAAGATGGGATTTTTAAGGAAATCGATCCCATTGTTGTCGTTGAAGAGACAAAAATAGATGTTGACGGCTTGCTTGTTCCGGGTTTTATTGATGCACATATTCATATTGAAAGCAGCATGATAACTCCTCAGCAATTTGCAAAAATCGCCGTTCGCCATGGTACCACTGCCGTTGTATGCGACCCTCACGAAATTGCAAATGTTTCCGGAATCGATGGTATCGAGTTCATGATAGATGATGCCTCCAAGGTTCCATTCAATTTTTATTTCACAGCGCCTTCATGCGTTCCTGCAACTGCCTTTGAAACATCAGGTGCAGTTCTGGATGTGGATGACATAGAGTATCTGCTTCAAAAGCCGGAAGTTGTCGGCCTTGCTGAGATGATGAACTTTCCGGGCGTTATCGGTGGAGATGAGGAAGTCCTGGCAAAACTTGCCCTTGCAAGGAAATACGGAAAGCCTATTGACGGTCATGCACCACTCGTAACAGGCAGGGATTTGGATAAATATATCGCTCAACATATAGTAACCGATCACGAATGCAGTAATTTCGCAGAAGCTATGGAAAAAAAGCAGAAAGGCATGAAAATTATGGTACGTGACGGGTCATCCGCTAAAAATATGGAGGCTCTCTTTGATTTTTCAGAGAAGCTAAACCACTTGAAAAAACAGGACGGGTTCAGCATCATCCCGACTGAAATAATCGAAAGAAGACTGCACTCCCCAATATTCGACTTTATAGTAAGCGATGACAAACATCCAAACGATCTTATTGAAGGCCATCTCGACTCATCAATCAAAAAGGCAGCCAAACTCGGAATCGACATTATTCAGGCTATCGAAATGGTAACCCTCAACCCTGCAAATCATTTCAACTTGCCGGGGGGAGCTATTGTCACAGGAGCAAAGGCAGACTTTGTAATAGTGGACAACCTGCATGATTTCAATGTATTGAAAACATATATTGGAGGTGAATGTGTCTTCGATGGTGAAGACGTATTGTTTGATGTTGAGGAAATTCCGCTTGAAAACTCAATAAAGGCTTCCAAAAAATCCGCCCAGGACTTTGAAGTATGCTGCGATGGAGATGAATGCGAAGTAAACGTCATTAAATGTTTCAACGGTGAGCTTTTAACAGAAAAGGCAACAGCAACATTGAAGACAAAAGACGGCAAGATACAGTCAGATATTTATCAGGACGTATTGAAGATAGCCGTCGTTGAGAGATACGGTGGTGAAAAAATAGCCAATGGATTCATTCAGGGTTTCAACCTTAAAAAAGGAGCTATAGCCTCTTCGGTTGCCCACGATTCACATAACATCATTGTAGTCGGATATAATTCTGAAATGATGGCAGAAGCCGTAAACACAATAATAGACAATCATGGCGGATTTGCCGTTGTAAGTGAAGACTTCTCAGATTCACTTTCACTTCCGATTGCAGGACTTATGAGCAATGAAGACGCATATGATGTTGCCGGAAAGCTTGATTCATTGCATAAGATGGCTTCAGCACTTGGATGCACACTGGATGCGCCGTTCATGACAATGGCATTCATGGCCCTTCTGGTAATTCCATCACTTAAGATTTCAGATTTGGGACTGTTTGACGGTGATGGCTTTGAATTCATGGATGTTATAAGAAGCTAAATGTCGTGACCTTTAGCTTTCAACTCTTTTTTTATTTTATGCATGACCTTGATGTCCTGCTTTGTTCCGACCTTGTTTACAATGCGATAGGACTCCCTGAAGCGCTTTATGTAAAACTCCTTCAGTTCTCCTTCAACCAAATCGAATCGTGAAAAGTTGGTCAGGGACTCTATAACGTAGCCAAAACCACGGTTGAATGCCGCAGTGTCCTTGTTTATTTTAAGATCGGTTACTTTTGATTTGATGATGATCGCTTCGCCTTTGTTTCTCACGGGATCGCTTCTTTTTACGGCTTCAGTAAAGCTAATGACTTCACATTTGAAATATGCGTCGCAATCTTTAAGTGACAAGTCATCACTGAAGAGCTTATCATCCAGATTTCCCAAAAGCGAATCGGTAAAAAGCTCAGGTGAATGTGTAATGTTTACTGTAAACTCCTTTTGTGATATGATATTGTCCAAAGTCTGGCTTCCCTTAAATATCCTGTTTAAAATCATGTCTCTTCCCGAGCACAGCACTCCAATCGGGGCCGCATTTTTTATGCCTTCATCATTTTGGCTAGTGATGATTGTTTCATATTGCCTTCCCCTTTCCATTCCGATTAAAGATAAGTCAATTTCCATAATATCATAGATTTTTTAAAAAAGATTTTTATATGTCAATTAACAATATATAATTAATATTATTTAATTTTAAAGGAGTTTGAGCTTATGAAATATAAAATGTATGATGAAATGATGGAGCAACCACAATCATTGCAGAAAACTTTTGAGGCGGAAGCCATAACCATGCAAAAGGTTTCCGAGATTGTTTCAAATGTCGATAAGGTTTATCTTATAGGCTGCGGAAGTTCCATTTCAACCTGTTACAGCGTTCGTGACGCAATCAGAATGTCCAGTACCAATATAAATATTGAAGTATATACAGGATATGAATTCTATTATAACAAGAAACTAGTCGAAAATGAAAACTCACTGGCAATATTCACTTCACAGTCCGGTGAAACAGCCGATACCCTGGCATCATTAAGAAGAGCCAATGAATTTGGCATACACACTGTTTCCATTTCAAATGAACCTGAAAGTTCCATGATTAAAGAAGCCAAAACTCCAATTATAACAAGATGCGAAACAGAAACAGCTATTTTAGGTACAAAAACCTACATCACACAACTGGCATGCCTCTACCAGATACTGTTCAAGGCATCAGATTATGAGAACAAGGCACAATTGCTTTCTGAACTTGCAGAGATGCCTGAACTCATTGACAGACTCCTGCTTCTCACAGAAGATGAAAATAAGGCTTTGGCTGAAAAATACGCATCTGAAGATATTTTCTACTGTTTAGGCAGCGGTCCTAATTTCGGTCTTGCATACAAACTGGCGATGACAATGCTTATGGAAGGCGCAATCAAGCATGCATGCCCTGAATATTCAGCTGAATTCAGACACGGTTTGATTGAACGTGCCGAAAAGGACGTTCCTGTCATAATATTAAGATCAGATCTGGAATCCGATGAGATAACACAAAAGGCGATTGACTTTTGCGAAAACCTCGAAGCCAAAACAATACTGTTTGACCTTAAGGATTACGCAGATGTGGACAAGCTGTTGTCTCCGTTCATATTCGTAATTCCGCTTGAATGGTTCGTATATTACCTTGCACACTTCAACGGGGAAGACCCTGGTGCAACAAGACACATCGGAAAAGTAAGATACTGATTTACAAAGAGTTTTCCAACTCTTTTTTAATTATTTTTACGCATTCTTCACCATCGCTATCCAACCTGAAGGAATCTCTGGCGCAAACATCATAATTTTTTAAAACGTCACTTGCATTGATTGTTTTAGCCACTTCAACGCCTTTGCTTTCTAAAATAACATTAACGCAATTGTTCCCGCATCCGTTAAGTGCGATTATAGGATATTTTTTAAGCATAGGGGTGTTTTTGTTTTCAATGTCTGCAGAAGTTGATCCCATGCAGATTGATATTGCAGTTTCATGTTCCTTTTTAAAATCTCCAACCGCAGCACGGCATACAAGTCCGTTCGGACTCATTCCGTTACATGGAGCAAGTGCAATTTTTTCATTCATGGATAATGGTTTGAGAAAAGTAGTATTTAATTGTTGTTTAAAAGAAAAAAAGATGTAGAATGATTATTCTACATTTACCTTATGTTTTGGTATGACCAATTTTGGAAGAGTTATATGAACGGTTCCGTTTTTGAATTTAGCTTTGATGTTTTCAATGTCAATGCTGTTTTCAAATCTGACTGTTTTTACGCATCTACCGGATTTGATTGCAGAGACGATTAATTCAGCTTCATCCTCTTCATCGAATTCTTCGATGTATGGTACGATTGTAGCTTCGATAGTAATGTCATTGTCTCCGGCTTCAATTAAAATGTCCTTTTTGCTCACACCAGGGACTACTGCCTTGATGTAGTAGAAGTCTTTGGTTTCAACCAAATCAATGTCTAAAGTCTGTACGGTTGATTTTTTGTAATCTTGATATCTTTGATCAGCATTTTTTTGCATGCTTTTGATGTTTTCCCTAAATTCCTCAATGGTTTTTGATAAATCTGCAATAACATTATCTGCAATATTTTTACCTTTTTCTTTTTTCTCTTCAAAGGTTTCTTTTGCATCTTCTTTTGCATCTTCGAATTCTTCTTCTAAGTCTTCAATTTTTTCTTCGAATTCTTCTTTTTTATCTGAAATTTTAGTTTCAATAGTTTCTGAATCTACCATAGTTTTCACACTCCTTTTTAGGAATTTCCTATGAATGTATTTTATTTACTTTTTGTTACTATATAAAGTTTTCTATTTTTATTACTAAAAGTAATTAAAAAGTAATTCATTTAATCTTTGATTTTTCGTTTGATTATTTTTTGTTTTATAAATTTCAGTTATTTTTGATTGAATTTTAGTTATTAGTGCACTTAATTTCATAAAAATCATCTATAAACTATTTTCCACAGAGAGAAATCAAATCGCTATATATACATGCTTTGATAAAACTTCGATTATCAAAATAAAGGGTGATTCTATGGGATTATTTGATAGGTTCAAGAAAAATAATAAAAAAAGTTCTAAAAATAAGATTACTAAAGAGAAAAAATTTATTAATTCGATTAGTGAGGATGAATTTAAAATATGGGTTTCATTGATTCAATCTGGGAAAATAGACAAGTCTGCTTTATCAAAGAGAGGTTATGATTATTATTGGCTAAAAGAGGCTATTAATGAAAGAATTGAATATGAACAATATGGGGATATTGTCAATAATACTTCTGATGAAAAAATATTAAAAGAAATTGCACAAAATGCAAAGTATGGTGAAATTCCGATTTTATGTATAGAAAAAATTAATAACAATCAATATTTAAAAGAAATTGCTATTAATCATAATTCTTCTTCAGCCATTGTTTCCGAAACTGCAATTAATAAATAGATGACCCTAAAATTTTATCCGACGCGCTATCTAAAGTTTCACTTAGTTCGATGGAAATAGCATTAGATAAATTAGATCAAAAAGAACTAATTAAAATAGCTAAAGATAAATCTAAAAAAGACAGAGTTCGTGAAGAGGCAATTAATCGAATAAATAGTCAACCAGTTTTGATGGATATTTTTAAAACTGAAAAATCTGATAGTCTTCGAGCAACTGCTTTAAGTAATATGAATCATCTCCCTGTAAACTTTTACAATGACATTGTTAAAAGTTATAAAGGAGGATATCCTAAGGAAACAAGGACTTTATGTGTGGCAATTAGTCATGCAACATGTGTTAACGAAATTCGCGTACATACAAAAAATAAAGCCCCCGATTATCCTCCAAGGGGTGTAGCAGCATTAAGATTAAAAGAATTAGGTTATTGAGTAGATATTATTTACTTAATAACTTTTTAAGTTATTTTTCTTGAAATAATTTCAAAAATAAACTTTTGAATAGCTAAAAGATATTGTCAATGTTGTCATGGAATTTCACTTACAATTCCATGGTATTTAGCACTGACAATAGCTACAAAACTTTTTTTCATCTTAAATGTTTAAATATTGAAGTCTATTTCTTTGAAGTAAACAGCAAGATATTAGGTAGTTCTATTTTAATTTTTCAAGTGAAAAGACTCATTTTAATTGCATTGTGTTTTCACACAAAGTCACACTTCAAAAATATTTATTATTAATAGAGCTAGTTTTATGATAATCCTGTTCGTTTGAATACTCATTGTTTCTAATTGGAATATTGTTATCACATCATAATATTGCTTTCATAGTGTTATATTGCTTTTATTTACAACAAAAACTTTATTTATTTTCTTTTTTATATTATTTACATAGTTTCAGATATGATTTTCAAATTTGGGGAATGTAATGTATGATAAATTTTCTTGATGAAATTTATGATTTGTTAAGTAGGTATAAGTTAAATCTAAATGAGGTTATTTTTGTAGTCAATGGAAATGTTGTAAAATCTGATGAATTTTTAGAAAAATATAATGTTTTCTATGATAATGATTGGGGTTTATGTGAATTAAAAAATATTCAGCTGATTGTTGATGATTATGCATGGTTTGAGAGAACCAGTAATGATGGTCGTGAAAGATTTATATTAAAGGCCCATCCCCTTCTGAGCACTTATGAAAATCAGGAATCCCATACTAGCTATTTTTATAGGCGATAATATGATAATTGATGCATGGATAAGTAAATCTGAAAGACACATTGGAATCTGCGAGCTCTATTTTAATATGGAAGATTATCCATTTATAATAAATTCATGTTTTTTGGCGATGTATTCTGTTATCAAAGCATTATTTGTATTAAAAAACATAGAATGTAAAACTCTTGAGGGTTTGATATATTTACTTAAGATAAATTATGTTGATGAAGGTTTATTTGATAGAAATTTGTTTAGATTTTTCTGCAAGACTAAAGAATTGAATTCAGAATTTTTACAAATAAACTGGAACATTTTTGATGAAAACATTGCATTTGAAACATTCAATAAGACTAAATTTTTCATAGTGTATTCAAAAAATCTGTTAAATGAATTGCCTAAACTTGAAATAGAATAGTTCCTTTAATTTTAAAAAATTTAACTTATAACTAAAACTTTTTTAATTTTAATAAAAGTTAAACTTATATATTTAATTATTCAATAAATAATATCATGGTAAAAAGGGATTTGTATTTAAATCAAATTGTTCCGTTAATTGATAATGAATTAATTAAAGTAATAACTGGAATTAGAAGATGTGGTAAGTCCTATATGTTGGGATTAATTAAGAAAGAGTTAATTAATCGTGGAATTGATGAAAATAATATAATTTTAATTAATTTTGAATCAGCAAAATATCGAAATGTTGGCAATGCCCGTGAACTTGATTTATTAATAAAAAGTCTGGTAGAAAATATTGAAGGTAAAGTCTATTTATTTTTTGATGAAATACAGAATGTTGATGGGTGGGAAAAATCAATTAATGCTTGCAGAGTAGACTGGGACTGTGATATTTACATAACCGGTTCAAATTCAAAATTATTGTCGGGGGAACTGGCAACTCACTTGACTGGCAGATATTTTGAAATAAAAATGTATCCGTTTTCATACAAGGAATTCCTTGATTACAAACAGCAATCCTCATCTGATGAATTATTCAATGAATATGTGGAATATGGTGGATTTCCACAGTTATTCAGTTTAAATAATGAAGATAAACTCAAATATTTGCATGATTTGTTCAATTCAATATTATACAATGATTTAATATCAAGATATCAAATAAGGGATGTAAATATATTGGAACGTTTAATCATTTTTTTAATGGATAATATAGGTAAAACATTTTCGGCTAAAAGCATCTCTGATTATTTAAAAGAGGAAGAAAATGTTAATATTGCTCCAAAAACAATTTACAATTATATTAATTATTTTACTAATTCTCTTTTATTAAAAAAAGTTCAAAGAGAAGATATCGAAGGAAAAGAGATTTTAAAGATTCATGAAAAGTATTATGTCACTGACCATGGATTCAACCAGGTGTTCAATGGCAGAAATTTAAAAAACATTTCAAGAACAATTGAAAACATTGTATATGTTGAACTTTTAAGAAAAGGTTATGATGTGACCATTGGTAAAATAGGTGATTTTGAAATAGATTTCATAGCTAAAAAGCATAAACAAAAAGTTTACATTCAGGTAACTTATTCTTTGGCTTCTGAAGAAACATTTAATCGGGAATTTCGACCATTATTAAAAGTTAAGGATAATTATCCAAAATACGTGATTTCAACAGATAAATTTGATTTATCACAAGAGGGAGTTATTCATCAAAATCTGATTGATTTTTTAGTAAGTGGTTTAAAATAACCTGAAGTAATATCGATAGTAATTTTTAAGAAGCTTTAGAGTTGGGTAAGTATACAATTATTTTTGTAGTTACCTTTTGTAAATAAAATTTTAAAAATATAATTACTTCTATACTAAATTATTTTATCACATAATTTTGGAAAAATGGTAACTATACAATTTTTCACTGACTTCCATTTTGTTACTATATAAAGTTTTCTATTTTTGTAACTAAAAGTTATTTAAAAAATAATTCTTTTAATCATTTATTTTCATATAAATAATGGGTTATTTTATAAAACTCTAGACTTATTTTCTTGAAATGAGTAATGGCAGTAATTTAATGGTTAACATTAAATAAAATTCCACTTTAGCATTTGTTGAAAATGTTCTTAGTAGGAAGTAAAATACAATTTTTCATGATTCCTTTAGGTAAGAATATTTTTCACTAAAAAAGATTAGATAATGCCATAAATTGTTTTTAGCTAATGTCTGTTTTGAATATTGCTCTACATAATATTTGATTTAAAATTACTCATTGATTGAAAAATTTCATTATAAAATCATACGATTGCTTTTACCTCATTTTTTCCATCATAAATTATTTTTATATGTTTAAAACAATTTTTAGTTGTCTATAAGTCAAATAAAAGTTATTTATACTATTAAAGTCAAATATGTAGGTAATCAAACTCTTGATCCAATTGGGGGTGATATTATTGCGAACAAGATAATATTGCCTGTGAGGGAATTTAGAACATTTGTTCTAATGAACTCTCCTCTTGGCAAATTTACTTATACAAATGGAGGGATTCTTTATGAGTATCTGAAGGAAACTTTGGATAGGAATGCTCATATATGCCATCGTATCATGGTGTTTTGCGTTCTTCATCATGTGGATTACACATAATTAATCCGATGTCATAATAGATTTCTCCTTTAAACTGTAGGAACCATCAAATATTGGAATCATTGTTTAGTGATAGCTTTAATAAGCTATGTTTGGGTTTGTTGGGTCTAATTGACACTTCCTATGGTTTATAAATTAAAAAATAATAAAGTTTATATACATTCTGTTTCATAATATTCATTAGAGTTTTAAGTCCGTTTCTGGGTACTTAAATTCTATTTGTATAAGTAAATTTAACTCAATGTCTACTTGTTCGAGCATGCTTATCATGTTGTAGGCATTGATTTTACTCAAAATACTCTTTTTTTCTTATTTCAAATTCAAACAGAATTCTATGCTAAAATATATTTTGGATAACAGCCTAATTAAGTAATAAAAAATGAAACTTGTTTGAGACGGTGAAAATTCACAACCAACAGTTTTGAATATTGCTCCACATAACATTCGATTTTAACATGTTTGCAGTTGATGATTAACATATTTTTTGGTTGATGATTAATTTTTAAAAACTCTTTAAATTACTTATTTTGGGATAAAAACAATTTTGATTAATAATAAAAAAATCTATGTTGGTTGATGATTACAATTTTATGAAAAAATTAAGCAAAAAAAGTATTAATTTAATCAATGTCTACAACATGATAAAACATGTTGGAACAGATAGACATTGAATTAAAAATCCATTAAATCAAATGGTTTAGAATTTAATCATGCCCAGAAGTGGACTTAAACTCTAATGAATATTATGAAATAGATTGTATATAAAGTTTTTTGATTTTTAATTTATAAACTGTAAGAAGTGCCGATTAGAAATCAACAAACCCGAACATAACCCATTAAGGCTATCGCTAAACAATATCCCTAATATTTGAATATTCTTACAGTTTAAAGGAGAAATCAATCATGACATCGGATTAAGTATGTGTAATCCATGTGATGTAGAATGCAAAGCACCACGATATTATGGTGTATATGAGCATCCAAATCCAGAATTTCTTCTGAAGTTTCATAATGGATTCCTCCATTCGATTTAATGGATTGCCAAGAGGTGAGTTCATTAAAACGTATGTTTCAAATCCCATCATTGGCAATATTATCCTGTTCAAAATAAATATCACCACCTTCTTGATCAAGAGTTTGATTAATTATGACTAGATTTAATAGTATAAATAAGTTTATTTTGCTCTATTCTCAAGTAAAAATTGTATTTAGTTCGTAAAAAAAGTAATTAGTCAGTTTTGACATGATTATTGGGAGTGTATCTATCAAAATCCTCTGTATTATATTTTATCTGCTTTAGAAATTGGGTAAATATTCAATTATTTTTGTAGTTGCTGTTTGTAAATAATGTTTTAATTATAAGCATTTTAGAGTCATTTCCATGGTTTTTTTTTAAATTAAATAACAATATATAAAAAATATAAATTTTAAAACTTATATTGGAGGTTATATACATGAAATTTAATAGGATATTTCTAGCGTTGGTACTATTGATTGTCGTTTCAAGTATTGGTATTGCATGTGCTGAAGAAGCATCAATTGGCGACCACAAATTCACAATCCCTGAAGGATACTCAATATTGAACACTACAGATGATTCAGTCGTATTGACACAGGATGATAATCATGTAATTGTGGTGATGATTCCAGAAGCTGTTAAAAATTCTGATGATGCAAAATCATATCTTGAAGCTAAAGGTTACACTTTTTTAGGTGAAGAAACATATGATGCTGATGGTAAAATTGTCCAACAACAAAATTATGAAAAAGACGGATTTACTGTCATGAGTTATATCATTCCTGCAGGGGAAGACCAATGTATCGTAACATTCACTATTCCTGCTGGCGAAACTGCACCTGAAGGAGCAGACAATCCTATAACAACCATCTTAAACTCAATTAGTTAATTTTAATATAAACTAATTCTTTTTTTATTTTTTAGGATGTAAGCGAGCACTTACATTCGAAAAACTTTATATATGTCTTTATTTAAAGTAATTAATATTTCTGGGGAGTTTTGATGGCTTCAGCAGACATATTCATAGTATAAATTTCACAACAAATCTGATATTTATCTATTATAATGTAATAATGTGAAAAAATGATTTGGAATCATTGAATTCATATTATGCAAAATGAAAGATTATGCTTGTGGTGAAACATGTGGGCTATCCGGATGTAGGACACATTCGTATGTGAGTAAAAATTTTTGTAAAATATAAATGTCATAAATATTATGCATTGACTTAAAAAAGTGTAGGTGAAAAAAATGGTTAGATCAATGGGAAGTTTAATTGTAGGAATTTTGTGTTTGGTGGTAGCAATTGTCATTGCAATAATAAATAAAAGAATCACTGCTGCAACTATTGCATCAGGCGTAATAGCTATTGCATGTATCTTTAATGCATTAAGGTCAGGATAATCACCGAATTTTCCTGATTCAATTAAAAAACGGATTTAAGGAATTTTTCTCGAGGATAAGTTTGATTAATTGGTCGAATTCTGCATTATGTCGTATCAATTTCAATTATAGTTTTTTTGGAAAAGTTTATACCTTATGAGGTTCATATATAATAATCATGAAAGTCGCAAAAATTGAAGAACATTTAACGGACAATGACTTAAATGATCTTATAAAAGAACATAAGGATTCGTACAATATTTAT
>JAFQXD010000035.1 GCA_017407115.1 Methanobrevibacter sp. | reverse complement strand
TCATCGCCAAATTGTAACTTATTAGAATTATAATATAACACTGTTATACTAAGTGGATATTTATCTAAATTTCAAATATATGGATCAGATTTTTACAATGATGTCTAAAAAATAGTAAAATACATCAAAATATTAAAATCCCTTTTTAAAATGTTATATTCTAAAATAAGGAATTATATTCAGCAAAACATCAAAATAAGAAATTAAATAATTTTGCCACTCACTCAACATTATTTTTTTTGAATGAAAAGCTATTTTTCATATTTGTTTTTTAATTTTAATTAAAAAATTTTTAATAATTCCAATTTTAAGGTAACTTTTATATATCTTTTTGAATATGCTTATAAATACTTAAATAATTTAAGTAACAATCCAAAAATGAGTGAAATATATGACAAATGAAGACTTTGCACAAAAGATTAAAGACATTAGAGCAAGACAAGACATGACAATTGAAGAGCTTTCCGAAAGAAGCGGAGTAAAGCTTGAAGTCCTCAAGGCTATGGAAAACGGTGAGGTAATTCCTTCACTTACACCATTAACAAAAATGGCAAGGGCTTTAGGAGTCCGTTTAGGAACATTTCTCGATGACACACCTGAACTCGGACCTGTAGTTACAAGAGGCGGAAAAACCGAAAACTCACTTTACTTTTCAGGACGTGAAGACGTAACCAACGCAACCAATCTTGAGTTCCATTCCTTAGGTGCGGGAAAAATAGACAGAAACATAGATCCTTTCATAATCGACATTGACTATGAAGAAGGCGAAAAGGAACTTTCCTCCCACGAAGGCGAAAAGTTCATCTATGTGCTTGAAGGAGAAATTGAAGTAATCTACGGTAAGGACACATTCACAGTAGGTAAAGGAGACACTATCTTTTACGATTCAGTAGTGCCACACCACCTTCACGCAAGCGGAAACGACAAGGCTAAAATATTAGCAGTACTCTACACTCCATACTAATCATTAACGAGAGGCTTGATAATATGTTTAAATCAGAATTAAAATATGATGTATTTGGCAAAATGAACCTGTTTACTCATGAGTTGGGATTGTTGCAGTTGCGTTTAAACATATTGGGCCAGGAATTGAAAACAACAAACATTAACGGAGGAGTATAATATGAGTGAACTATTTACAGAATTACCGCTAGGAAAATTTTTCGAATCAATGGTTGAAAAACAGCCGGATCATGAATTTATCGTTTATCCAGACAGAAACTTAAGATTTACATACAAGGAATTTGATGAAAGAATAGACAATCTTGCAAAAGGAATGCTAGCTATAGGAATTGAAAAAGGAGACCACGTTGGAATCTGGGCAAAAAACGTTCCGGAATGGCTGACATACATGTTTGCAACAGCAAAAATAGGTGCAACAATCGTAACAGTAAACACAGCATACCAGTCCCACGAGCTTGAATACGTTCTAAAACAGTCAGACATGAAGGCACTGGCAATGACCGACGGCTTCAGGGACACAAGCTACTTTGACATCATTAACGAACTTGTACCGGAACTTAAAAGCTGTGCAAGAGGACATCTCATTGCTGAGAAATTCCCGCGTCTGAAATTCATTTTCCATGTCGGTCAGGAAAAGCACAGGGGAATGTACAATACAAATGAACTGATATTACTTGGAATGAACTATGATGACGAGGAATATCAGAAGATTAAGGATTCAGTCTCACAGTATGATGTAATCAACATGCAGTACACATCAGGAACAGAAGGATTCCCAAAAGGAGTAATGCTTACAAGCCGTAACATTGTAAACGACGGTTACTACATTGGAGAAAACATGAACTACTCTCCTGATGACAGATTATTACTGCAGGTACCTCTTTTCCACTGCTTCGGTACAGTTTTAGGAGTAATGGCAGTCATAACCCACGGCTCCACAATGGTCGTGCTGGAAGAGTATGACCCTCTTTTAGCTATTTCCTCCATCCAGAAGGAAAAATGTACATCAATCTACGGAGTTCCGACAATGTTTATAGGAATGATGAACCATCCTATGTTTGAGATGTTTGACATGAGCTCACTTAGAACTGGAATCATGGCAGGTTCCACATGTCCTGTTGAAACCATGAAGGATGCAATAGAAAAGATGAACATGAAAGAGATTACAAGTGTATATGGTCTTACAGAAGCTGCACCAGGATTTACACAGACAAATGCTGCAGATTCATTCGAGAAAAAAATCAATACCGTAGGGCGTAAGTTCCCTAATATTGAAGTAAAGATTGTTGATCCTGAAACAGGAGAGGAACTTGGACCTGGTGAAACCGGAGAGATAATGTGCAGAGGTTTCAACGTAATGAAAGGATACTACAACATGCCTGAGAAAACCGCCGAGACAATCGAGCCGGACGGATGGCTTCACTCAGGAGACCTTGCAACAGTTGATGAAGATGGTTACTACTCAATCGTCGGACGTATCAAGGACATGATTATCAGAGGAGGGGAAAACATCTATCCTCGTGAAATCGAAGAGTTCCTATTTACTCACGAATGCGTTCAGGACGTTCAGGTTGCAGGAATTCCGGATGAAAAATACGGTGAAATCGTCGGAGCATTCATCATCAAGGAAGAAGGATTTGATGACGTTACAGAAGCGGACATCCGTGACTTCTGTATAGGTTCCATTGCAAGATATAAGGTTCCGAAATACGTTTTCTTTGTAGATGAGTTCCCGCTTACAACAAGTGGTAAAATCCAGAAGTACAAACTGGGCGATTTAGGTCTCGAACTTCTTGAAAAACGCAGGGAAAATGGAGAGCTGTAGCTCTTTAATTTTTCTTATTTTTTTCTTTGGAAGCCTAAATATGAAGACTTTTCAGATTTGACAATTCCAAATTGAAAGTCATTCAAAATTTTCATTTTTTTAAAGGATAACTTGTTTTTTTCAAAAATTATTGATGTTTATGTTTACTTTTTTATTTGGTTGTACTAACTTGTGTTTAATGCAAAAATTTCATTACATAGATGAATATTTCCTTAAAAATTCCATAAGGATAGGAATTTGACTTCACTTTAAAAACTTTTGAAATTGAATATTGCACTTCAGATTTAAAAATCCCCTTAATTTTGTGATTTTGCCTTTTGTGATTTATTATGAAGCATTTTAATGGATGATTGTATTGGAGGATTTATTTTCCATTATAATTTTTTTATCATATGTTTTTTTCATCAGGAACGCATTAAACCAATATTTTCTACATCACTATTTTTGTCTTTGATCTTATTTTTATCTGATTGAGAAATTATTTTTTGATGAATCAGTCTTTAAAATATTTTAAAATATTGTGGTAATGTATATTTTTAATATTTATTTATCGGACTTTTGTTTAATATCTGTCTTTAATTTTAAAATAAGGGATTATATGATATTTAAGAGATTATAAAGCTATTTGAATGTCTGTTTCACTATGTTTTAATGAAAAAATTAATGAATGTTTTTATTTGTTTAAATTGGGTTTAACTAACTTTTTGATCTTGGATTTAATATTGGCATTTATCAGATTTTTTGAGTTGTTAATGTAAAAAATGTAAGATATATATATTGTTAATGCCAAACATAACTATGTAAATTTATATTATATTTTCATTCGTATTATATAAAATAAGATAATTGTTCAATATTTGCCATGTTTTTGTGTACAGATATTAGTAATACATATTTTGTTTAATATTAATGTAAAAAATTATATATTTATTTACAATTGTCTAGATTTTTTCTAGGCCGGTATAATAAATTTGATTTATTATATGTGTAAGTAAAAAATTGTATTACAAAGGAGGAGATAGTATCAAAAATAAAAAATACAATGCAATTTTTATTATTTTGATATTATTCTTTTTCGTATCTTTCATGGGGGCTGCAAGTGCAGTTGAAGATTCGGCATTGAATAATACGATATCAGAAATGTCGAGTGGTGATGTTCAGTCAGTTCCACTTGCTGAATCCGCAGGCAATGAGGTTTTGTCTGCTACACATGATCTTTCAGGTTCTGCCGTTCAGGATATAAAAAATTTATTTGATGGTGGAACTGTTCAGGAAGGAGACACAGTTTATCTGGGAAACCAAAGTATCTCATCCGGTTGGAGTGAATGGAATGGAAATCAAGTAATAAACGTTAATGTTCCTAATGTAATAATAAGTGGTGGAAGCAGTTCTAATCCTGATGGATTTTCTACAATCAACGCTAATCAAGCAAAAGTATTTAGCTTTAATGCTGCCGGAATTACTTTAAAAAATGTTAAAATAGTAAATTCCCATGGTGGTAACGGTCCGGCTTCTGCTGTTTATATTGATGCTTCAGATTGTACTATTGACAACTGTGTATTTGACAGTTGTCAGGTTAATCAAGGTGGAGCAATTCACGGGTCCAGTTCCGCTACAAATACTATGATTAGTAATTGTAATTTTACAAATAATGAAGCTAGATGGGGTGGATCAGGTGGAGCAATTTACTTTGAAGGTTCCGCCAATGAAATTGATGGATGTAATTTTGATTCAAATACTGCTCAGAATTATGGGGCAGTATACAGTGCTGGAACTCTTACAGTGAGAAATTCCAACTTCACCAACAATAAAGGAGGTAATGCTAATGGTGGAGCTGTGCATATAGCCGGAGCAAATTCTGTAGTTGATAACTGTAACTTTATAGGTAATGAAGTCACTGCAGGTCATTTGTCCGGTGGTGCAATTGCACTGACTGGTTCTGGTTCAAGCATTACTAACAGTAATTTTGAATCTAACAAAGCTGGTCAAGGTGGTGCAGTAAGTATCCAAGCATCAAACATTAATGTTGATAACTGTAATTTCACTGATAACTCTGCTACAAGTAATGGTGGAGCTATCTATATAGCTGATAATTGTAATAATGCTGATATGAGCAACTGTAACTTTGAAGACAATAATGCTGCTTCAGGTAAGGCAATTTACGCTGCTGGTAGTGGTAACGGTAAAGTCTCAAACTGTAACCTTGGTGGAGTAACTGATTTAAGCGTTCTTGGAGGATATCCTGAATTGACATTTACCTTGGCAACTGATTATTCAAATATTGTAGTAGGTAATATTGAAGGAGCTTCAGGTGACGGATCAAAAGTTCCTTTAGTCGGAGAAGAGATAAAATTAGATATCTATGACCTTGACGGGAACTTTATCAAAACAGTTACTCTAAATGAAACTGATGATAACGGACAAACAAAATATGATTATTCAGACCTTCCTCTTGGAAAATACAAATACACTGCTACTTATTTGGATGGTAAAACCAAAGAAGGTACTTTTGGTGTAACTATTGTGGAAGGAGACGGATTTTCAAGTATCAAGAATGCAATCAATAGCGCAGAGCCTGGAGAGGTTTTAATTCTAAAAGATAAGACATATCTCAATGACATCGACGACAGTATGGTAATCGATAAGCCGATTGCCATTGTCGGTAACGGTGCCGTTTTAGATGCTGAAGGAAAATCCCGAATATTTACTATCAATGAAAATATTAAGGGTGTCAATTTAGAAAATATTACATTTATTAACGGTAATAGTGCTGATAACGGTGGTGCTATTTATATAGGCAACAATGCTGACGGAGGCCGTATTGTAAACTCAACTTTCAGAGACAATACTGCTCAAGTCGGTGGAGGAGCTATTAAAAATGAGAGAGCATACGATTGGATTGTCGATGACTGTATATTTATCCATAATATTGCTGAAAGTACATTGGAAGATGACACTTCCAAGGTTCCTAATGGTGGTGGAGCTATATGGTCTTGTGATTCATTAACCCGTATCTATAATTCAACATTCATTAATAATGAAGCAGGATACGGTGGTGCAGTAAGAGGTTTTGTAGACACATATAATTCTGAATTCTACTTCAATGTCGCTTTCGACGGTAACGGTGGAGGTATTGACGTAACCATTAATCTTGCAGGCGTTCAATGGCCTACTCTTGAATTTATAAACACCACTCTCGTGAACAACACTGCAAACGGAAAACGTTCAAATGACAGGGCACAGGGTGGTGCTATTCACACATATCATATTGATCATGTTGACATGATTGACTGTAAAATCTACAACAACACTGCAGACAGAGGTGGTGCTGTTGACTTATACATTATAAATTCAGTATTTGTCGATAACTGTGATATTGAAAACAACACTGCTCATTCTGAAGGTGGTGGATTTTACATAAACGCATCATCCGAGCTAAACAGGACAAATGAGTTTAGAAATACCAACATCACAAAAAATGATGCAGGTACTGAAGGTGGAGCTTTGTATCTGATTACCAATAATGCTTTGTTTGACAATATTATTGCAAACAACAATTCCGCTGCACGTGGAGGAGCAGCATTCGTTCGTGGTGACAATGCAACTGTACAGTATTCCACATTTAACAACAATGAAGCTTTCAGAAATGAATCTAGCATATCCGGTCGTGGTGGTGCCCTGAACATCTGGGGTAAAAACTGTAAGTTAATCAATGTAACTGCTAACAAGAACACTGCTGACCGTGGAGGTTCCGCATTTATCAGAGGTGATGACACTTATGTTGTTAATTCATCTTTTGACGGAAACACTGCTCATATCAGAGGTGGAGGATTGAATGTTGGTAACGGTACAAACATTAGAATCATCAACGTTACCGTATCAGACAACTGGGCAAACACTACTGGTGGAGGAATTTTTGTACTTGCTGATGGAACTACATTCTTCAATGTAACCGCAGACAATAACACTGCACAAAACGGTGGTGGTGCTTATATTGAAGGTAATCATGTTCGCATTGAATTAGGTGAATTCAACAACAATACTGCTCTGTATAATGGTACTTATGACACCGGTTTAGGCGGAGCTTTGGATGTTAAAGGTAATGGATGTACTGTAGTTAACCTCACTTCTAACGACAACAAAGGTTATCGTGGAGGTTCCACTTTCATTCGTGGTAGTGACACTACTGTAATCAATTGTACCATGGATAATAACAATGCTACATTCAGAGGTGGAGCATTGAACATCGGTGGAGGAAATAATGCCAAAATAATCAATGTAAGCGTATCCAATAATCGTGCTAAAGATGAAGCAGGTGCAGTTTATGTTGTAGGAGATCATTCTCTGTTTGATAATTTCACTGCAATCAATAACACTGCCAATATGGGCGGTGGTTTTGAAATTGAAGGTGATGACACTACTATTCAGAATTCCACTATTAGAAACAACACTGCAGTAAATGGTGGTGGAATGTATATAACTGGTGACGATGTCTTCCTATTCAACAATAACATTACTTTCAACAGGGCATTGGATCCAACTGATGAAGCATACTGTAATGGTGGTGGAGTAGCTATTGAAGCTAGTTCTTATGATAGTTTAGTAAACTTCACTAACAACAATATCTCATCAAATTATGCTCAGGACAACGGTGGTGGAGTATTCATATTTGTCATGAGTGGGGAAGTTTATATGGATAATGTAACAGCATATTACAACACTGCTGAAAATGGTGGTTTTTGTCATGTAATGTGCTGTGAAAATCTTGTAGTTAAAAATTCCACTTTTGACAGCAATCATGCTACCGGTGATATTTTCGGATATCCTGACAGGGGAGAAGGTGGTGCATTCCATATCTCTAATGAACTTAATTTCCTTATTGATTCAAGTGCACTCATTCAAGGAAACTTCTACAATAATACTGCAATGAACGGTTCTTCAATTTACATTCAGGACTCTTCACTGAAAGTGTACAACTCCACTTTCTATGATAACCAGGCACATTCCTACTATTTACCGATTGTTCCTTTAAACAACACCAAATTCAATCAGACTGATGATATTACAATTAGTGTCAGACTTCAAGGTGGGGACAATATTGCGAATGCTATCCACAACAAGGACGGTGCTTGTGAAGTTCTGGTTTACAATATCACCTATCCGTTCTACACAATTGATGGAAAAGTGATTGATAAACAAACCCCTTCAAGATACATGGCTCCTGTTGTAGGTCCTAATGCTGAAGACATATATCTTTATGATTTCGAAAACAATCAGGTAATCACACTGATTCTCTACACTGGCGCAGGCAATTTCACTTATAACGAAGCAACTGGTGAATATGTCTACAACGGAAACGGCAGCGAAGTCAACAGGTTCGATTATATTGTTCAGCCTATATTTGAAGCTGACCATGTCGATGATAAGATAATCGTCAATAGGTCAGGCAAAAATACTGTATTTACCTATGACCCTGATTCAGGAATGTACATTCACAACAAGTCAGGTTCAATAACCTCACTTCAAGTTTCTCCTAAAGGAGACAGTATGGAATATACATTTAATAAATCCGGTGCAATTACCAAAGTTTATTACAATTCCACAAGTGATGAATACGTTTTCAATGAATCAGGCATCGTTACAAAAGTTAAATATAATGAAACTACAGGAATATACTCTTTCAACAAATCAGGAAAAGTAAGCAATTACTATTCAATTAACAAAACCAACATTAACGGTACTGTTAATGTGCCTTTAACACAACTTAAAGGTATTTTGGATCCTGGAAAGTATACTGTTTTAGCGTTATATAGGGAAAGTACATACTACACGGAGATTTACAACTACACTACTTTTATTGTAAAAGGTTTAGTTGAGAAATTAACAGTCAACAAGACTGTCGGTCTTGGCGATAACGTTGATTTTGTTGTAACCGTAACAAATCAGTACAATTACACATTGCATAATGTGACTATTACTGAGATTTTCAAGACTTCTGAATTGAAGTATCTTGACTATACCAACAAGGGCAATTGGACTATAGGCAATATAACAACTTATAATGTTACTATATCCAAGAATAATGTAGTCAATTATACAAGTATTGTTTTCAAATATAAAGGTAATTTAAGTGCAAATCAGAGCACAAACTTTACAATTACCTTTAAAACTTTGAAATTAGGTACACTGGTAAACACTGTCAATCTGACAACTAATGAAACTAAAGATTTTATTCTCACTGCTAAAAATGAAACTTTAGTCATTAATCTGGTTGAAAAATTAACTGTTAATGAAACTGTTGTTCTAGGCGATAACGTTGATTTTGTTGTTGTCGTAAGCAACAGGGAAAATATGACTTTGCATAATGTGACTGTTACTGAGATTTTCAGGACTTCTGAATTGCAGTATGTTAATTATACCAATCAGGGTAATTGGACTATAGGTAAAATTACAACCTATAATGTTACTTTACCTGGTGAAGGATTAGTTAACTT
>JAFQXD010000034.1 GCA_017407115.1 Methanobrevibacter sp. | reverse complement strand
CCTTTACAGTAAAATTAACTAAAGCAGGTACCTACACATACACAGCTAAATTCGCTGGTGACAATGCATACAACGCAGTTACCAAAACTGCAAAAATTACAGTTAAAAAATAGATAAGTAATTTATAATTACTTATTCCTTTTTCTTTTTTTTACGAACAAAAAAAAATAAAATTAGTACATATTCTTACGAGAATATGCAATGTAAATTATAAATATTCCAATTAAAATCAAAACAATTTGTGGGAATATTGCAAAAAATATTGTTGGAATAATCTTCAATTCCGCCAATAGCCATAAAACACCATATATAACAATTAAAGCACCAAATAACATGGCTATTTTGTATACCAACTCTTTTAAATCATAGGAAGGTATCCCTCCAAATGGACCGGGCATTTTATCACCTATAATTCATTGGTTCCGTCTTCAGTACCAACAATGACACGATCAACCATTTGTGAAAATATTCCGTTTTCGACTACGCCCGGAATCGCATTCAGGTCAATTTCCAAGTGTGACGGAGAATCTATTTCATCAAATTTGGCATCGATGACAAAGTTACCATTGTCGGTTATTACCGGACCATCCTTTCTTTGTGCCATTCTGATTTCACATTTGGCGCCCATATCTTCAAGAGTTTGTATTACCATTCTGGATGCATCAGGCAACACTTCCACAGGCACTGGGAAATTGCCTAGCTTTTCAACGCATTTTGACTCATCAACAATGACAATGAATTCCTTTGCGGCATAATCGACAATTTTTTCCTTGGTATGTGCAGCTCCCCCTCCTTTAATCAGATTAAATTCAGAGTCGACTTCATCAGCACCATCCACAGACAAGTCAATGTCATGCTCTTCAAGAGTAGTTATTGGAATGTTCCATTGTTTGGCAATCAGGAGTGACTGGAATGAAGTTGGAATACCCATTACGCTTATTCCTTCATCTTTAATCCTCATACCCACTTTTTCAATGAAAAAATGTGTTGTTGAACCTGTACCAAGCCCTAAAACCATACCGTCCTTTACATATTCAGCAGCCTTGTAACCTGCATTCTTCTTACTAGAATTATTACTGCTAGCGTCTTTCATTTATATCACAAACCCCAAAGTAAGTTTATTAAGCCTATAATCTTTTTTACATTCGCCTTTATGCTTTCCGTCATGATTCAACACAATGCACTTGTCGTTTTCAACCAATCCTTCAGGGAAACACAAATCACGGAATTCACAATTTTCCTCATCACATTTAGGAGCGTTGAATGTGAATATTGATCCTTCAAAAATACTTTTAGAAGTGGTCAGCAAGTCAATTTGGGCCCTGTCAACTTCAACCGGCACGACAGCACCTTCAGCATGAACAGGACATTTCTGTTCATTTTCCTTAACTTCAACAATGACATATTTCCTGTTCTCTTCCAGATTTCCAACACAGGATGACTTAAATCTGCAACTTTCACAATCTTCAGCAGGCCCTAAAAAGACAAATTCCTGACCTTCCTTTGCAAGTTCCTTACCTATCAATGTAATCATTAAATCACCTCTGTTTTATAAGCTAGTTCGTATGCCGCTTCTCTGGAAATTCCATTGTCGCCCAATATTGTGTATCTCTCAGGTCTGATTTTATGAGCCATCATCAATGCTTCAATAATGTCATCCTCATGAACTCCAATTTCTGCTGCAGTGGTTGGAGCCTGCACTGCATTTAGGGAATCCCTAATAGCCCTCCAGTCACCACCATGAAGATACATCATCATTATTGTACCTATACCGCACTGCTCACCATGTAAAGCAGGTTTTTCCAAAATCTTATCCAGTGCATGTGAGAAGAGATGCTCGGATCCGCTTGCAGGCCTTGATGAACCTGCTATGCTTATAGCCATTCCTCCGCTGAACAGTGATTTCATGACTATCCTTGCACTAGGCTCGAGATTGGGTTTGATATTGGCAATGTTATCCGTAATCAGATGAGCTGACATTATTGAAAGTGCCGCAGCAGATTCAGAGAATGATTCGTTTTTCAAACGATGTGCCAACTCCCAATCCTTGATTGCTGTGAAATTGGCTATCAAATCAGCGCAACCTGCAGCTAACAGTCTGAACGGAGACTGTGCCAGAATTTCAGAATCGGCAATTACTGCAATCGGTGAGTGAGCCCTTACGGAAATTGAAGTATCGGGATTTTTTATTGATGCCATAGGAGATACAATACCGTCATGAGATGCAGTGGTTGGCATGGATACGAAATATACGCCCTGATTAAATGAAGACAATTTAGCTACATCAATAACCTTTCCGCCACCGATACCCAACACTGTAGTGTCTGGTGTAATGAGTTCTTCAACTTTAGAAATTGAATCCTCAGATGCATTATTGACTTTTATTACATCATACTCGATACCATTGCTTTCAAGACTTTCAATTGCAGGAACAGCTCCTGCATCATATGTATGAGAGCCAGTTACAATCAAAATCTTCTTGTCAAGATGCAGAGATTTGCAAATTGCACCAGTCTTTTTGATAATGCCAGGGTCAATGTAAACTTCACGAGGCATTTGTATTTTCCTTTCGCTCATAAAATATCTCCTAAAATAAATTATACAATAATATATATGTAAAATGTAATTATAAATAACTTTCTTTAAATATATTTAATACTTATTAAAAACAGATAAGTTAATATTATAAAAATTATTAGGTGATACGGTGGAAAATTTTGATGAATGGTTTCATGACATATTAGAACAAGCAGACATAACTGATTCAAGATATCCTATTAAGGGAATGGCAGTTTGGAGGCCATACGGTTTTCAGATAAGAAAACACTCAATGAATATTATTAAAAAATTATTAGATAAAGATCATGATGAGGTTTTATTCCCTATGCTCGTTCCTGAAACCGAACTTGCAAAAGAAGGAAAACATGTAAAGGGATTTGAAAATGAGGTATACTGGGTTACTCAGGGAGGTCAAACTCCATTAAATGAAAAATTAGCCTTAAGGCCAACCAGTGAAACTGCAATTTATCCAATGTATTCATTATGGATTAGAACACACATTGACCTTCCAGTTAAAATGTATCAGATTGTCAACACTTTCAGATATGAAACAAAACATACCCGACCTTTAATACGTGTGCGTGAAATTACCACATTCAAAGAAGCACATACCGCTCATGCAACCAAGGAAGAATCAGATGAGCAAATTCAGGACTTTATTGAAATGTATAAGGAATTCTTTGACGATTTGGGAATTCCATACCTAATCTCCAAAAGACCGGAATGGGACAAATTCCCAGGTTCAGATTATACCATGGCATTCGATGTAATCATGCCAAACGGCAAAACCTTACAGATTGGTACAATCCACAATCTAGGACAAACCTTTGCGAAAACATTTGACATTACCTTTGAAGACAAGGACGGAGAGCACAAACTAGTATACCAAACATGTGCAGGAGTATCCGATAGGGTGATTGCATCCATTATTGGAATTCACGGGGATGAAAAAGGATTACGCTTACCGCCAAAAGTATCACCGAATCAAGTAACCATAATCCCAATTTTATTCAAAAAAGGCAAAGAGGAAGTATTGGCAAAATGCGGCGAAATCAAAGAACAACTAGAAGATGCAGGCATTAGAGCAAATATCGATGACAGAGACATCAGACCAGGTAAGAAATTCAACGATTGGGAATTAAAAGGAACACCAATTAAACTTGAACTGGGGCCACGTGATTTGGAAAACAATATCACCATAGCCATGAGCAGAGATGAAGAGGAAAAAATCGAAATTCCATTAGATGAGAATTTGGCAGACACCATAATTGAATTATTAGATAAAACCTCCAAAAACTTATCCTCACAATCATGGGACTTCCAAGCAGAACATGTTAAATTTGCAAATACATTAGAAGAAGTTCCTGAACTTGTAGAATCCGGAAATGTAGTTAAATTCTACTGGTGCGGAGAAGAGGAAATCGGCCATGAAATTGAAGAGAAAACCGGCTATGATGTTTTAGGCATTCAGGAAGAAGTGTCCGAAGGCAAATGCATTGCCAGTGGAAAAGACGCCAAATACATTGCTTTAATTGCAAAAACCTACTAGTGATAATATGGATAACATTTATGCAATAATCCCCGTATCTAAGTTCAAGAATGCAAAAACCAGATTATCTCCATTCCTATCAGAAGCAGAAAGGGAAAAACTCTTAAAAGTAATGCTTCAGGACGTAACTGATACTTTAAAAAAATATGTTGATAAAATTTTCATCATAAGCAGGGATGAAGATGTCCTGAGTTATGCGGAAAGCTTGAACCTAAACACAATTCTGGAAGATGAAAACTCCAATTTGAACAAAGCATTAACACAGGCCATGAAATATTGCAAAGGAAAAACCAGAAAAATCATGATTGTTCCTTCAGACATTCCTTTAATCGGAAAAACCAATGTCAAAATTTTAATTGATGCTTCAAAAAATCTAGATTTCATTATTGTCCCTTCCAAGGGCGGTGGAACAAATATGATTATAATGAAACCCATGGCGATTAGAACCAAATTTGAAGGTTTCAGCTATAAAGAGCATGTGAATGCTGCTGAGAAGAAAAAACTTAACCCCCAAGTTCATGACTCCCTATTCATGGCATTGGACGTGAATACCGCCGAAGATCTAGGAGAAATCATGATTCATGGTGAAAAAACCCATACCAGACAATATTTAAAAGAATTAAAAGTAACATTCGAACCGTTCCGTGGATCCGAGAGAATAAAAGTTACACGAGCTGATTAAATGATTGTAATGTCCATTGCAGGCGTTGACCCGTCAGGAGGAGCAGGTGTTTTAACTGATATCAAATCGTTTCAGGCCATTGGAGTTTATGGAACTGGAGTTGTTACTGCACTAACTGCACAAAATCCTTATAAATTCTTTTCAACATTACCTATTGCCCCAGAATACATTGAAAAGCAAATAGATTCAGTTATGGATTCCTATGAAGTAAAATATATCAAAACAGGAATGCTGTACTCGCCGGAAATTATCAAACTGGTTTCAAAAAAGGTTGAAGAGTACGATTTAAAAGCTGTAGTTGACCCGGTAATGGTTGCAACTTCAGGAGGGGATTTGACAAAAGAGGATTTGGCCTCAGCTTTAAATAAGTATCTGCTTCCAAAAGCAATATTGACCACACCAAATATTTCAGAAGCTGAAAAGCTGACTGGTTTTGAAATTAAAACTAAAGAAGATGCTATTAAAGCTTCAGAAAATATTATATGCAACAATATCATAACCGGAGGTCATCTGGATGGCATAAACACCATCAATATCGACGGTGAAATCACAATCGAAAAGCAGGAGCTGATAAAAACAGATAATCTGCATGGAACAGGATGTAATTTATCAGCAGCAATTGCAGCATATTTGGCTAAAAATAATGATTTGAAAACTTCGATTTTAAAATCCCTGGATTACGTTTATGAAGGAATAAAAAATGGAAATTATGGAACTTTAATAGCTAAAATTTAGCTTTTCATAATACTCGGTTACAGACTGTAACCCTCTAAAAAAAGTAATAAATTAAGAAGATAGTTTTCCAACTATTCTTCCATGTTTAATTTTTCAACGATTGATTCCTGAAGTTGGATAAAATCATTTGATTCTCTTTTTCTTGGCCTTTCAATGTCAACTTCAATAATCTCAGCAATCTTACCCGGATTTTTATCCATGATAACAATCCTGTCTGCAAGATAAACCGCTTCATCCACATCGTGAGTTACAAAAACTATTGTATTTTCAAATCTCTGCCAAACTCCGATGAGCTGTTCTTGAAGCTTGTGTCTATTTTGCATATCCAATGCAGAAAATGGCTCATCCATAAGCAAGATTGGTGAATGATTAAGCAAAGATCTAATAATTGCAACCCTTTGCTTCATACCACCTGAAAGTTCATGAGGATAGCTATCCTTAAAGTCAATTAAACCTACACTTTTAAGATATCTTTCAGCCGCTGCAACATTTTCTTCTTTTGAACCCTGCTTTGTCATCTCCAAACCGAAGGTAACATTCTGAAGAACAGTCAACCAAGGAAACAATGAATATTGCTGGAAGATAACAGCCCTGTCACCGGACGGTTTTTCAACTACTTCGCCATTTGCAACAATTTCGCCGGTGGTAGGATGGTCAAGACCTGCAATCAATCTTAAAAGAGTTGTCTTGCCACAGCCTGACGGGCCTAAAAGACAAATCAGTTCCCCATCATTAATGTTTAAATTAATATCCTCCAAAACAGATAATTTTTCTGTCTTTTTGCTTTCAAAGGATTTGTTAATGTTTTTAACTTCAATTGTCATATCAACACCTACCAGAATATCCTGTTTTGAGCTTTTGTAAATACAAAGTCAAATGCAAGCCCAATCAAACCGATTACAAGCATACCCACAACTGTAGTACCTGTATCAAACAGGTTTGTTGCAGTCAGAATCATGTATCCCAAACCGCTGCTTGATCCTATCATTTCAGCTGAAATTGTACACATCAAAGCAATACCTATACCCACTTTCAGCCCTGAAACAATATAAGGTACAGTGGAAGGCACTACCACACGCCTTAAGACATTCCAATCATTTGCTCCTAATGTTTGAGCGGATTCAACCAAAACGTTATCTGTTCTTTTAACCCCATCGATAGTATATACCAATATAGGAAATACACATCCCATAAATATGATGAATACCGCAGGAAAAGTGCCAATTCCAAACCATAAGATTGAAAATGGAATCCATGCAACAGGAGGAATCGGTCTTAAAATACTGATTACAAATGTAGCCAAATCTTCCAGGGTCTTATACCATCCAAGCAGAATTCCTAAAGGAATGGCTACAACAGATGCTAAAATCAAACCTGAAAATACCTTAAATAAGGTATCTATTGTATTTGTAATGAGTTTACCGTTTTCAATTACAACCCAAGCTGAATTTACCACATCTATAGGGCTTGGCAATATATAAGCAGAAAATAACTCAATACCGTCAGTTATAAAATACCAAAATAATATTAAAATAATCGGCAAAATCAATGGAATAAATTTATTTTTATAATTATCTAACATTTCATCACTTAATTAAAAATTTATATACATATTTTAATTATGTTATAATAATATAAAAACTTTAAAAAAAAATAAAATGAAGTTTAAGCTATTTCAATAGCTTCAACTTCAATAGTGTTGTTATAGTCCTCATCGTTGAGAACTGATTTTGTGCTCATTACTCCAAACAGCATTGTAGAGAGATTATGAATCATTGAAGAAGTTGACGGAGGAATTACTCCAAATACTCCTAAAACAAGAAGTGAACCGTTTACTGCTACAATATTTCGGTAGTTGCTGTTGATTTTATCTAACATTCCAACACTTAATTTTCTAAGTGTCACAAGGTCATGCAAATCATCAGACAACAATGATATGTCCGCTACTTCACGGGCTATATCGGAGGAATTTTTCATGGATACTGATACGTCTGCAGCAGCAAGAGCTGGTGAATCGTTAATTCCATCCCCAACCATTATTACAGTTTTTCCTTCTGCTTTAAGTTCTTCAACTATTCTTGATTTGTCTTCTGGAAGTACCTGTGACCTGTATTCGGTGATTCCAAGCGCTTTGGCACCTGCCTTTGCACCGCTTTCACTGTCTCCTGTAAGCATTATGACATTTTCAATGCCCAAATCCTTAAGCTCTTCAATGACATATTTTGCTTCTTCACGTACAGGATCGTCAATGCAGATTATTCCTTCAAGTTTTCCGTCGATAGCCAAGTAAACAACAGAATGCTCTTGAGCCTTTTTATTGATTTTCTTCTCTTGAGTTTTGGTTACCTTGACTTTCTCGTCATCAAACAAGAAGTGTCTAGAACCTATTACTGCACGTTTGCCTTCATATTCGGTTACAATACCATGAGCTACAATGTATTGAACTTCACTGTGATCCTCCTCATGCTTCAAGCCTTCAGCTTCAGCTTCCTTTACGATAGCTGTTGCAATACTATGTGCAAAATGCTCTTCAATGCAGGCAGCCATCCTTAAGATGTCGTCACGTTTATATCTTCTAGACATCGGAATAACATCTACAACTTTTGGAGTTGCTTTTGTGAGAGTTCCTGTCTTGTCAAATACAATTGTGTCTGCATTTGCAAAGTTTTCAAGGAATTTTCCTCCTTTTACCATCATCCTGTTGTCTGATGCTTCACGCATTGCAGATATTATGGACAGAGGTGTTGTAAGCTTGATTGCACATGAAAAGTCAACCATCAAAACAGACAATGCCTTAGTCGGATTTCTTGTAATCAGATAGGTTAAAGCCGTTGCAAGGAAACTGTATGGAACAATCGAATCAGCAAGTTTTTCAGCTTTGCTTTGAGTATCTGCCTTCAGCTCTTCTGAATTTTCAATCAAGTCGATTATTTTATTTAATCTGGTTTCCTTATTCATTAAATAAACTTCAACTATAAGATTTCCCTCTTCTACAACAGTACCTGCATGCACTGTTTTTCCAGGCATCTTGTGAATAGCTAACGGCTCACCGGTCATGGAAGCTTCATTAACCATTCCGTCCCCTTCAATTACTTTTCCATCAACAGGCATTACATCACCCATATAGATTTTGATTTTGTCTCCTTTCTCAATGTCAACAACAGGACATTGCTTTTCTTCACCATCATCTCCTACTACCCATACAGTATCAATGTTTAGGGCCAAGCTGTCTTTTAGTGTGCTTTTGGCCTTTTGCAATGTGTAGTCTTCCAATGCATCGGAGATTGACAATAAGAACATCATTGAGCTTGCAGATTTATACTGCTTGTGCAATAATGCTCCTGTTACTGCTGCCCCGTCAAGGAGTGCGACATCACATCTAAAATCAGTCAAGCTATCCAGACCATGCCAAATGTATTCAGCTGCATGATAAATTGTTAATGCATTCCTTATAGGCATAGGTAAAAACAGCCTGTTCAATGCTCTTTTAAAAATCATTTTGGATAACTTCAGATAGAAGTTGTCGGTGATTTCTTTTGAAACTTGAGTTTGTGTTGGTTCCGCTTCAAACAAATCATCCATCGTGATGCCGTCCAAGATATCAAAAATCTTCTGTTTGTTTTCCATGTCCCCATCATGATAAATTGTAATGCTTCCGTTTCTATGGGAAGTGTATACCTCATGGATGAAGCTTTGATTTAAAAGTAATGAAGCAAGACCATAGCCTTCCTTTTTATTAAAAGCCCATTGGCCACAACGGACCCTTATACGAGATCCGTTATCATACATTACTTGATATTTCATTGTTTTACCTGAAATATGATTAATCTTTAGATTCTACGTAGATTTCTTTTTTATTTTCTTCGTTAGCATCTAAAACTATTTCTTCAGCGTTTTCTCTCATATCCTGGAATGTTTCTTCAGCGTCTTTTCTGACTGACATTACGCTTGCCATTCCTTGAGTGGCTGCATCTTTTACAACTTTAGATTCTAAGATTTTTTTACCTACAACAGCAGTTGCGATTCCTGCTGCAAAAATTAGCGCATGCTTATGCTCTACACATTTGTCAAAAAGTTCTTCGTGTCTCATATTAATACAATCCTTAAAAAAATTTTTAGTTTAATTGGATAAAATTAGGTATGCCTAAATAATCCAACCTATTACTTAATTATATGATTTATAATATATAAAGTTTAGGTAATCCTAAAAATAGATGTAATAAAATAGTATAAATAACATAAGACATGAAATAATGTTAAACGGTGAAAATCTTGAACAGCGATAAAAAATTCTTCTCAAAAATAGGAATCAATTACCTGACATATGCAATAGCCACCATAATAATCCAAATTATCGTAATTAACATGCTGAGATTATTTAACAATGGAATTTTAAACGATTTCAATGCAGTTACAATAGTTTCGGCCATCTGCAGCTATGTCCTGCCATTACCATTGATGATATTTTTAATGAAAAAATTAGAATCCGAAAGGCTTGAAAAGCATTCGCTAAATCCAAAAACATTCATTTCATATATAACAATCGCATTGACATTGATGTGGATTGGAAATATCGTGGGACTGACAGTAACCTCATTGATAGGTTTTGTTACACAAACAGAGGTGATAAATCCAATTCATGAACTGATAAACTCATCTGATATTTGGATAAACCTAATGCTGATAAGTATGTTCGGACCAATATTTGAAGAAATCTTCTTCAGAAAACTGTTAATCGACAGGACAATAAAATACGGAGCAAGACTATCAGTAATCCTGTCAGCAGTAATGTTTGGTCTGTTTCATGGAAATATAAGCCAATTCTTTTATGCTACATTAATAGGGGGATTTTTCGCATATGTTTATATAAAAACCGGAAATCTAATCTATCCTATTCTGTTGCACATGATTCTTAATTTTTTAGGATCCGTCGTGAGCTTGTTTGTCATGGGAAGTGCTGAAAACCTGGCTTCAGGAGGAATAATGCTCATAGATCTATTTATTGTAATATCATATGCATTAATAATGGCAGTAGCAATCACAATCGGACTTAGAAAACTCATCATGTCAAAAAACATAAAATTAGACCATATTAAAACGAAAATAACACTTAGAGAACCATTTAAAACCGTGGTTTTGAATTATGGAATGATAATGTTTACAGGATTCTGCATCTTTGAAATAATACGCCAGCTATCATTATCATTCTAAAAAAAAAAAGAAATATTTAAGAGAAAATTAAGCCTTATCTTCTCTTTCCTCTTCAATAGCATCAGTGACACTGTTTAATATCTGAAGTGATTTGGAAAATGCAGGCATACCTGAAGTCAACAGAACAACTCTTAAAACATCAACAATCTCTTCTTTAGTAATGCCCAATACCTCAATAGCACTTCTAATTTGTTTTTTGGTAGCTCTTGGATCAGCACGAGAAGCAGTAATACCAATAGCTATTAGTTTTTGAGTTTTATAATCCAAGACTTTGCCGTCCCAAACTGTATCGTTAATGTTTGATACAAGCTCATACAAATCAGGATATTCATCTTTTAATTCCCGGATACCTTTACCATAATATACATCGCCTTTCATAAAAAAACTACCTCAATTATTTTAATTAATACTATTTTACTTTTTTAAATTATATATAAATAGCTATTTAATTAATTTAAAAAAAACATCAATATTGCCGTCAATTCTTTAAATTTGTATACTTACAAAAAGGAAGTCAACGAAAAAATGTATAGTAACTATCTTATCTGGATTTAAGTAATTAAATAGCATAATTTGAAAGTAACTATATTTTTAAAATTTTATTTACAAACAGTTACTGGTCAAATTTTTGAATAGTTACCAAATTCCAAAAGAAAATTAAAATAAATTTTTTCACAAAACATTAATCATCAACCAACATGATTTTTTTATTTTTAATAAGAATGATTTAAATCATAAAATAAGTAATCTGAAGAGTTTTAAAAAATTAATCATCAACCAAAAAATATGTTAATCATCAACTAGTAAATCATCGGCATTGATCTAAACACCAATGGTTTTTGCCATACTGGTGATGGCGGTTTTGACACTTCCATTTGGGCCTGCAAAAACGATGACTTAAGGAAGTCTTTTAAAATATTTTCTTAAAACCAACCTCTGAATATTATTTTTGAGTCATGTCTTTAATTTTACGTATGTAAAGAATTGCTATAATAATTCCTGTTCCCCATATAATAGCTTTTCGTATAATGCCCTCAAAAGATAAGTCAATATTAATCCCAGTTAAATTGCTACCTCCAGTGATCAAGAAACATAATATCGCGTAACATATTATTAATATACCCACATAAGCTAAAAAGCCGTTTATTCTTCTAACTTCAAAAAACAGAACTTTGTTTAATTTATCGGGAATTAAAAGCAATATTTGGAATAATATTGTTAGTGTAAACAATAAAATTGCGAAGTTAAAATTTGAATTCAATAAATTGTCCACAGTCAGATAACCATAAATGCCTAAAAACAAACTCAATAATCCATATGCAGAGGGATGATATCCAAAAATAACCTCCTCACCCTCAATGGAACTATCATCATTAAAAACATCAGTCCTGAAAAATAAAGCTAAAAACGGAAGTAAGAATGCAAAAGCAACTAAAGAGGCTTTTGTTATATTTTCAAGAATCAAACCTACAAATATAATATTTACTATCAGCCCAGGAATCAGATAAGAATAAGTTTTGGACATTATCTGATAGGTAGCTCCAAACCTTATTTTGGAGTACCATCCATACTTTTCTTCATATTTTTCAAAATAGATTAACGGATAACCTAAACCCATGAAGAACACCCACATCCCAAATAGCCATAAAAGTACTAAAACCTCATGGGAAGTGATGAACATGTGCAATAACAGGCAAGTTATAAAAATTAAAGGAATAAGAATAATGCATATCCTTTTTGTCATTGACAAACTCCCCGGATCGGTTAAAATAATATATTTGAAAAATTTAGAATCCTTTTTCATAATATCAGAAACATACATAGTTTATAGAATTAATATAAATCAAACTATTTTTTTACAATACAATTAAATCTGCTAAAAAAAACTAAAATTAATAGTACTATTAGTAATTTCAATGCCTATAACATGTTTTCACATGTTTAGGTAGATAGACATTGAATTAAACCACTAATTTGTTAGAATTTAAGTAACCCAGAAAGATGGATTTTAAACTCTATGATATTATTTGAAATATTTGATATATAAATTTTATTATGTTTAATTTATAAATTGTAGAAAGTGTCCATTATAAATAAACAAACCCAAATATGACTTTTTAAGGTCATTGAAAAACAATCATTATAATATTTGATGATTTCTACAATTTAAAGGTGAAATCATTATGGTCTCATTTTAGTCAATATATAACCCAAATGAGATAGGATGCCACACACCATGAAATGATGGTGTATATGAGCACCCCAATCCAAAATTTCTTCTGGACACTCATAAGGATTCCTCCTATCAAATTAGTGGTTTTGCCAAAGGGAGCATTCATTAAAACATCAGTTTCAAATCCTACCAATGGCAATATTATCCTACCTAAAATAATACCACCCTCTATGGTCAAGAGTTTGATTACTTATAACATTTGATTTTATGGCTTAAATAGTTTTTATATGCTCTATACTCAAGTAAAAATTGCAGTTAGAATATAATTAGAATAATTATTACTTTTTTTCAATGAATAATACTTTTTGTTTTAAGACTGTCAATTCAGCAGGTCGAGACAACATTGACCAACGAAAGATATGTGTTGAAGTCCAGCGAATAGAAATAGCAACATATATTATGGAGCAATATTCAAAACAACAATTAATATATTTTAGTGAAAAAATATGCTACCCAAAGGACATCATGAACAAAACATATAGTTACCCCACTCAATTAAAATCATTTTAAATCAAATGTAAAAAAAAAGAATTTTATTTAATTCTAACCAGAGTCATTATCTTCTATTTTTCATTAGACACATTATTGTCATGATATTCAGCCAGTATGTTCCAATGATGAAGATAATTAACTCCACTTTTTTCACCCCCATTAGGACGCATGGAAAGAACACCAGAAAAGTCATACGATAAAAACTGTAATTTATAAGCCTATCGAGTTGACTGTGAAAATGGATTTGAACTATAATAAATGAAATTTTAAAGTTTCAAATCTCAAGTTTAATTTCATCAAATGTCAGATAAGGTATTTTACTGTTTTTAATGCCTTCTTCAAATTTTATAAATCCGTCTTCTTCCAATTTTTTAACTTTTGGCTGGATATTGCTGACATCCTTATTTATTTTTTTGGCCAAATCCCTTATGCTTCTTGGTTTTTCATGTTTAATGGTATTCAGTATAATTAAATCCAGGTCTGATAGTGATAATTTGTTTGTAACCAGACTTTCTGTTGTTTCAATCATCTCATCGGGATTTTGATTATAGTATTTCCAGTTTTCCAAGTCCACATACATTTTCATGTTATTGGTTCGTTTAAATAGTTTTTCCAATTCGCTGATGGATTTGTAGGTTTCTTCCATTTCACGGATGAATTCATAGCCGTTTTGCTTTTTAACTAAAGTAATAATCATTTTAACATCTCCATTAACTCTTCAATATCGAAATTATTTGTAACATTTAAGTAGTCTTTAATCAGTTCATAGATTTTTTCACAATCCTGTAGTGACAATTCAACTCTATAGGTATGATTTTGAGGATCTGGGTGGATATGTGCTTTACCAACATGATAATTGTCAATTAGAATATTATCCGGCATTATAATAATTGACCACCCATTCGGTGTTTTAACCTTGTAGAGAATTTTATCACCTATTGGGATTTGATTTTGTTTTTTCCTTGTCATGTAATAATATATTTATTTTAGTATTTATATATTTGTTGGTTTTTTACCAACACAATTATATAATGTTAAGTAAATTTAACAATACTAAATAAATTTTCAAAACCCAAAGCAAAATTTAAAAAACATATTGTTATAACATGTCATCTGACTGAAAAACTGTAATTTATAAATCTATTTATTTGACTATGAAAATGAAATATAATAAAATAACTATTTAATTATCAACAGTATGTTGTTGGAAACATAATACCCTTTTTAATTCCAACACACAATAAACAAGTGAATGAAATATTTAATTATTTTAAATTTCAAAAAGTAGTGTAGAGAGAGGTAAGTTATACAACTATCTCATAAGTATTCATATAATACCTCAATTATGTTAATTAATAATATTTTACTTTTTTAAATTATATATAATTAATAGCTACTTTTTCTTTTCATGAATATTAATTCAAAATATTTGTATAAAGTTGATTGAAAAATATGCATAAGTGGTAGAACTTTTTCGTGAGTTTCAATGAAACAATGTTCTCTAACCTTTTTTACAACATCATTATCTTTAACATCACCAATCAACAAAGGAGAATCAAGATTATGCGACTTTTGGTTCCTTTTAACTAACTTAATGTTGCTGTTGGCGTAACACACTTCAAAATATCTACAACTTTAATTGAAATTTATCCTATCATACAAACAAAATGAATAAAATCAAAATTGAATAATTTCTGCCAACACTCAAACCATTTAAAAAAAAAAGGCAAATGAGAGATTGTCTCTCATTGTTTTTTAATATTTTTATTTTTTATCCGCAGCGTTATAATTAACATAGCTGCTAACACGATGGCTAATCCATACATTACGGTTGCCATTGCATTCTGAATAATTATATCTGCAGTATTCACAACAATACTATCTTGTCCCTCTATAGTGTCTAATTTTTGGAAGTAGTCATAGACCTCCTGATGGAATTGTTCATCTCCTGAATAATCAGGCGCATAGGTATCGACTGCAGTACTAATACCGCCCATAACTCCAAGAATTAGAATTATTCCAATGATTGCTGTGCCCAATGAGGAACCTAATGTCTCACCAGTTGTAATAATACCAGATGCATTATTTTGGCCTTCAGCAGGAACATCGAATAATGCAACATCCGCTGCTAAAGCCATCATAAAACCAATACCTGTCCCAAGTAAAAACTGCCCCGGAATTAAATCCAGCATATTTACATTTAATTTAAATTGATAACTTAAAATCAGACATCCAACAATAGATATTATACATCCTATTGCCATGAGTGTCTTGTGATTCAGTTTTCCTATTAGATTTGGAGCGGTCAATGAAAAAATAAACAAAGCCATAACAAACGGAAGTGAAGCCAAACCCGTATCGAATGGATTTAACTGCAATACACTTTGGAAAAACAGAACCATTACAAAAAATGTTCCAGATATTACAATATTATATAATAACTTAATAGATGTACCTATACGCAAATTTTTGTCTCTAAATAATTCAACATCAAGCAATGGCACCTTGCCTGACCTTTTTCTTTTGAGTTCAAACCATATAAAGATTGCTAAGACTATCAATCCCAAAATTATCTCAATTATGCTGGTAGCAACATCATTAGTCAGAGTCAAAATACCAAGCACAAGCAAAAGAAGACATATACCGGAAAGTATAGCACCAATAATATCAAGATCGCTTTTAGATTCAGTAGGCTTAAAATCAGGTATTTTATTTTGCATTACTAAAATAAATAAAATGAATATTAATTCAAATGCGAAAGTGTATCTCCAGCTGAAAAAAGTTGTAATAAGCCCACCAAGGAGCGGAGCTAAAATATCTGCAAGTCCTGCCATTACCCCGAGAGTTGCCAAAGCAATTGTACGCTTTCTGCCGGAATATATTCCACTTATTATTGAAACTATGGCAGGCAGCATTAATGCCGCAGCAACACCTTTAATCGCTGCCCATCCGACAAAAAACATTGTAACACTTGAACTTAATACTGCAGCAAATATTCCTATACCAAAAAGTGCAACACCAATTACAAACAGTTTCTTTTTACCAACTATGTCCTGAAGTTTGGTACTGAACAGTATCAACGCAGCAGTGATAAGAGTACAAAACGACACAATCATTTGAATAGTACTAACATCAGCATTCAAATCAACAACAATTCGAGAAATGCTAACATTCATGAAGAAAGAGTCCAACACTATAATAAAGGAAGCACAAGCCACAACTATTAACGGAAACCACGAATTTTCGTTAGCCTTTTCATTCATACTTATTAATCCTCCAACATATTATCTTAAAAAATATTTTAACATTCAAACTTAAACATGAACTTAATTTTATATTTGCTTTCCAAACGATTAAATTTTTGGATGGAATTTTTACATAATACTGCAAGAACACCACAATTCTGTAAGATTGATTTTCAAATGCATTCTATGAACATCAAATATCAAAGGCCTAACTAAAAACTACATCAATCTATTTTGAGCATCAATATAGCTTGGCTCTGAAATTTCCTTTACGGTTTCACCATCTTTAACATCCTCGATTAACAATGGTGAGTCCGGATTATGCAACTTCTGATTCATTTTAACCAACTTCATGTAACTGTTTGCATAACAATAATTGCTTGTCATCAATTGTTTATAAATAATTTCAGCATCTTACCCTCAACTTTTCCAATAATACTCAAGTAGTTACCTTTGCATCATTAGTTGGTTCAGGTTATGTCAGTGATTATAGTAGATGTTCAGGATTTGTATTTCCACCATCCCAGTTTCACCCAGTATAGATGAAAATATTTAATTATCATGATTTCTAAAAAAAGTAGTGTAGAGAGAACATAAGTATGACAACTTTCGCATGCCCTTTCATAAAAAAAACTACCTCAATTATTTTAATTAATACTATTTTACTTTTTTAAATTATATATAAATAGCTATTTAACTCATCTTTCCAAACTATCCTCTTCATAGAATATCTCTTTTACATGACTCATCACTCAACAATGCCAAAAGTTAATGAGTTTACCTTTAAAACCATTCTCTCGCATTCATAATATGATTCATAAGACCACATTAAACTTCAACGATGACTCTACATGGAAGTCCCGTAACTTCTGCAAATCTCATAGGATAAGTATTTACCATCATATTCTCACATTCCAATAGTTTATCCAGATTACAGAGATTTTCAATTATGAAAACACCATTATCCGCACAATATTGATCCATAGGCGTGTGTTCATTACCTCTTCTCACTCCCGCAAAGTCAATGCCAATCAGTGACACCTCCCTGTTTATCAATTCATATATTAGTTCATTTGACAGCTGAGGGTGGTTTAAAAAGTAATTTTTCGTACCGTACTCATCTTTTTCAATGAATCCCGAGTAGAATAATACAAACATATCTTTTGAAACCTTATTCAACTCTATGTCCGATATAAGAATATCTCTATCCCCAATGTTGGAAACATCAAAAATAACACCCTTGCGTTTTGTGTATTCCAAAGGAAACTCCTTGTCCATCACATCAAAGTGAGTTCCAATATGTCCAACCAAAGATAACTTAAGATTATTTGATGCAGCATTCATCATTTCAGGAGTAACGTTTAAAGTAATGTCTATCACCATAATATCACCATTAAACAATTCTTTATATTCAATTGTATTTAAACTCAACAATTCAAAACATGCTTACATATCAAATCAGTCATCTGTGATTACAATACCCCATTATTTTAAGATTATATACTATTGACATCATACATACTATTGAAAAGATTTCAGGGTCATTAAAATGTCAAACAAGAATGTTGAAATGATGAGAGGGGAACCCGAACCTGCTGTTAAGAAAATGGCCATTCCAATTATGCTTTCAATAATTTTAACTGCATCATATAATATTGTTGACGGTTTTTGGGTAGCGGGCCTTGGTCCGGCGGCAATTGCAGGAATCGGTTTTGTAACCCCCATATTTACCCTTCTCAATGGAGTCAGTGTCGGACTTGGAAGCGGTGCAACCAGCAGCATCAGCCGTGCCGTTGGTGCTCGAAACCATGAAATGGCCAACAAATCTGGAATCCATGCAATAATAATCTTTGCACTTGCATCAATTTTAATTACAACCATATTGCTTTTAGTTCAAACACCTCTTCTTGAATTTTACGGAGCTAGCGGCGAATCACTAGCAGAAGCAGTCAAATATTCGACACCATTGTTTTTAGGATTGTTTGCTTTCATGTTTGCCAATGGTGGCGGAGGCATCCTTCGTGGAGAAGGAGACATGAAAAGAGCAATGTACGCAATGTTTGTATCTTCAATCCTGAATTTCTTTTTGGACCCAATTTTCATATACATTTTGAATTTGGGTTCTGCAGGAGCCGCACTTGCAACAATCACAAGCTCATTGGGTTCCGCAATTGTTATAATGTACTGGATTTTAATCAAAAAGGACACATATGTTAATGTTAATCTTAAAAACATCAAATTGGAATCTAAAATATTCAAAGATATCTTAAAGGTAGGGATTCCATCCTCTTTAGAGACATTCATCACAACAATCTCAATGAGCCTATATCTGATATTCATTTCATCAATCGGTGGAGATTTGGGCATTGCAGCATACACCTCAGGACAAAGATTATACTTATTTGCGGTGTTACCTCTTTCAGCTATTGGAATTGCCGTTTCTGCAGTTAGCGGAAGTTCATTCGGCGCTAAAAATTGGGAATACCTTTCAAGAACACATACTTACGGTACAAAATTTGCAATGTTTTTTGGAGTGTTGTTCACATCCATCCTTGTGATATTTGCACCTCAACTTGCTTTGATTTTTGCATATACTCCCGAAACTGCAATTCTGCTTCCGAAAATTACCCAATTCTTACAGATTGCATCTTTAGGTTTACTGTTTGAAGGAATTGCAAAACCTTCCAGTTTTATGTACCAGGGAATCGGAAGAGGAACAACAAGCCTGATATGGACGATTATTCGGGAAATTGTCTGCAATGTAAGTTTGACATACCTGTTTGGAATTGTGTTTGGTTTGGGATTGGTTGGTATTTGGGCAGGTCTTGCCTGCGGCAGGGCATGTGCAGCCATTTTAAACTTCACATACGCCAAGTATACACTGAAAAAATTGAAACATCAGTTAAACTAAAGGAAATTGTATTGAAAGAAAATTTTTTAAACAACGTTCAAGGAATCGATAAATATGGAAATTAAAAAAATAAATAGGTTTATACTATACATATAGAGTGCTAGATTTTCTCATGTGAAAAACTTGCACAAAACTCTTATTTTTTATATATTCTAATAATTTATCATTGTTTCCTTACGGTGTTTTCTAAAAATTAATTAAATTTGAAATGGGTCAATTAAAATCAATAGATTTAAATATAACGGATAACAAATATTTATTTGGCGATAAAAATGTTACCGAGTTTAAATTATGATTCAAAAGACCCAAAGTTTAATTTGTTAGGCGAAATATTTAAAATTATCGATTCTAAAAAATTTAAAGACACATGCAACCGCAAAGGAATTACAAATCGCCAAATGATGGTAGATTCCATAAAAATTCTTTTTATGAGCATGTATTTTAGTTATACTGTTTCTGATGTCGTTAATGAGTTAAATCGCAGTCCAAAATTGAGAAAATTTGCAGGATTTACTAATGAAATTCCAGCAGCTGAACAGATCTATGAATACATGAGCAGATATTCCGCAGAACAATACTGCAAAATAGTAAATGCAACACTAATGAGATTCAACAAACAAAACAGAGGAACATACAATCGTTTTATTGCTGATGCAACACCATCAGCTTGTGATTTTAATAATGACAAGCATTTCATACCAAAAGAACATCTCGAAAAACTAAATTTAAAATGGGGATTTTCAACCACAAAAGGCCATTTCATTGGATTTAAAGTCACTGTTGTTCTAAATGAGAAAACAATGGCTCCAGTTTCAATTTTAATCCATTCTGGAGCACCCAATGATTCAAAAATTTTTGACGAAGTTTTACAAGACCTCCAAAAAAGGCGAATAATCAAAAGAAAAGACATAATTTTATTCGACAGAGGCTATTACGGATACAAAAACTACCAAATCGGAATTAACAAATACAAAATCGTTCCTATCATATTTCCAAAAGAATCATATAAAGAAGAAAAATTAAAAGGACAAATGTCCTATCCAATGGAAGTATTTTCAAAAAATAAAAAATCCAAAGCGTTAAAAAAAGATATTGGCAGTATTGCATCAATATTATATCAAGAATTACGAAAATGGAAAGAATTAAAACCAATACGTGGTATAATTGAAGATTTCTTCAAAGTAGCCAAAGATGCATTCGGTTTAGGAGAATTCCACAGTTACACAGTCGAATCCATGAGCAGAAAAATCTACCTGTGCTTATTATTAACAACACTAATCGTACAACAAGGATACAAAACAAAAACCCAACTACAAAGACTAGCTGAAGGAAACGTAGTTCAAAACACACCAGTATCTAAAAAAAGCAATAAAAAGAAAAATAACACTAAAAACAATAAAAAATCAAAAGCACCATTAAAAACAGGACAACAAGAACTAGAAATTAGCAAAAAAGAAGAGCAAATATCACTCCTAGAATTTTGTTCAATCTAGCACCCTAT
>JAFQXD010000033.1 GCA_017407115.1 Methanobrevibacter sp. | reverse complement strand
GAGGTTGTTGGTCACAGTGAGGCTGTTGTAACTGTTGGTGATGGTGTTGTAAGTGTTTCTAATTTGACTGCTGGAAGTTACACTTTGTCTGTTACTACTGTTGTTGATGCTAATCACAATGCTGTAACCAAAACTGCTAATATTACAGTAAACAAACTTCTTCCTTCAACTGTAAGTGTTTCTGATATTGTATTTGATTACGGATCTTCAGGCACAACCAATGTGGTATTTGTTAATGCCAGCGGTGTTACTGCAACTGTCATTGATCATGGTGAAGCTATTGTAAGCGTAAACGGTAATGTAATTAATGTTTCAGGATTAAATGCAGGCCAATACAGGTTAAGGGTAACTACAATTACCGATGCTAATCATTATGCTGCTTCTAAAGTTGTAAACATCACTGTAAACAAATTGGGTACTGCTTTAAGTTCAACAAAAGTAACTACTACCTATGGAACCAGCAAAAACCTTGTTGTAACACTAAAAGATGCTAAAGACAATATTTTAGTAAATAAAACAGTCACTGTTAAATTAAACAACAAAATTTACGAAGCTAAAACAAATGGCAAAGGTCAGGCAACTTTCAAGGTTCCAAATAATTTGGCTAGAAAAACCCACACTGCAACAATCACATTTGCAGGTGATGATAACTACAATGCCAAATCAGGATCACAAAAAGTAGTTGTATACAAAGCAACTCCAAAATTAACTGCTTCTGCTAAGAATTTTAAATATTCTGTTAAAACTAAAAAATACGTCGTTACTGTAAAAACAAATAAAAACAAAGCATTATCCGGTGGCAAAGTTACTATCAAAGTTAATGGTAAAACATACTCTGCCAAAACCAATTCCAAAGGTCAGGCAACATTTAAAATAACCCAATTAACTAATCCGAAAACATATTCTGCCACAGTTAAATTTGTTGGAAACAACAACTACAAAGCAGTAAGCAAAAAAGTAAAAATAACAGTTACTAAATAGTGATTAATTTCACTATTTTCTTTTTTTTAGTGATAATCCATGTTTTTGCATGACTAATATTTGGAATCTATTTTCTCAAATACTTTTTTAACATTCACTTTTGTTTCAAAGCATCCTGTTTTTTCAAGCAAAACCCCTTGTGGGCAAAAATCAGATAATAGCATCATCATTTGATTTAGATCTTCATGACATGCTACACCAAGAACAGCTTGGAATTTATTTTCCATAACTATTTTTTTAACAAAACTTGAACCCGGAACAATGTATAATTTATATCCCAACGGTTCGGATTTCTTTTTGATAACTCCAATTGAACATAATCCGCATTCTGTACAGTTGAGGCCTTCCTTTTGAAGGGTTGCCGGACAATCCCTATGTCTTAGGCAATGCGGCAGGAAGATTAATGTTTTATTAGCAGGTATTTCTTTGAATTTTTCCTTATTGATTTCATCCCTTACTTTGATTGCAATGTCGTCAATTAGATAATCATCCAATTTCAAGAATTGAGCAATGGTCTTGAAAGGAGAGTATAACAAATCAACGATATACAGTAAAAATCTTGGGAACTTTACTTGGTTTTTACGGGCAATTAAATATCCTAAAATTAAAACTGCGATAAACAATATGACAATTAGAATGGCGAGAAAAACTACCAGTTGTCCTAAAAACATATAAAATGAATCAATAAATATCATTTTCTAACCTAAAACTCTTCAATTGTGTAGGAATCAAATTCCTTATTTAATTTAACGCCTGTAGGTGTCTTTATGATTTCAAGACCTGACAAACTATCGCAAGAACATAAAATATTCTGTTCCGGATGGGTTCCGGGAGTAATGTTGCAGTTTAGATTCACTCCATCTCCGATGGATATTACGGTTTCAAGTCTTTTGGTTGATGGATGATCTTTATTCAATATTATAAGTGGGGATGATTCCTCACGACTCAGATATGCCTGAGCTCTTATGGCACGCTTATCCTTTTTGAAATTGGAAACTGCAATGATATCGTCTGATTCTAAAAACTGGACTATTTCCTCATTGTCCTGAGTTGCAATAAACAGCATCTTATTTTCATAGGCTACCTTGACAATGCCTACAGTTCCGGTTTCGCCTTCAAGAAATAGTATTTCATCATTTTTAAAATCAATATTCATAAAAATCACTAAAAAATAAAAAATAGAGTAAATCAAGTTTACTCTGCAAGTTCAACGTCATCACTTTGGCATGATGGACAAACGACTTTCTTTCCAAGACCTTTAAAGGAATTACCACATGCTTTACAATGATATTTTTTTGTTTTCAATTTTGCTAAGTCAATATCAGCCATTGGGCCTCCACTAGAACACATTTTAAATCACCTATTATAATATATAATAATATTATATTTAATATTTTAGCATGTTTTGAAGGTTTTCGATTTTTTTGATAAGTTCCTCATTGTTTGTTAAGTTATATTGAACTCTCAAATAGTATAATGCCTGATTATATAATTTGTTTTCTTCATATTCGCTAGCCAATTCATTCAATGTATCCAGAATGAATGTATTAACCCCAAGCTGAATATTCCTGTTTTTGATTATTTCAACACTTTCTTCCAGGGATAGGTTTATGCTTTTGTTTTGAAGATATGTTATTTCGGAGTAAGCCATTGGATTCATTTCATATTCCATGCTGTATCTGAATAGTGCAAAGGCAGTTTCCAGCAGGTTTTCTTCAACATAATAATGTCCTAATGTTCTATAGCTTCTTGCGATATCCTGCGGGGTATAAGCATATTTCAGAGCGTCTGTGGCATGCATGTAATATTTGTTATAATTATATGTGTGTCTTTTGTAGATTTCACATAGCTCCAGAATTATTCTTGATGATACTGGATTGATTTTAATGGATTTTTTAAGGTATTGTTCGGCTTTGTCAATTTGATTTGTTTCCAAAAGGAGAAATCCGTAAATATAGTATAAATCAAGTAACGGTTGGTTGTCTGGAATGTATCTTACGGTTTTTTCAGCACCAACATATTTGTTGAATAATATCTCTTCAAGGAGATTTGTGAAGTAATGATATTCACTTTTCTCGTCATCTTCAAAGATGGGATGAAAGCTTTCAATAAATCTGTCAAGTTTTTTCAGTGCAGTTTCATATTCTCCGCTTTCTATGTCTGGTGTAATTTCATTTAAAATATCGATTATCTGATTATCGTTTTGGGATATTTGCGCAAATTCGTTTTGTTCTTCTTCTGTTAGGCAGTCCCACATCATTCTGGAAATTTCTCTTGTTATTTCTTTGCTGTTTGGGTGGTCAACGTATTTTTCAATTTGGGAGGATAGGTATTTTTTGTTCAGTTCCTTGTTTTCACCTAAATTAGATTTGATTTCACTTATTATTTCTTCATACATTAAAACACCTTAAGTTACTTTAATGGGCAATATTTTTATATAACTTCTAATCCATATTAATATTGTATAAAAACTTAGTTTTATATTATTTTATTTAAAAATTTTAAAGGTGATTATGAAATGGCAAATCAACCAATATTTATCCTTCCTGAAGGGACTGAAAGATATTCAAAAAGAGATGCTTTAAGAATGAATATCACTGCAGCTAAGGTGTTAGCTGGTATTGTAAGAACTACTTTAGGTCCTAAAGGTATGGACAAAATGTTAGTTAACTCATTAGGTGACGTAACCGTCACAAACGATGGTGCAACTATCATGAGAGAAATGGAAATCAACCAGCCTGCAGCTAGAATGCTTGTGGAAACCGCAAAAAAACAAGAAGATATTGTAGGAGACGGAACCACTTCCGTTGTTGTTATTGCAGGTGAATTATTAGCTAAAGCTGAAGAATTATTAGATGATGGTATTGCAACATCTGTTGTTGTTAAAGGATTTAGAAATGCAACAGCAAAAGCTGTTGAACTCTTAAATGATATTGCAATTGATGCAGAAGATGAAGAAACTCTCAAAAAAGTAGCAGTAACCGCAATGAGTGGTAAAGGTTCAGATTATGCAAAAGACCATTTAGCTGATTTGGTTGTAGAAGCAGCTTTAAGAATTAAAGAAGATGGAAAATCTGACATTGACAATATTAACATTCAAAGAGTTTCCGGAGATTCTGTAGAAGATTCATTTTTGGCTGAAGGTATCGTAATTGATAACACTCCTGTGTCCAAAAACATGCCAAAAGAAGTCAATGATGCTAAAATTGCTATCATGAAATACCCTATTGAATTGAAAAATATCAACACTGATTCTAAAATAGACATCACTTCTCCTGATCAATTCGAACTTTTCTTACAAAACGAAGAGCAAATGATTAAAGATTTAGTCGATAAAATTATTGATTCCGGAGCTAATGTATTGTTCTGTCAAAAAGGTATTGATGATTTAGCAGAACACTACCTGAAAAAAGCAGGAGTTATGGCTTATAAAAGAGTTAAAAAATCTGATATGGAAAGAATCGAAAAGGCTACTGGTGCAAAACTCGTAACCGACATTGAAGATTTGTCTGAAGACAAGTTAGGTTCTGCAGGTAAAGTATATCTTGATAAATTATTCGACCATGAATTGACTTTCATCGAAGAATGCGAAAATCCAAAAGCTTCCTCTATTGTATTAAGGGGCAGTACTCGTTACGTGACCGAACAAATCTCAAGAGCATTGGATGATGCTTTAGGAGTAGTTGCAGCAACCATTGAAGAAGGTAAAGTTCTCATTGGTGGAGGAGCTTGTGAAATCGACTTGGTTAAACAGTTAAGAGAATATGGTGAATCTGTAAGTGGAAGAGAACAATTAGCTATTTTAAAATATGCTGAAGCTTTAGAAGTTATTCCAAGAACATTAATTGAAAATGCAGGTTTGGATACTATAAACTTGATTGCTGATTTAAAAGCTGCTCACGAAGAATCCAAATTCATTGGTATAAATGTATTTTCAGGCGAAGTAGTAGATATGAAAGACGCTGGTGTCATTGAACCTTTAAGAGTTAAAATCCAAGCGCTTCAATCTGCTGGTGAAGCTTGTGAAATGATTTTACGTATTGATGATATGATTGCAGCAAGAAATGCATTGAATTCAACCGGACCTGATGAGTCAGGTAATGATGCAAGCGGTATGCCACCGATGCCTGGTGCAGGCGGAATGGGTGGAATGCCTCCAATGATGTAAAATTTTTTTACATTTTTCTTTTTTTTATTTTTAAGACTTATTTTTAATTATAATCGATTATATTATTTGTTTTTTATTTTAACTAAACTTAAATCAATGTTTTTCATTATCATAGCTTTAAATTATATGTTATTTTATTATATAACCTTTGACATTACTGTTTTTACTTTAATAATATTAAGTTACTTTAAATATAGTTTCATATGGTTTAATCCTTTTAGAGTCTTATTCAAGTATAATTTTACTTAATTCTTTATTTTCATTAAGTTTTAAGTTTATTTTTAAAAATTAAAAGAGTATAATGCTTTTTTCTAAATAAAAAGGTTTATATAACATATTTGTAATAAATATTGTTGAAGTGAGAATGTAAACTCACTGAAACTTTAAAAAATTGTTATGGAGGTAAAATATTTTGAAAAAACAGTTATTACTCACTGCATTTTTAGCACTTGTAATAATTTTTTCTGCTAGTGCAGTATGTGCGAGTGAAGTAAATGTTACAGATTCATATGCTATTGGCTTAGTAGATGACACATCAGATGGTTCAGTCCCATTGGAGAAAACTACTGATTCATCAGAGATTTCTGTATCTAGTGATTCAAATGTTGATAATGATTCATCTAAAGTTTCTCTATCAAGTGAAGAAGGTTTAGAATCTGACAATTCAAATACTTTATCAACAATAACGAATGCGATTGGTGGTACAAATGGGGTTACCAGCTTATCTGTATCTTCTGATGATGAAGTGTATGGTGCAGCAGGTGATGTTTCTTCCACTGTTAAACTTGCGGATACCATCAAATCAAGTGATATTACTAAATATTATAAAGGAAGCACAAAATATACAGCAACTTTTACAGACATGAATGGAAAGGCTTTAGCTAACACCAATGTTAAAATTGTCGTGAATGGTGTTACAAATACTGTAAAAACTAATGCTAACGGTGTTGCTTCTATCGCAATTGATCTTAAACCTGGCACTTATAATGTTGTTGCAACTAATCCTGTTACCAACTATCAGGTAACTAACAAGTTTAAGGTTCTATCAACAATTAAGGCCAGTGATGTTACTAAGGTATATACAGATGGGAAAAGATTCTATGCAACATTTTTAAATAGCAATGGTAATGCTTTAGCTAACAAGAATATCAAGTTTAGGATTAATGGTCAAACTTATACAGCAAAAACAAACGCTAATGGTGTAGCCAGTCTAGCGATTACAAATCTTAATGTGGGTACATATAAAATCACATGTTACAATACTGACGGTTTAACCAAAACCAATAATGTTAAGGTGGTAAGATCAACCACTTCCAAGTTAACTGCTAGTGATTATACTTTTATTAAAGGAAATGCTAATAAAATCAAGGTTCAATTGCTAAATGGTTTAGGCTATGCACCAGGCGCTGGAAAAACTATCAAATTCAATGTTAATGGTAAAACTTATACTGCCCATACCAATTCTAACGGGTATGCATATTTAACATTGCCTAATTTAAATGGAGGCACATACACAGTTAAATACACATTCGATGGAAATTCTTTCTACAAGGCATCAAGTACTTCAAGCAAAGTCACTATTCTTCCAAGTAAAACACCTACTTTTACAGTTAAAAGTAGCACTACTTTCGGAAAAGGCTCAGGCAACTCATTTAAAGTTGCTTTAACATCAGGTAGTATACCTTTAGCCGACAAAAATGTAACTTTCACAGTTAATGGTGCCAAATATGTTAAGACTACTGATGGCAGCGGTATTGCTGAATTACCAATTAACTTAGATATTGGAAAATATACAATTAATTATGCATTCGGTGGAGATTCAGTTCTTAATTCAAAATCTGATTCTTCTCAAATTACAGTTAAGCAAAGAACATCTACTTCCTTAACCTGGCAAAGTGGAACATCTTTCTATCAAGGTACTCAAACTTATAAATTATTATTATTGGACGCTAACAAAAAACCTGTGTCCGGAAAACTTATTAAAGTGACTGTTAACTCAAAAACCTATACTGGCACTACCGATTCAAAAGGTTATGCTACAATCAATTCAACTCTCGGTACTGGAGAGTACACTGTATCCTATGGATTTATAGCTACTGGTGATGATGATTACGGTTCAAGTACTGCAAGCATTAAAATCAGTGTTGTTAAAAAATCAATCTCCAACGGTTACGGTTATTGGGTTTTCGGTGGAGATATGAAAAAGGTTGACTTAAGTGCTCTTGCATCTAAAGGCACTACAGATTTATTCCTGAATTATTATGCAATTACTTTGCATGGTAAATCAGCTGTTGAATCATGGATTGCCAGTGCAAACTCTTTAGGAATGAGGGTTCACATTTGGATGCAGACTTTCTATGATGGCGGTTGGATCAATCCTGTTAAAAACGGATCTCCAAATACTGCATTATTCAACGAAATTATAGATGAAGCTAAAGGATATGCTGCCCTTAAAGGTATTTCTGGGGTTCACTTTGATTATTTAAGATACCCTGGTACTGCTTATAAAACTACAGGCGGTACAGCAGCTATCAGCCAATTTGCAAAAACAGCTTCCGAAACTCTTCACAAACTTTATCCTAATCTCATTGTTTCATGTGCAATAATGCCTGAAACAACAAGCAATATTTATTATTACGGTCAGGATTTCTCAGCTCTCAGTACATATATGGATGTAATTGTTCCTATGATTTACAAAGGAAATTACGGTAAAACCACTACATGGATTTCTTCAACCACAAAATGGTTTGTAGACAATTCCAAAGGAGCTAAGATTTGGGCAGGATTACAGTCTTACAATTCAGATTCCAATACTGCCAAACTTTCATTGACTGACATTACCAAGGATGTTCAGGCTTCAATCAATGCAGGTGCAACCGGTTCAGTATTGTTCAGATGGGGATTATCCAATTTTGTTAACTTTAATAGTTTAGATGCTACTTCAGCAACTCCAACTACTGGTTCTGTAACTATTGCAAATATCTTGACTGCAGCTTCTAGTTTAAAAAGCACTATTGCATCTAAAGGCACAGTGCCTGCAACTGTTAGTGTTGGAGGAGTATCATATTCAACTTCCCAATTCTTATATATGATGGCACAGGCTGTCGTGTATATAAATGCAGGAAAAACTACTCAAGTATTGCCAGTATCAGCTTCTGCTCCTTCAAGTTCAAGCGGAAATGCTGCAGGCCAATTAGTTAAAAATGATTATGTTGATGTTGCATCCAGATTGGTAAGTTTCATTTCATCAAATGAGCAGGCGCCTAATTATGCTACTTCAACTTTAGGAAATATCAAATATGAGAATTTGGTTGATGCATTTGCTAGAATTTTAGCCTATTATAAAGAGAATAATGCATTGCCGGGCTATGTTAATATTAAAGAAGTTTCATCATCTTCAAGCAGTTCATCAAGTTCTAGTTCCAGTTCAAGTTCAAGTTCTAGCTCCACAACAGCTAAGACTATTTCAATTAAGAATGTACTGACTGGTGCTACTAATTTGAAAAACTATTATTCAACAAATGGTGCACTTCCAAAAACAGTTACTACTGGTGGAATTACATTCACCTTGCCTGAATTCTTGTATGTGATGAGTCAAGCCATTTATCAGATTGGAAATTCAAACAGTGCTGATATTAAATATGTCAGTGGAGTAAGTTCTCCTGAATCTCCAAATGGTGATACTATCACTTCTCAACAGTTAACCAAAGAAAACTATATTGTTGTAGCTAATAACGTTGCAAAATTCATCAGTAATAATAAACTGGCACCTAACTATGCATCTTCCGATGTGGGTAAAATTATTTATTCAGAATTGGTTGATTCATTCTCACGTATCTTAGCTTATTATAATACTAATGGACAATTGCCAAATTATGTGGTAATCACTTCCGATTCCGGAAGCAGCAGCACTCCAAGTACATCAGCTACAGGTTCAGGTTTAAATGAGAAAAATAAAATCTCTGACCTTACAGCTTACTTAAGATCTTCAACTAATTGTCAAGTGGGTAATGCAGCTATTAAAACTGTCGTTGATACTATTACAAAAGGTTTAACAACTGATTACCAAAAAGCGGTTGCAATCTATAATTATGTAAGGGATTATGTTTCTTACAGTTTCTATTACAACACCAGATATGGTGCTGCAGGAACATTGTCTGCAAAAACAGGTAACTGTGTTGATCAGGCGCATCTGGTTATTGCAATGGCAAGAACTGCAGGTCTTGCAGCCAGATATGTCCATGGAACCTGTTACTTCACATTAAGTGGAAGTACTTATGGGCACGTTTGGGCTCAAATTTTAGTTGATGGAACATGGTATGTGGCTGATGCTACAAGTAATAGGAACTCATTTGGAAATGTAGTAAATTGGAATACCAATTCATTCTCACTCAACGGAATTTATTCAGGTATTTCATTCTAAAAAATATTTAAATAGTTGATTAATCTAATTATTAATTAACTAATCTTTTTTTATTTTATTTTCACTAATATTTAGGCATACCAAAACTTTTTTATACTTTTAATTATATAATTTCTAATAACTATATAATTTAGGTGATTTCATGGCTGGAGAAAAAATTAGTGAAAACATTGAGGAATATTTGGAAGTTCTCTATCGTAACGGAAGCAATGGGGAACAAGTTTCAACAACAACTTTATCAAGCGATTTAGGTATTGCTCCAGGTAGTGTAACACAAATGCTTAAAAAATTGGAAAATTTAGGTTATATTGAATACACTCCATATAAAGGCGCCACTTTGACTGATGAAGGTATGAAAATTGCTCAAAAAATTACCAGAAAACATAGAATCTTGGAAAAGTTCCTTATGGATGTTTTAAAAATCAAGGAGGAAAATATCCATGAACAGGCCTGTGAAATGGAACACACATTGTCTGATGAAGCCGAAAGGGCATTGTGCACAATGTTGAACAATCCAGATGTATGTCCCGAAAACAATATTATTCCAGCATGTAATTTTGATTTTGAAAGCTGTCAGGATTGTTATTCACAAAAGGATTTTGACAAAGTCATGAACAGAAAATTTAATCTTTTATCAATTTCCGAGTTAACCGCAGATACTGAAGGGATAATCTCTTTTATTAGGGGAAACGATGAACTTCTGGATGATATTGCAAATCTAGACATTAAAGTGGGAAATCATCTGACCTATAGTTTTGACCAAAACATTACCGGTACTGATTATAGGGTTATCATTGAAAATGAAGAGTTAAATATTCCATTAGAGATGGCTAATAATATTTTTATTAGACTTTAATTCTTTTTTCTTATTTTCATTCCTAGAAACTTAAGATATTCCTGGTGAAAATTTTTATAAATTTCCATATTTAATAACAGTGTTATATTTTTCTTAAATCAGGTTTTGATTTTCGTAAGTTTTTTATATGATTTCGGAACAAAAAATTAAACAAGAAT